>JAUNOA010000011.1 GCA_030531245.1 Lachnospiraceae bacterium
TTTGCTCAGCCATCGAGACTGGACTTTACTGCTGATAATGGTAATTATCCGCAGTATTGTGCTATAATCGATTAAGTGATTTATTTGCGGAGGTTGTTTTTAGATGAACATAATATCCAAGGATGACTGTTATCTGTTCGGGCAGGGGGTGCATTATGAGATATATAAAAAGCTCGGTGCGCATCCGGTTACATATAGGAATAAAGAGGGATTTTATTTTGCGGTCTGGGCACCTCATGCGAAAGCAGTGAGCCTGGTCGGTGATTTTAATGATTGGAATCCGGATTCAGATTATATGTCAACACTTCGAACCAGCGGTATCTGGGAGATCTTCATTCCCGGTATGAAGGCAGGAGAGCGATATAAGTATGCAATATGTACCCGGGACGGACAGTGGATATTTAAGGCGGATCCATACGCTTCGTATGCAGAGGTCAGACCGAATACCGCATCAATCACGTATGTGCCAAACTATGAATGGAGTGACGAAAAATGGATGGAGAAGCGTGTCGGAAGTGATCCGAGACGGAAGCCTCTTTCGATATATGAGTGTCATCTGGGTTCCTGGAAGAGAGGACTGAATTACCGTCAGTACGCCAGAGAACTCGGAAGGTACTGCAAAGAGATGGGATATACCCATGTGGAGATACTTGGTTTAGCAGAGCATCCTTATGACGGCAGCTGGGGATATCAGGTGACCGGTTATTACGCACCGACTTCAAGATACGGCAGCCCGGACGACTTCATTTACTTTGTTAATTATCTTCATAAAAAGGGTATAGGAGTAATTCTGGACTGGGTTCCGGCACATTTCCCCAAGGATGAGCATGGGCTTGCCGATTTCGATGGGCAGGCACTTTATGAGTATGCCGATCCGAAGATGGGAGAGCATCCGGACTGGGGTACGAAAGTTTTTGATTATTCCAGGACAGAGGTTCGCAATTTCCTGATTGCCAATGCTCTTTACTGGCTCAACGAGTTCCATATCGACGGACTGCGTGTTGATGCTGTTGCATCGATGCTTTATCTGGATTACGGGCGCAAGGCAGGTGAGTGGGTTCCGAACAAATACGGAGGCAATCAGAACCTGGAGGCAGTCGAGTTTTTCAAGCATCTGAATTCACTTATTCAGGGTCGGGGAGACGGTACGATGATCATTGCCGAGGAGTCGACATCATGGCCCATGGTTACGCATCCGACAGAGTCGGGCGGTCTGGGATTCACATACAAGTGGAATATGGGATGGATGCATGATTTTCTTGAATATATGAAACTTGATCCGTATTTCCGCAAGGGTGCACATAACATGATGACTTTTGCGATGACTTATGCGACCAGTGAAAATTTCATTCTGGTTCTTTCGCATGACGAAGTTGTGCATCTGAAATGTTCGATGATCAGCAAGATGCCCGGCATTTACGAGGATAAGTTTGCAAACCTGAAATGTGCATATGCGTTTATGTTCGGTCATCCGGGTAAGAAGCTTCTGTTTATGGGACAGGACTTTGCACAGTGGCATGAGTGGGACGAAGAAGAGGAGCTTGACTGGCAGCTGAAAGAGAATCCGCTGCATCAGGGCATTTCGGATTTTTATGCGGCACTTAACACGGTTTACAGGAAGCATTCATGTCTTTATGAGCTGGATGATATGTGGGACGGATTTGAGTGGGTCAATGCTGATGACTGCGACAGATCTATCTACAGTTTTATCAGGTATAATCGTGAGCGTAAGAATTCGGTTCTGGTTGTAGTTAATTTCACCCCGATGGAGAGGGCTGACTATATGGTCGGAGTTCCGAAGGCAGGCAGATACAAACTTATACTGAATGAGCAAGGGCTTTGCAGTGAAAGTTTCAAGGCAGAAAAAGGTGAGTGTGACGGTCGTGACTGGCATATAAAATATAAACTTCCACCTTATGGAATAGCGATGTTTGAGTTTTAAGAAAAAATTACATAGAAAAATTTTCTAAGAAAATTTCCGGTCGGCTTTTGGATTAAAAGGCTTGACCGGAGATTTTTTTGGGTATATTCTTTACGCACGATTTGTAAAACCTCTTTTAAATCTTCATATCTTATCTTTGCGATACGCTATGCGTCGTATCATCGCAATCGTAGATCCTGATAATGAGTATGCCGGGAGACTGGCGCATTATATCAATAATCATGAGAATGGCGGCTTTAAGGCGGTCATCTTTTCCGATACAGAAAAATTCCTTTCCGGGTGTGCGGATTTTGACACCCGCATACTTCTGATTGATGAGAATGAGTATCCCAGACTTCATGAGGGTGGAAGCTACGGGGTTGTAATCTGCCTTTCAGAGGATAGCTATTCAACGGCTGATGTTCCTTCTGTTTCCAAATATTCCGGAGCGGATCTGATAATCCATTTCATGATGGGTGAGTATGCGGAGCATGCACCTTCGAATCTTAACCATGTTCTGAAGAATCCCAGTCATACCATTGCAGTTTATTCACCCGCGTCGCGCTGCGGTAAGACAACATTTGCACTTACGGTAGCGCAGCTGCTAGGACAACGAGGGAAATGCCTTCTGATAGTGCTGGATGAGTATGCGGGTGTGTTCAGACATATTGCAAGAGAAACCATGAGTGATCTGTCCGATGTGATTTACTCGTTCAGGCAGGGCCGTTATTCGTGGGCAAAACTTGCGCAGTCAGTGTATCGTTTCGGCAATACGGATTATATTGCACCGGTCAGGTATCCGGAGGATCTGACAGCAATGACAAGTGTCCAGATGATAGAGCTTGTTAACAGGATTAAAATCGAGAGCGGATATGCGTATATCATTCTGGATATGGGCAGTTACGGAAAGCATGCTGCAGAACTGCTGGAAATATGTGATGAGATTTATATGCCGATATTGGATGATGCACTGAGCGGCTGCAAAATCAGAGAATTCAGAGAAGCTCTGGAGCAGAGCGGAAGGACAGATATTCTGGCGAGAATTTATGAAGTGAAGCTTCCGCATGAAGAGAGGCTGGATACGGAAAACCCGAAGGAGGAGGAGTACAGCTATGGAAGTCTTGCTGAGTACACAAGAACTCTTTTCCCGGATACAGACGGGAATAAGCAGACAGCTCTCGGACATGCGTGAGGTGGATGATGATGAATTATACGGGCTCATTGATGAACAGATTGAGAAGGCCGAGGAGGATAATTATCTGCCGGTAGCGAGGAAACTTATGCTCAGGACGAGACTTTTTGATTCGTTCAGGAGACTGGATATCCTGCAGGAACTTATCGACAGAAAGGATATTACCGAGATTATGGTGAACGGTCCGGAGCATGTTTTTGTCGAACAGGCCGGACAGGTTATAGAATGGCCGCTTAAATTCAAATCACAGGAGCAGCTTGAAGATCTGATTCAACAGATAGTATCCAGGGTAAACAGAGTTGTCAATGTCAGCCAACCGATAGTTGATGCCAGATTACCGGATGGTTCCCGTGTGCACGTGGTGCTTCCTCCGGTTTCGCTTTCGGGACCGGTGCTTACCATAAGAAAATTCCCGGAACCGATCTCGATGGAGAAACTTATCGGTTACGGAGCGATTACCAGAGAAGCCGCAGAGTTCCTTGGACGGCTGGTCAGGGCGGGATACAACATTTTTATTTCCGGCGGTACCAATTCCGGAAAGACGACTTTTTTAAATGCACTTTCAGCTTTTATTCCGGCAACGGAGAGGGTCATTACTATTGAAGATTCAGCGGAACTGCAGCTGATGCATATAGAAAATCTTATAAGCATGGAGGCAAGACGGGCAAACCCGCAGGGAGAGGGAGCCGTAACGATAGCAGATCTTATCAAAGCTTCTCTGAGAATGAATCCGGATCGCATAGTGGTCGGAGAGGTCAGAGGAGCAGAGGCGCTGGATATGCTGCAGGCTATGAATACAGGACATGACGGAAGTCTGAGTACGGGGCATGCAAATTCGGCCCGGGAGATGCTGACGCGTATCGAAACGATGGTGCTAAGCTCAGGTGCAGGTGCAGGGATGCCGCTTGATGCAATCAGAGCTCAGATGGCCAGTGCTATTGATATCATAGTCCATCTCGGAAGAGTCAGAGACAGAAGCAGAAAAGTTTTAGCTATAGTGGAGGTAACCGGATTTGAGGAAGGTCAGATCAGAACAAATACTTTATACGAATTCCGTGAAGACTTCGGAAAATCCGGAAAGTCGAAAGGGAAGGTTACAGGAATGCTTAAAAAAACTGCCTCTCTTCAGAATACCGGGAAACTTGCAGCCTCAGGCGACGGACTATTCGGTATATGAATTAAGTGCAGCTGAATGGATTAAATACGGTATTATCGGGATACTGCTTGCCGGTGTGGCGGCATATATATTCTACCGAAGTGCGATTATATTTATCATCCTGGCAGTTCCGGCAGCAGTTCTGTACCCGATATATAAAAGACAGGAACTCTTTGATGCCAGGAAACGAAAGCTTTCCGCAGAGTTCCGGGAGGGAATAACCGTTCTTGCCTCAGCGCTTTCCGCGGGGTATTCGCTTGAAAATGCGATGACGGAAAGCACCGAAGAGCTTACAGTTCTGTACGGAGAAAATTCGCTGATAGTTAAAGAGTTCGAATACATAGATCACAGAGTCAGTATGAATATTCCTATCGAATTGGCATGGCAGGAATTTGCCGACAGGAGCGGGATTGATGATATCAGAAACTTTGCCCAGGTACTGAAGGTTGCAAAACGCAGCGGAGGAGAGCTTAATACGATAATTATGAGGACAGCAGATACCATAGGTGACAAGATTCAGATAAAAGAGGAAATACTGACACAGACTTCAGCGAAAGTATTTGAACAGAAGGTCATGAGTGTTATACCGGTTGTTATTGTCATTTATATTGAAATCACATCACCCGGTTTTTTCGATGTTATGTATGACGGTATTGTGGGCAGAATTGTAATGACCGGTTGCCTTATCACATACATTGCGGCGATATGGCTGGGCAATAAGATTTTGGAGATAGAGATTTGAAGTACATTGAGAAGGCCGCAGAGTTTGCAAAGAAATACAGAATTCAGATTTTATGTATAGGCGGAGGTTTTTTGTTGTTTCTTGTCTGCCTTATCGTGAATCCCGGAAGGGCTGAAGACATTAAAGAGATTGAAAGATCCGGATACGGAAGTAAGAAGACGGAATCTCTGTATGTTGACGGCCTGGAAGAGGAGCCGGTGCAGATGGAAATAGAGGTAGGTGCCAGAGAATACGGACCGGATGAGATAGATGATGCTATGTCACAGTGTTTAACGGATACGACAGCCGATGCATTAGGAGAGAATGCTTCACTGCAGGAGGTCTGTTATGATCTGGCTCTGCCGGATGCAAATCAGGAGTACGGATTTAAATTTACATGGGATTCTGATGACAGAAATCTGGTCACCTCTGCAGGCACGGTTTATAACGAGGAGCTTAAGGAAGCAAGGGATGTACTGCTGCGTGTAACTGTCAGTAACAGGAATTATCAGAGAGATTTTGTTGTGCCGATAACAGTGATACCCAGACAGTACTCGGATGCGGAAAAGAGGCAGAACGGTCTTTTACAACTGATCAGTGCCGCAGATAAAAATTCAGCTACAAAGCCCAAAGTGGAGCTTCCTGATGAATATGACGGGAGGAGTATACGGTTCAGAAATACAGAAGATCAGTCATATAACATCATATGGATACTTGGTATTGTCGCGGCAATTCTGTTTTACCTTCGCGATAAGGAAAATGCCAGGACAGATCGTGAGAAACAGTTCAAACAGATGCAGATAGATTATCCGGAAATCGTATCCAAACTACTGGTTTTCGTAGGTGCCGGACTAAGTGTCAGGATGGCATGGGATGCAGTTGCGAAGGATTATGAAAGTTACAGAAAAAACAATGATAAATCTGAAATCAGATATGCATATGAAGAACTGTGTAAGGCGAATAACAGATTAAAAACAGGCGCTCCGGAAGGGGCGGTGTACCGGGCATTCGGGAGACAGTGCCATTCCAAGCAATATATGAAACTGGCATCGCTTCTGGAACAGAACCGGAAATCCGGTGTGGCCAATCTGAAATCCATGCTTCAGATGGAAATGCTTGAAGCATGGGAAGAACGAAAGAATTTTGCGCTTCGTCAGGGAGAAGAAGCCTCAACGAAGCTGCTGATTCCTCTCATAATGCTGCTTGCTATCGTAATGGTAATCATAATGGTACCTGCGCTTATGGGATTTTTATAAAACTAAACACGAGGAGGAAAGAAATGATGGGAACAGTTGTATTTAATTTTAAGTATGGATTTCTGCCGAGGCTTAAGGCAAAACTCAGCGACGAAAGTGGAATGGGGACTATTGAAGTCGTATTGATCCTGGTTGTTTTGATTGCGCTGGTTATTATTTTCAAGGAAAAAATCACCGCGCTTCTTAAAGACATCATGGGACAGATAGAAACGGATGCAGAGAGTGTTTACAGTCCAAGCTAAAGGAACGATTACAGTGTTTCTGGCACTTGTTTTTGTCAGTATATCGGCACTGGTACTTACGCTTGTGGAATCGGCACGTACCGCAGGTCTCAGATTTCATCTGGAAGTCGCATCAGAGTCGGCAATAGATTCGTTGTTTTCGGAATATCATAATGATATGTGGGACAGGTACAGGATAGTAACATATGAATGTGATGATCCGGAAACTGCAGTGAATTCAGTGCAGAAATATATGGAACCATATCTGAATGTCGGCAGCTGGATGAGGATGGACAGTGCAAAGGCAGAGATTAATGAAGCTGCGTATCTGACCGATACTGGAGGTGAGTGGCTGGAACAGGAAATAGTTGATTATATGACATTCGGGGTTGCTGAGAGCCTTGTCGATGTATCAGCTGCCGACACACTGGATTCACTATGGAAGGATCTGAACGAAGCTGATGCTATACAGGAAATTACAAATGATTACTCGGAAAAATCCACAGAAGCGCTGAAAGTCGAACAGGCCCTTATGGATATCAATGAATCGCTGGACAAACAAAAGGAACTGCAGAGCAGAGCGGTCAATGACCTTAATAACGGATCAAACGGGAGCTTTCAGAAGGAGGCTGACAGGATGATTGGAGAGATGGAGAAGGTCGCAGGAACAGGCGATGATGACGGCGGGCTTGTGTGTGTATATGAAAACGGTTCGTACGATCTTGAGGAAGAACTAAATCGGGTGGATGAGGAACATGCGGATGCATATGCAAATATTGAAAGCAGTGAAGGACAGGAAATCATACAGTCAGTAAAAGATGATTTTCTGGGATATTCTTCAGACGAAAAGAACCGGAGAGCTGAGGTCGAAGAAATATATTCCAGTACAGTGAATAATATCATAGCTGTCAAAAAGGCAAAAGAGGCTGCACGTGAGATTGAAGAATATGCGGACGAACTGCGTTCGGCTGCGGAAGAATCTGAAGACTCCGGCGAATATGAGGAAGAGATACAGAACCTCTGGGATGAGCTGGCTGAAGATTTTTCCGCGATAGATATCCCGAATCTGGATTTTGAATTCGGTGTAGCGGATAAGAATAAGAAAAATTTTCTGGAAACAGCAAAAAAGCTGCTGGGAGGTGATTTGCTTGTCCTTGTTCTGCCCGATGGAAAAGCTGCAAGTAAGGCAAAGCTTGATTTATCGCTTGCTCCGTCGGATGTATGTATGAGCACAGACAGGAATACGGAAAACAGAAGTGTTTTTGAAAATGTTCTGATAGCAGAATACATAGCAAAGTTTTTCTCTGAATTTACCGATGATGTGGATGGACCGGTCAGATATGAGATGGAGTATATATGTGCCGGAAAAGACAATGACAAAGATAACCTGGCAGCGGCGGTCGGAGATGTTCTGGCCATACGTGAAGGCATGAACTATCTGAGCATCATGCGAGACGGCAGTAAAAGATCACAGGCCAGACATCTGGCTGAGGAGATAGTCATAGGCACAAGCGGAGGCACTCTGACTGCTCTGGTTCCGGTTGTTGAGTGTCTGATCATAGGTGTATGGGCAGGTGCAGAATCTATTATTGACTGCCGTACTTTACTGAACGGAAATAAAGTATCCCTGGTAAAAAGTCAGGAGGAGTGGAAGCTGGATGTCGGCTCCATATTAAACTGGGGTCAAAGCAGGAAGCTGGAGGGATCCGATTCCGGTGATGAACGAGGATTGAGTTATGAAAACTACCTGAAGTTCGTGATACTTCTGCTGTTTGGTGAAGTGAGGAATTACAGAGTGATGGATATCATGCAGATAAATATGAGAACGAAAGAAAATGATTTTGAAATGCGTAATTGTATCTATGGTCTGAATATGAATGTTACTGCTAAAGTGAAACACCTTTTTACCATAATTCCGATGATATCCCGTGAAACCGGCGGATTCACACGTGACTTTGAGTTACAGACCAATGTCGTCAAAGCATATTAACTATAACAATAAACAGGGGCTTTCAGGTATGCTCTCTTATCTGTCTCTTTCAAAACCAAATACAAAAAATCCAAAAAACAGTATGCCTCTCCAAGCGCTGAATAGTGGCAATCCAAATACAGATAAGAGGGCATACCTGAAAGCCTCACTGACAATAGAGGCCGCACTCGGACTTCCGTTAATTCTGTTTTCCATGATTATTCTGATGTTCCCCCTTCGTATCATGGATGCTGACAGAAAAATGCAGATGGCTGCCGAATCGGTAGCCATCGATGTCAGCAAATACATGTTTACTGTTAATGAAATAAAGGAAGATCAAAGTCAAAAGAAGACGGATGCTGAAAGTGAAGATACGAAAGTCGATGAAAATATTTATGAGTATATGAGCATAGGTACAGATGCGGCACTGGGTGCATTTGCAGCAAGGAGAGCAGAAGACGAAGTTGATGATGCAGGAATGAAAATCGTCAATTTTCTCGGAAGCGAGATGATGAGAGAGAACGATATGATCGTTGTTAAACTGGATTATGAATATGAACTTCCTTTCCGGGTGTTAAGACTAGGCAGTCTGACACAGGAGGCAGTTGCATCGAGGCGGGCATGGACCGGGAAAAAAGGCAGTTCGTCCGGAAGCGGAGAAAATACCGGTGACGAAGAGGATGAGATTGTGTATATCGGAAAGAATTCAACCAGGTACCATCTGTCTCCTTCCTGCCATTATCTGTCAAACAGCTGGAGCGAGACCGTGGTTGGAGATGACGGAAGAGCATCAGGGCTTAAACCCTGTGACCGATGCGGCAGCGGAGCAAAGCCGGGACAGGTTGTTTATATCACACCACAGGGTGACAAATTTCACACGGATACGGGATGCTCGGCTATGCAGGCGTATCCTCAGGCTGTTAAAAAATCAGAGGTTGAATGGATGGGATGCTGCAGTTACTGCGGAGGGAAATAATGCTGATAGAATATGTATACGGAAAAATAATATTTGTTTTATTTGTAATTGTTTGTGCGATAAGTGATTTCAGAAAAAAGACTGTCAATGTCAGGATTTTCGGAGCTATGTTCGTATTTACTATCGCGGGATATATCTGGATGATTGCGACAGGAAAGGAATTATTATGGATAAGGATAGGACTGGGATTATTATCCGCTGCTGCCATGTGGATAACGGCAATCCTTTCCAGACAGCAGCTTGGCTATGGTGATGCTATGTTTTTTACTGCTACGGGACTTGTGCTCGGTTGCAGGAATATTCTGCTTATCGCCGGAGCCATGCTGCTCGGGGCAGTCATTTCCCTGGTAATATGTGTTGTAAGACATTTTAAGAATAAATCGATACGCGACTGTAACATACCACTTCTTCCTATCGCTCTTCCGGTAGCATTCGGAGTGATGTTCATAGTATGAGTACCGTGAAAAAAAACAAACAATATCAGATGCAGGCAAGTTTTACCGTCGAAGCGGCTATGGTTATGGGGATAATTCTTATCTGTCTTGTCACGGCTATTATTTTTGCGTATCGATGTCGTGACGGTGTTTTCAGGAATTACGTCGCCGGTGAAGCCGCTCTGATGACGGCTCATACAGAAGAAACATGGCTGACGGATTTGAGTGAAACAGAAGCAATAGAGCAATATGCACACGCAAGGCTCAGCGTTTTGGGAAGATATACAGATCAGAACTTATCACTTTCGAGAGACAGACTGAGCGAAACGGCTACAGCCAGGCACGGAGATGAGGAATATACGGCTAAAATCGCAGATATAGAAAACTATATGAGACTAAGCTCGGTTATTAAAGATTTTGTCGAAAAAAAAGAAAAGGATGACGGCTCATGAAAAAGGAAATGGATTTTATTACAGAAGGTAATTATCTGATTACCGGGTGTGATCATATCGGTTATAAACTCAAAATGCTGGAGGCAAACAGAATTCCGGGACTTCTGCCGCTTGAGATAAGAGAAGAAAATGACAGTACAAAACTTTATTATGATATCTCATCCAAGGAGACATTTGACAGTGTAGTGAGTTCGAGAACGCTGCAGATGGATGACATCAGGAGTCTGATATTCAGTCTGAATCATCTGCTCATCAGTCTGGAAAAATACCTGCTTGACTGTAACGATCTGATTCCGGACAGGAATTATATGTATATAGCAAAAGATAAAATGGAACCATTGTTCTGTTATTGTCCCGGATATGCGGGGGATTTTTCCGCGGGACTGTCCTCTCTGCTGCAGGATCTGCTCGGAATGGTAGACAGCAATGACAGGTCGGCTGTTGTCTCTACATATGCTCTGTATCAGGCGAGTCTGAAAAAAGGATACAGAGTATGCGATCTCGTAAATGTAATAAACAATAATAATGTAGATTGTATCGAAGAAAAGAAACCGGAGAAGCACGAAGATAAAAAAACGGAATCAAAAGATAATGTGATGTATAAGGATGAAATTCTGGAGGTTGTCTCGGTATCAGGACCTAAGGATGAGAAGTATCGGACGGAAGATGACATGGATGATCTGTATGATTTCCTTAATGAAAAGTCATCAAAGTATCATTTCGGTTCGCACCGTAAAAAGAGTTTAGGATTCCGCAAATAATGTGATACAATAAACACATTATGAAGACTAAATTACTGAAAATAATATTACCTGTCATAGCAGTGATTCTATTGCTTGCAGGATGTCATCCGAAACAGCAGATACAGACTGTTGAATTTCCGACTCAGGCAGTGACGGTCAAGCCTGAAACGGTTGATTTGGCTGATGCAAAAACGGTAATAGCCGAAACTGAAACTCAGAACAGTGTTAACTATCCGGAAGAAGTTTCCGAACCCGACTCCGGGACCATTGAAATAAAAGAGGATGGATATTACTCCTCGAAGGACGAAGTAGCGGCATATATTCACAGGTTCGGTAAATTACCCGGTAATTATATCACCAAAAGCAAGGCCAGGAAGCTCGGATGGGGACAAAACTCTGACAGCCTCGGTGAGGTACTTCCCGGTATGAGCATAGGAGGGGGACGATTCGGAAATAATGAAGGACTCCTGCCGGAAGCACAGGGACGGGAGTATTATGAATGCGATATAGACTTTGACGGAGAAAAACGAAATGCGAAGCGTATAGTCTACAGTAATGACGGACTTATATTCTACACGGAGGACCACTACGAAAGCTTTGAACAACTCTACTGATAATCAGAAATGGTATGTATACGGGAAAAAAGCCGACTTTAATTCATTGGCGGCCAGGTACGGCATTTCTCCGGTCATAGCACGAATAATGATCAACAGAGGGATAAAAGAGGAAGAATTCGGCCTCTTTCTTAACGGGACGCTGAATGACCTCCATGACGGAAGACTGATGACAGACATGGAGCTGGCAGCGGACATTATAGCCGAGGCAATAGAAGAGGGCAGAAAGATAAGAGTAGTCGGGGACTACGATATTGACGGAGTATGTTCAACTTATATTCTGATATCTGCTTTTAAGAGACTGGGAGCAGATGTGAGCTATGATATTCCCAATCGTGTTAAAGACGGTTACGGAATCAATACAACTATTATTAATCGCGCACATGAAGACGGAATCGAGCTCATCGTAACCTGTGACAATGGTATTGCGGCGGTTGAAGCCTGCGAGCTTGCTGCTCAGTACGGAATGATGATGGTTATAACCGATCACCATGAGGTTCCGGATGAGTATCCGATAGCAGATGCGATAGTGGATCCCCATCAGCCGGGAGATCAATATCCGTTTCAGGAGATATGTGGTGCGATGGTCGCATTCAAACTGGTCAGAGTGCTTTATGAAAATGCTTCAGTACCGCTTTATGAGTGGAGGGAGTTTCTGGAGTTTGCCGCTATAGCAACGGTAGGAGACATCATGACTCTTCGTGATGAAAACCGTATAGTCGTAAAAGAGGGACTAAAGGCACTGAAGGAAACGAAGAATACGGGACTTAAGGCATTGATGGAATCCTGTCTTCTTTCACCCGGGAAAATCAATGCCTATGCAATAGGCTTTATTCTCGGGCCCTGCCTTAATGCGGGTGGACGTCTGGAGACGGCGGGAATTGCCATGGAGCTTTTTCTTTCCAAAGACCCGGTTCAGGCCGAAAAGCTTGCAGATCATTTGAAGGAACTGAATGACGAGCGGAAAGTATTGACCGAAAAATATGTTGCGGAAGCAATCAGACAGGTTGACGACCGATTTCCTGAGGACGATGTGAAGGTTGTATATCTACCCGAATGTCATGAGTCTGTAGCAGGAATTATAGCCGGAAGGATAAAAGATCATTATAATCATCCGGTAATAGTGTTTACCGATTCCGAGTCCGGACTGCTGAAGGGATCGGCTAGATCGATTGAAAAATATAATATCTATGAGCACCTTTTCGAGCAGAGAAGCCTTTTGGACAAGTTCGGAGGACATAAACTGGCAGCAGGAATGTCTGTAAAACAGGAAAACCTGGATGTGCTGCGAAAGAAACTGAATGAAAACTCAGGCCTTACTTCCGAGGATTTCATAGAAAAGGTCTGGATTGACGTTCCGCTTCCGTTTGAGTATGCAAATCTTGATTTGTTTGAACAGTTGGAAAAACTGGAACCGTTTGGCCAGGGCAATGAAAAGCCGGTGTTTGCCCAGAAAGATGTGACGGTATTGTCTGCAAGGTCGATTCCGAACTACAAAAACCTGGTGAAGTTTAAATTACGGGACGCTTCATACTTTACTGCCGGCGGAATTTTGTTCAGTGATGCCGATGAAACATTATCAGCACTTGCTAAAAGGGATAAGATTGATATATTATATTATCCGAAGCTTGATTTGTTTAACGGCAGAAAAAGCATAGAGATACAAATAAAATCATGGAAGTGAAAAAGATGGCAGATTTAAAAGATTATGTTGTAAGTATTCCTGATTTCCCACAGCCGGGAATCATATTCAGAGATGTTACGAGCATCCTTCAGCATGCGGACGGACTTAAGATGAGCGTTGACGGAATCGTTGATTTGCTTAAGGACGTTGATTTTGACGTTATAGTCGGACCGGAATCGAGAGGCTTCATTTTCGGAGTCCCGGTTGCTTATGTTTTGAACAAGCCTTTTATTCCTATCCGTAAAAAGGGAAAGCTTCCCCGTGAAACCATAGAAGAGAGTTATGATCTGGAATACGGCAAGGCAACTATTGAGATACACAAGGACAGCATTAAACCAGGTCAGAAGGTAGTTGTCGTGGATGATCTTATTGCCACAGGCGGAACCAGCAAAGCCAATATCAAGCTTATTGAGCGTCTGGGCGGAACAGTCGTCAAGCTCTGCTTTGTCATGGAACTTGCAGGACTCAACGGACGGAAAACCCTTGAAGGCTATGAAGTCGAGTCTCTTATCCGTTACGAGGGCAAGTAATCCTACAAAAATATACAATTTTTACAAAAAAATATGATCAAAATTATGCAAGAGGGCAGATGCTCTCTTGTTTTTGTTGTGATTTTGCATTATAATTATAGATGTTATTTGTGAAAATTTCACATTGAAATGATGCATTACATAATACATCGGAAGGGAGGACCTATGGTATCAACACAGATTTTGCAGAATACTTTAGATGGTCTTAAGAACATAGCACATGTTGATATGTGTATTACGGATCTTGAAGGAAGAAAACTCGCGACGACTTCGGATCAGCTGATGGCTGAAAAAGATAAGATGGCAGCATTTCTGGCTTCAGACGATGATTCTCAGATTATCGGAAAAACACAGTATTTCAAAATCTCCGATGATCACCGGGTTGAAAATGTCCTGATAGTTGACGGGAAATCCAATGATGTTGCTACAATAGGAAAGCTGGCGGCATATCAGCTGAAGGGGCTCCTGGCTACATACAGAGACCGTTATGATCAGGATGGCTTTATCAAGAATCTCCTTCTTGATAATCTTCTGCTTGTTGATATTTATAACAGAGCCAAGAAACTCGGTATAGATACATCCGCGCACAGATGCGTGTTTATCGCCGAGACATCTACAGATAATGATATCAATGTTCCGGATGTGATACAGACATTATTTCCGAATAAAGAAAAAGATTTCATCACGGCCATTGATGAAAATGATACCATTCTGGTAAAAGAAATCGATGCATCAGCAAAAACAAATCAGCTTGAAGAGATTGCAAAGAATCTTTCAAAAGCTCTTCATGAAGCAGGCGTGGAAAATGTAAGCATCGCTTACGGAACCATAGTAAACGAAATCAAAGAAGTGTCCCGTACATATAAAGAGGCCAAGATGGCGCTTGATGTAGGAAAAATCTTCTACGAGGACCGTGAGATCGTAGGGTATGCCAAGCTTGGAATCGGCAGATTGATATATCAGCTTCCGCTTCCTCTTTGCAAGATGTTCATCCGCGAGATTTTTGATGGACGCAATCCGGATGAGTTTGACGAGGAGACGGTTGCAACTATCAACAAGTTCTTCGAAAATTCACTTAATGTTTCCGAAACCTCCAGACAGCTTTATATCCACAGAAATACTCTGGTTTACCGTATAGACAAGCTGCAGCGTACAACAGGTCTTGATCTGCGGATTTTTGATGACGCAATTACATTCAAGATTGCACTTATGGTCGGTAAATATATGAAATATATGGAGAATCAGGATTACTAATACCGGAGCTTGACTTTCATGATAGAAATCAATGATGTAAGTAAAACATATGAAAACGGAACAAAGGCCCTGAATCATGTGGACCTTGTGATTGAGGACGGCGAGTTTGTCTTTTTCATGGGTAAATCGGGCAGCGGCAAGAGTACGTTACTTCGCCTTCTATTAAAAGAGATAGATGCTTCCGAGGGCGAAATCGTTGTTGATGACTATACTCTCGGCAATATGCCGCGCAGCTATATTCCGAAATACAGAAGAAAACTGGGAGTGGTATTTCAGGATTTCAGACTTCTGCCGGACCGTACGGTCTATGAGAATGTTGCCTTTGCACAGCGTGTGATCGGAAAGAGCACACACGAGATCAGGGAATCTGTTCCCGAGATGCTCAGAAAAGTAGGACTGTCTTCAAAGTACAAGTCGTATCCGGATCAGCTTTCGGGAGGAGAAAAGCAGCGTGTGGCAATAGCACGTGCGCTGGTCAACAAACCTTCGATACTTCTGTGCGACGAGCCTACGGGAAATCTGGATGAAGCAACGGCAAAGGATATCATGAACCTTATTGATGACATCAATAAACAGGGAACTACCGTAGTTGTAATCACACATTCCCGCGAGATAGTGGACAGAATGGGCAAGAGAGTGATAACGCTGGAAAAAGGAGTAGTAAAGAGCGATGTATAGCATAGGACAGGCTTTTAAAAATATATGCAGGAATTTCAGGCTTTCGCTTGCAAGCGTAGCGACCATTTCGGCATGTATTTTTTTATTTTGCCTGTTTTTTTCCGTTATGGTCAATCTTCGAAGTATTGTAAACAATATTGAATCAAAGGTCGGCATAACCGTCTTTTTCGAAGAAAATCTGACCGAGAATGAAATCAAGGCCATTGGTGATGAAATAAACAAAAGACCTGAAGTCAAAAGCATGGAATTCACATCCGCCGATGAAGCGTGGGAAGAATTCAAAGCGGATTATTTTGAAGGCAGAGAAGAACTGGCAGAGGGTTTTGCAGAGGATAACCCTCTGAAAGGAAGTTCGAGTTATTCAATCTGGATTAACGATATTTCCTTGCAGAAATCTTTTGTTGAGTGGCTTGAAAGTCTTGAAGGGGTACGACAGGTCAATTATTCAAGTCAGGCCGGATCGGTACTCACCGGATTCAACAGCGCACTTATTGTGGTTTCTCTTGTGCTTATCGGTGTGCTGCTTGCAGTCGCGGCATTCCTTATCCGCAATACTATAGTTATTTCTGCCGAATTCAGAAAATCCGAGACAGCAATCATGAGACTGGTAGGTGCGACAAATTCTATGATTCGTGCGCCTTTTATTATCGAAGGTGTGATACTCGGACTGATGGGCGCAGTTATTCCTCTGGTTATCATTTACTTCCTGTATAACTATGCTATCGACTATCTGCAGAAGAATTTTTTGATTTTGTCTGATGTATTCAGTTTTCTGCCAATCTCCCAGATATTCCCTGCAATGGCAGCGGCTGCATTGATACTCGGAGTAGGAATCGGATTCTTTACCAGCCTTTTTGCACTGAATAAACATTTGAAAGTATAATATATGGTTTTTAAACAAGCACTGATAATACTGTCTGTAATTACCCTGGCTGCAAACAACCAGGGTATTACCAATGCACAGAATAAAAAGAAAAATCTTGAAGAAGAAAAGAAGAAAACCGAGTCAATGATATCGGAGCTGAACAAGCTAAAAACCGATGTCAATGCATACGTAAAACAGCTCGATGAGGATATCGATATTGTTACTGCCGAAATACAGAAACTTGATGAAGAAATCGTTCTGAAAGAAAGTGAGATAAGTATTAAAGAGCAGGAAATAGAAGAGATCCGTAAAAGGTCTGATAAACAGTATGAGGATATGAAGCTTCGCATCAAATATATGTATGAAAGATCCGATACCACGTTTATCGATATGCTTATGAATTCGAAGTCGCTGCCGGAGTTCCTTAACAGAACCGAATACGTGGAGAGGATAAGCCACTATGACCGTCAGCAGCTTGATGCATATGAGGCTACACAAAAGGAACTGACAGAAAAGAAAGAAGAACTTGAGAATGCAGCCGAAGAGCTGAGACTTGCAAAGGAAGAGACGGAAAATAAAAAATCCGATATCGAGAAGCTTCAGGCCGATAAAAAGAGTGAGATACAGAAGTATGAGTCCCAGATCGGTCTGGCGGAGGTTCAGCTCGAAGAATATGAAAAAGAGATAAAAAAGCAGGAAGATACTATCAAGGCAATAGAAGCTGAGATTAAACGAAAAGAGGAAGAGGCACGCAAGGCTGCGGAAGCGGCAGGTAAAGCCTATAAGACGGTAGATCTCGGAGATTTGCATTTTATCTGGCCTTGTCCGGCATCATCCAGGGTCACATCATATTTCGGCTCGAGGGAGCAACCGGTTAAGGGTGCATCCACTAATCATCAGGGAATAGATATCGGTGTCGCAACCGGATCGTCGGTGATTGCCGCTGCTGCAGGAGAGGTCACTATCGCGACCTATTCACCTTCGGCAGGAAACTATGTTATGATAAGCCATGGCGGATCGGTTTCGACCGTGTATATGCATTGCAGTCAGATTCTGGTGAGTCAGGGACAAAAAGTCAAACAGGGAGAAACAATAGCGAAATCCGGTTCTACAGGATATTCAACAGGACCCCATCTTCATTTCGGAATCCGTGCAAATGGTTCATACATCAACCCGCTCGCATATGTGAGTCCGTAATACAGATATGGAAGAAGATTACAGAAATTCAGAAAATGAGCTGCAGGAGCAGCCACAGGAAGAATCAAAAAATGATAACAGATTTTCGAGAGGAATGTTCGCGGGCGCGGCCGTTACTCTCGGGCTTATGATGCTTATCAGTGGTCTTACTTTCTTTATCGTTATGATAAAGAATCCGCAGCTTCAGAGTTATCAGAATACACAGCCTGCCGAGCAGGTTATATCGGAAGGTAACTCACTGAACATAGCAAGGATCGAGAACAAGCTTCTGACGATACAGGATATAGTCAATAAATATTTTCTTTATGAACAGGATCCGCAGGCTCTCGAAAACGGAATTTACAAAGGATATATGAACGGACTGGGAGATAAGTATGCGGCTTATTACAGCAGAGATGAGTATAAGAAGCTCAACTCATCACTTTCGGGGAAATTTTACGGAATAGGTGCGGTCGTTCAGGAAAACACTGATACGGGTACGCTTACCGTCACATCGGTGATTGCGGATTCACCGGCTGAGAAAGCAGGGGTTCAGGCAGACGATATCATTTACAAAGTTGACGGAACATCGGTGGAAGGTATTGATTTCGATACGGTTATTTACGATATGATCCGGGGAGAGAAAGATACGGAAGTTACTATCACCTTTATCCGCGACGGAAAGGAAATAGATATTACCATCACCAGAGACGAAGTCAAAAGTCAGACGGTTTATGCAGAGCTGATGGATGGAGATATCGGTTATATAGAGATATCCCAGTTTGAAGAGGTTACGTGTGACGAGTTCAAAAAGGCCATAGATGATTTTGAAGACAGGAATGTTAAAGGAATTGTTATAGATCTGCGCGACAATCCCGGTGGGCTTCTCAGGGCAGCAGTTGATATGATTGACTATGTGCTTCCGGACGGAGAGAAAGAACATGACGGTCTGATAGTTTATACAGCAAACCGTGACGGAGTCGGTGAGAGATATTTCACGGGTGACGGGCATCAGGTTGATATCCCGGTTGCAGTATTGGTAAACGGAAACAGTGCATCAGCGTCCGAAGTATTCACCGGTGCAATGATAGATTATAAACGGGCAACTATTGTGGGCACCCGTACATTCGGCAAAGGTATAGTTCAGAATGTCATCAATCTGGCAGACGGATCTGCCATCAAGCTTACTACGGAACATTACTATACACCTGACGGTGTCGATCTCCACGGGGAAGGACTGACGCCCGATGTCGAGATTGAACTTAATGAAGAATGCAGGAAATATGCGGATGAAAATGATAATCAGTATGCTGCCGCAGTAAAAGAACTTGTTAAATAGGCCTTGACATTAAGCTCAATATTTCATATAATCCTATTTGCGTCAAATTTCGGGGTGTTAGCTCAGCTGGGAGAGCATCTGCCTTACAAGCAGGGGGTCATAGGTTCGAGCCCTATACGCCCCACTCGACGCAGGAAAATAAATATGGCGGAATAGCTCAGTTGGCTAGAGCATGCGGTTCATACCCGCAGTGTCGAGAGTTCAAGTCTCCCTTCCGCTACTCTCGAGAGGCCCAAGGGTCTCTCTTTTATTTTCAGAATATGAGGAATTCTATGAGCAGAGCATTTATGAAAGAAAATGATGGCATGTTCCATTGTAACCGCAGGGACAGAGACTGTCCCGACGCAAATCTGCGAGGTGGATGTGAACTTGAGCATTGCCGTCATGAAGATAAATTCGCAGATATAAAAGCGGAAGCTGACGAATGCAAAGATGAAAAAGTACATTAAAATTCGCGGAGCAAGCGAACACAATTTAAAACATGTAGACCTGGAGATTCCGAGGGATGAACTGGTCGTTTTTACGGGCCTGTCGGGAAGCGGCAAGTCCAGCCTTGCATTTGATACGATATATGCCGAGGGACAAAGACGATATATGGAATCACTGTCGAGTTATGCCAGACAGTTTCTCGGGCAGATGGAAAAACCGGACGTGGAAAATATCGACGGGCTTCCTCCTGCAATATCCATTGATCAGAAATCAACAAACAGAAACCCACGTTCCACAGTAGGTACTGTTACGGAAATATATGATTATATGAGGCTGCTTTACGCAAGAATAGGCGTGCCGCACTGTCCGAAATGCGGAAAACCTATATATAAGCAGTCAATAGACCAGATGGTGGATCAGGTCATGGCTTATCCCGAAGGAACCAGGCTTCAGATCATGGCACCGGTCGTGCGCGGTAAAAAGGGACGCCACGAAAAAGTACTTGATCAGGCTGTGAAATCAGGATATGTAAGAGCACGTCTTGACGGTGAAGTGGTTTCTCTTCAGGATATAGAGCCCGGGCAGCTTGATAAGAATATCAAGCATACTATCGAAATAGTAGTGGACAGGCTTATTGTAAGAGAGGGACTTCAGAAGAGACTGACGGATTCTCTGGAAGCGGCACTTAATCTGACCGGCAACATAAGTACGGTTGTCTGTGACTATCCGGAGACTGAAATAAAAAAGTCAGGCCATGAAGAAATCAATTTTTCCCAGCAGTTTTCATGTCCGGACTGCGGTATATCGATTGATGAAGTAGAGCCGCGAAGCTTTTCATTTAACAATCCTTTCGGAGCGTGCCCGGCATGTTCGGGACTTGGATACACGATGGAATTTGATGAGGAATTGATCATTCCCGATAAATCATTGAGTCTGAACGATGGCGCGATAGTTGTTCCGGGATGGCAGAGCTCACAGAAGGACGGCAGTTTTGCACATGCGCTTCTTGAGGCTATGGCAAAGCATTTCAAATTCAGTCTTGATACTCCTTTTGAAAAGTATCCGAAGAAGATTCATGACATACTGATGTACGGAACAGATGAAGAGGTGGAAGTTCACTATGTCAGCCAGCGCGGAAGCGGTGTTTATCCGATAGCATTTGAAGGACTTATTGAAAATCTCAATCGTCGTTACCGTGAGACTTTCAGCGATTCCAGCAAGGCCGAATATGAGACCTTTATGCGCATAGCTCCCTGCACGGCGTGCGGAGGCAAACGACTGAAACCGTCATCTCTGGCGGTAACGCTGGGCGGCAAAAATATATACGATGCAACCGATATGAGCATAGTTTCGTTCAGGCAGTTCATAGACGGACTTAAGCTTACTCAGATGCAGGAACAGATCGGTGCACTGATACTTAAGGAAATCAGGGCACGTATCTCATTCCTCATAGATGTCGGACTTGATTATCTGACACTTTCGAGATCGACATCCACCCTTTCCGGAGGAGAGGCGCAGAGAATCAGACTTGCGACGCAGATAGGTTCCGGACTTGTAGGTGTTGCCTACATACTAGATGAACCATCCATAGGACTTCATCAGAAGGATAATGATAAGCTGCTTGCCACGTTGAAGCATCTGCGGGATATCGGAAACTCCGTCATAGTTGTTGAACACGATGAAGAGACTATGAGGGAGGCTGATTTCATTGTTGATATAGGACCGGGCGCAGGCTCTCACGGCGGTGAGGTAGTGGCAACAGGAACAGTCAGAGATATCATCAGATGTAAAGAATCTATAACCGGGAAATACCTGTCCGGAGAGCTGAAAATACCGGTTCCGGAAAAAAGACTGCAGCCTAAAGGCCGGATTAAGGTGTGCGGAGCGCAGGAAAATAATTTAAAGAATATTGATGTTGAATTCCCGATCGGAGTCATGACGGCGGTAACGGGAGTTTCGGGCTCCGGAAAATCTTCTCTTGTAAATGAGATTTTATACAAATCCCTTGCAAGAAAACTGAACAGAGCTCAGGTTGTTTTCCCGGGCAGGCATAAAGCCGTGGAAGGCACAGAGGTTCTTGACAAGGTCATATGTATTGACCAGTCTCCGATAGGTAAGACTCCGAGGTCAAATCCTGCGACATATACAGGAGTATTTGACCTTATCAGAGATCTGTTTGCCCAGACTCCTGATGCGAAAGCCAAAGGATATCAGAAAGGCCGATTCAGTTTCAATGTTAAAGGCGGGCGCTGCGAGTCCTGTGCAGGAGACGGAATCATTAAGATCGAGATGCATTTCCTTCCGGACGTGTATGTCCCCTGTGAAGTTTGCAAGGGAAAAAGATATAACAGAGAAACTCTTGAAGTCAGATATAAAGGAAAGTCGATCTATGATGTACTGAATATGACCGTTGAAGAAGCACTTGATTTCTTCAAGGCAATTCCGAAAATCAACAGGATTATTCAGACACTGTATGATGTCGGACTGGGTTATATAAAACTTGGTCAGCCGTCAACGGAACTTTCGGGCGGTGAGGCCCAGAGAATCAAGCTTGCGACAGAACTGGCAAAGCGCAGTACAGGCAGGACTATCTATATTCTCGATGAGCCTACAACGGGACTGCATTTTGCCGATGTTCACAAGCTCGTCGAGATACTAAAGAGGCTGACTGACGGGGGAAATACTGTAGTTGTAATCGAACATAATCTTGATGTTATCAAGTGTGCCGATTATATTATTGATATGGGTCCTGACGGCGGAGACCGCGGAGGTACTGTGATTGCACACGGCACGCCCGAAGAAGTTGCCGCGGTGAAAAACTCTTATACAGGACAGTATCTCAGAAAAATACTTAGCTGACAGCACCATATATGTCTTATCAGGTGTCTTGCGAGACGTCGGCACTAGGCGAACAGAATGTGAGCCTTAGTGTCCGGAAGACATTCGTCTTGAAAGCTTGCTTTCTTAGACGAATGCAAGGGATACAACAGCTATGCTGTTGTACCGCTACCTCGAGCAAAGAAGGCGAGAGCCGTCATCCTGAGAAGACATATATGGTGATGGAAGCGAACGGATTATTATGAACAAACATTTCTGTACAGATAAAGATTTTTTCAAAAATTATTTCAGACTTGCTGTCTGGCTTATAATACAGCAGGCCATAGTTCTGAGCGTCAATCTGCTTGACAATATCATGATAGGTTCGTACAGCGAAAATGCGCTGGCGGGAGTCACGATAATCAACCAGATTCATTTTGTATATCAGGGACTGCTCGACGGACTTGTTACCGGTATGGTAGTCCTGGGATCACAGTACTGGGGAAAGAAAGACGGTGAGTCCATAAAGAAGCTTGCTCCGACAGGATTTTATCTTGCACTGGCATTTTCCCTGTTAATGTTCCTGATTGCAGCGATAGTGCCGAACGGGCTCGTGGGGCTTTTTACAAAAGATCCGGAGGTAATAACACAGGCACTGGAGTATCTCAATGTCATCAAGTGGTCATGGCTTTTCTTTGCGGTTACAATGTTCCTGCTTGCAACAATGAGGGGCATCGGATCTGCAAGTATAGCGGTCATAGTTTCCGTTATCTCACTGTTTGTCAATGCAGGCGGAAACTATATACTGATTTTCGGTCATTTCGGGGCACCGGAGCTTGGCTCTGCGGGTGCCGCACTTGCAACGACGACAGCAAGAGTGCTGGAGATGTTCATAGTGGCTTTCTATGTTTTCAGACTGGACAAGAAGCTTTGTCTGAAGATAAAAGATGTTTTTACACCTCATTTTGAGAATATAGGAAGATATATGGGAGTCGCAGCTCCGATTCTGATAGCCGAAGGAAGCTTCTGCTGCGGCAATGCCGCGCAGTCTGTCGTGCTCGGAAATTTAAGTACTACCGCGCTGGCAGCTAATTCGATTTCAACATCGCTTTATCAGCTGGTCAAAGTCATGGCGATTGGTGCTTCCAATGCAGCGGCAGTCTGCATGGGACAGGTTGTGCCCAGAGGAAAAGAGTATGCAGTTAAATGCGCCAATTCCCTGCAGATAATCTTTATAGCTGTCGGCATAGTGGTCGCAGCGGTACTTTATATCCTCAGGATTCCGATCCTGAACATGTATAACGTTTCACCGGAAACCAGAGAACTGGCCGATCAGTTCATCAAGCTTCTTTGCATCATAGGTTTCTGTATGTCATACCAGATGTCGTGCAACTGCGGAATCACACGAGGGGGAGGCGATCCCAGATTTGTTATGTATGTGGACCTTATCTGCATCTGGCTTATAGTGATACCGCTGTCTTTCCTGGCAGCGTTTAAATTCAACTGGTCACCGATTGCTATCATGCTTTGTCTGAATATAGATCAGATAATCAAGATCATACCTGCATCAATAAAGGTAAACAGTCATACATGGTACAGGGACCTGACAGTAGAGAAAGAGAATGAGGAAAAAAGATGAGCGATTTTTTACAGACATTTTCATGCGATGTTTTCACCGATAAGGAAATGAAAGCGCGTCTCCCCAAAGAAGTCTACGGTAAACTTAAAAAGACCATCGAGGCCGGAACGGAGCTGGATCCGTCCATAGCCGATACGGTTGCAAATGCCATGAAAGAGTGGGCACTTGAGCGGGGAGCCACGCATTACACACACTGGTTCCAGCCGCTTACAGGTGTAACCGCAGAGAAACATGATGCTTTTCTGTCCATAAACAAACAGGGCAAAGCAATACTCGATTTTGAAGGCAAGCATCTCATCAAAGGTGAGCCGGATGCATCGAGTTTTCCTTCAGGCGGTCTGCGTGCTACATTTGAGGCCAGAGGATATACTGCCTGGGACTGTACTTCGCCGGCATTTTTAAGAGAAGATGCGCTCGGTGTCACACTTTGCATACCGACAGCATTCTGTTCATATACAGGGGAGTCGCTTGATCAGAAGACACCTCTCCTGAGATCTATGCAGGCTATCGACAAGGAATCTCTCAGGCTTGTGCGTATGTTCGGAGATGACAAGGCCAAAAGGATCATCCCGATGGTTGGTGCCGAGCAGGAGTATTTCCTTGTTGATAAAGATATATACAATAAACGTAAAGATCTTATTTATACCGGGCACACACTGTTCGGGGCAATGCCGCCGAAAGGTCAGGAACTTTCAGATCATTACTACGGTATAATCAATGAGCGCGTCGGCGCATACATGAAAGATATCAACCAGGAACTGTGGAAACTCGGAGTTCCTGCCAAGACGCAGCATAATGAAGGTGCCCCGTCACAGCATGAGCTTGCTCCGCTTTACGAGCAGTGCAATATAGCGACCGATCATAACCAGATGACCATGGAAACTATGAAGAGAGTCGCAGGCCGTCACGGCATGGTTTGTCTGCTGCATGAAAAACCTTTTGCGGGAGTGAACGGCTCAGGTAAGCACAATAACTGGTCGCTTGCGACAGACCTGGGAAGAAATCTTCTCAAACCCGGGGATAAACCGCATGAGAATCTTGAGTTCCTGCTCATACTCACCTGCGTTATCAAGGCAGTTGATGAGCATGCCGATCTGATCAGATACAGCGGTTCAAATGTCGGAAATGATCTGCGGCTTGGAGGAAACGAAGCACCGCCTGCAGTTATAAGCGTTTTCCTGGGAGAGCAGCTGCAGGATATACTGGATCAGTTTGCAGAGAAGGGATCAGCTACGCACAGCCTTCGCGGAGGCAAACTGAAAACCGGTGTTGCAGTACTTCCGGATTTCAATAAGGATGCTACAGACCGTAACAGAACTTCACCGTTTGCTTTTACCGGTAATAAATTCGAACTGAGAATACTCGGAAGCTCGGACTCCCTTGCCATGTCCAATATCGTGCTCAATACCATCGTTGCAGAGGCTTTCAAAGATGCCTGCGATGAACTCGGGGAGCATCCGGATCAGCAGGAGATAGGAAAGTATATAGCAAAAACCTTCAAGGAGCATCGCAAGGTAGTATTCAACGGCAACGGATATGATGCAGACTGGGTTAAAGAAGCTAAAAAGAGAGGATTGCCGAATCTTAAATCAATGGTTGATGCCATCCCGTGCATTACCGATAAAAAAGCGGTCGATCTGTTTGAAAAATTCGGGGTATTTACAAAGAGCGAACTGGATTCACGTGCCGAGATCGAATTCGAGATGTATGCGAAGGAAATCAATATCGAGGCCAGAACGATGCTGGATATAGCTACAAAGCAGATAATTCCGGCGGTTGTTTCCTATATCGGAAGTCTGGCCGGTGCAAAAATCGCTGTAAATACTGCAGTTCCGACGGCAGATACATCTGTACAGGAGACACTTGTCAGTGAATGCTCGGCTCTGCTTGCAGAGACCAAGAAGTCAATGGATAAGCTTCAGAAAGAACTGGACAAAGCTGCGGCACTTCCGTCGGGTGAGAAGTCCGCACGCGCATATCGATATAAAGTCTTTCCTGCGATGGAGGCACTCCGTGCACCGGTCGATGCGCTGGAGATGCGTGTTGACAAAGCATGCTGGCCGATGCCGTCATACGGAGATATCATTTTCTGATGAAATGATGCAGACACAATTTTCTAACAGATAAAAAAGACAGAGGAGCAATGTCCTCTGTCTTTTATCGTAATCAGGATAAGGTATCCCGGTTTTATCAGATTTCCGGCTCGATAAGTCCGTAGCTGTTTCCTTTTCTCTTATATACTACGTTGACCTGATTTGTATCCATATTCAGGAAAACGAAGAAATTATGTCCGAGCATCTCCATCTGAAGGCATGCTTCTTCGGCATCCATCGGTTTAAGAGCAAAACTCTTGGTCTTTACGATTTTCAGACCATCTTCATCCTCTTCGGGATAATCCTCATCGATGAAATTCTGTGAGAATGCTATTGCACTCTGCTTTTTGTCAATCAGTTTGTTTTTGTATTTCTTGATCTGTTTCTCGATGATTTCAGCAACATTGTCGATTGAGCTGTAAAGATCATATCCGGCGTCCTCTGCACGGATGAAACCGAGCTTTGTCGGAATTGTAACTTCAATCTTCTGAAGATCGCCGTCAGTACCTACGGTTGCCCTGGCTTCTGTTTCCGGAGTAAAGTACTTGCTCAGTCTGTCGAGCTTGCTCTCTATTGCTTCCTTGATAGTATCGGAGACTTCAATGTTTCTTCCCATGAGTGTATATTTCATAAGCCACCTCCTTGTACAATATTGTACTTTTATGTAAACATTATACAATAAATACCCCTTATTGGCAATGAACGAGATGTTAAAAAAATGTAAACATAAGCTCAAAACCTCGCGAGTTCGTCATAAATGTGTTAAAATCGTTACTAGTGTATAAGGAGAAATATGCGCATGAGTACAATAGTTGATAAACTCTTCGGAACACATAGTGAGAGAGAACTGAAACTTATCAATCCGATGGTGGATAAAATCGTAGCACTGCGTCCTCAGATGCAGGCTATGAGCGATGAAGAGCTGCGCGATCAGACAGTAAAGTTCAGGAAGCGTCTGGCGGACGGGGAAACTCTGGATGATATTCTGATAGAGGCATTTGCAACAGTTCGCGAGGCTGCCAGAAGAGTTCTGCATATGGAGCATTATCCGGTTCAGCTGGTCGGCGGTATCGTTCTTCATCAGGGACGAATTGCCGAGATGAAGACAGGTGAAGGTAAAACCCTCGTATCGACCTGCCCGGCATATCTCAACGCACTTGCCGGTCACGGAGTCCATATAGTTACTGTCAATGATTATCTGGCAAAGCGTGATGCCGAGTGGATGGGAGCTGTCCATGAGTTTCTGGGATTAAAGGTCGGCTGCGTTCTTTGCGGTATGACATCCGAGGAAAGAAAAGAGCAGTATGCCTGTGATATTACTTATGTCACCAATAACGAGCTTGGCTTTGATTACCTCAGGGACAATATGGCTATCTATAAAGAGCAGCAGGTTATCCGTGAACTCGATTTTGCCATTATCGATGAGGTCGACTCGGTTCTTATAGATGAAGCCCGCACACCTCTTATCATAAGCGGTCAGTCAGGCAAGTCCACAAAGCTTTATGAGCTCTGTGATCTTCTGGCAAAGCAGCTGAAGCGAGGTGAAGCAAGCGGCGAGTTCACAAAGATGAATGCCATCATGAATGAAGACATCGTCGAGACAGGGGATTTCATCGTCAATGAAAAAGAAAAAATCGTCAACCTGACCGAAGAAGGTGTGGCAAAGGTTGAGCAGTTCTTCCATATAGACAACCTGGCTGACGCAGAGAATCTTGAGATCCAGCATTGCATCATCCTGGCACTGCGTGCAAACAACCTCATGTTCAAGGATCAGGATTATGTCGTAAAGGATGACGAGGTGCTGATTGTCGATGAGTTTACAGGACGTATCATGCAGGGAAGAAGATACAGCGACGGACTTCATCAGGCAATCGAAGCAAAGGAGCATGTTAAGGTCAAGAGAGAGTCCAAGACTCTTGCGACCATAACTTTCCAGAACTTCTTTAATAAATTCAATAAAAAGGCCGGCATGACCGGTACAGCGCTGACGGAGGAAAAAGAATTCCGCAACACATACGGAATGGATGTAATAGAGATTCCGACAAATCTTCCTGTTGCCCGTATCGATTATGAAGATGCCGTATATAAGACACAGCGTGAAAAATTCAAGGCTGTAGTCGATGAGATAGAAGAGACCCATGCCAGCGGTCAGCCGGTACTGGTAGGTACGATTACGATCGAGACATCGGAGATGCTTTCGACCATGCTCCGCAGAAGAGGCATCCCTCATACGGTTCTGAATGCGAAGTTCCATGAAAAGGAAGCGGAGATCGTTGCCGGGGCAGGACAGAAAGGTGCGGTTACAATCGCAACCAATATGGCGGGCCGTGGTACCGATATCAAGCTGGATGAGTTCAGCCGTCAGAACGGCGGACTCAAGATCATAGGTACGGAACGTCATGAGGCAAGACGTATCGACAATCAGCTGAGAGGTCGTTCAGGACGTCAGGGAGATCCGGGAAGCAGCCGTTTCTTCATTTCTCTTGAGGATGATCTGATGAGACTTTTCGGATCAGACAGACTGATGGGAATATTCACTTCTCTCGGAGTTGAGGACGGTGAGGAAATCCATCACAAGATGCTGTCCGACGCTATCAGGAAAGCACAGGAACGTATCGAGAATAATAACTACGGTATCCGTGAAAACCTTCTGAAATATGACCAGGTAAACAATGAGCAGCGAGAGGTAATCTATGCTGAGCGTAATCAGGTGCTTGAAGGCAACAACATGAGAGAAACGATCATGAAGATGATCAATGATATCGTAGAGCATGCCGTTGATATGACCTGCAATGAAGATGCACCGAATGATCAGTGGGATGTTACGGCACTCAACGAATTGCTTCTGCCTATCATTCCGTTAAAACCTGTAAGTATCTCGTCAGGAGACAGGAAGAATACGCTTATACACAGACTTAAGGAAGAGGCAGTCAAGCTTTATGAGGATAAGGAATCCCAGTTCCCTGCTGCCGAGCAGGCACGTGAGGCTGAGCGTATCATTCTTCTTAAAGTAATTGACAACAAGTGGATGAATCATATCGACGATATGGAGCAGCTGCGACAGAACATCGGAGTTGTAGCATACGGTCAGAAGGATCCGCTTGTTGAATATAAGGTTCAGGCATTTGATATGTTTGAACAGATGGAAGCAGGTATTGAAGAAGAGACTGTACGTATACTGTATCATCTTCAGGTAGAGCGCAAGCTTGAGCGTGAGCCTGCAGCCAAAGTAACCGGAACAAACAGAGATGAGTCTGCTGTACGCCAGCCTGTAAAGAAGGCGGCAGCAAAAGTTTATCCAAATGATCCGTGTCCGTGCGGATCAGGAAAGAAGTATAAGAACTGTCATGGTAGAGCTTGATCAATTTAAATATACCCTATCACAGTACGAGCAGCCGCTGAAGGATCTGAAGGCTTCGCTTGACCTGGAAAACAAAAAGAACCGTATCGCGGAACTGGACCGTGCCATGGAGGCACCTGATTTCTGGACCGATGCGGACCGTTCGACAAAACTGTCCAAAGAGGCAAAGAACCTGAAAGACACAGTGCAGATGTACAATCAGGTTGAGCAGGATTTCACAGATGCTAAGGACATGATCGATCTGGCAAATGAGGAAGACGATCACAGCCTTATTGAAGAGATTCAGGGACTCGTCGAAGATCTGACTGCAAAAATCGATATGATGAAGACTCAGCAGCTTTTGTCAGGACCGTATGATCACAGCAGTGCGATCCTCAGACTGAATGCCGGAGCAGGCGGAACAGAATCCTGTGACTGGTGTTCCATGCTATATCGTATGTATACTAGATGGGCGGAGAAAAAGGGATATTCCGTAGATGTGCTGGATTTCCTTGACGGAGATGAGGCCGGAATCAAATCCGTGACCATACAGATAAACGGCGAAAATGCTTACGGATTTCTGCGCTCCGAACACGGCATCCACAGACTTGTACGTATCAGTCCGTTCAATGCACAGGGCAAGCGTCAGACAAGTTTTGTAAGCTGTGACATTATGCCCGACATAGAGGAGGATCTTGATATTGAGATCAAGGACGACGATATACGTATAGATACATATCGTTCATCCGGTGCCGGCGGACAGCATATCAACAAGACTTCATCGGCTATTCGTATCACACATTTCCCGACGGGAATAGTTGTTACCTGTCAGAATGAACGCAGCCAGTTCCAGAACAAGGATAAGGCTATGCAGATCCTGAAGACAAAGCTGTTTATGCTCAAGCAGCAGGAAAACATGGAGAAACTTTCCGGCATCAGAGGTGAGGTCAAAGATAATGCATGGGGTTCACAGATTCGTTCTTACGTGCTTCAGCCGTACAAGATGGTCAAGGATCTGCGTACCGGATGCGAGTCCGGAAACACAGATGCTGTTCTTGACGGAAACCTCGACAAATTTATTACTGCATATCTGACCTGGATGTCACTCGGATGTCCTGACAGAAAGGTTGAAGACTGATTTTAAGGAAGACATTAGCTATGAAGATTTCAATTCTCGGATTCGGAACTATAGGCAGCGGAGTCTATGAGATTGCCAAAGCCAATGATATAGAAGTGGTAAAGGTACTCGATCTCAGAGACCTTGAGGTACCTGAACTTACAAAAGATTTTAACGATGTGCTCAGCAGCGACAGTGATACCGTAGTTGAGACTATGGGCGGAGAACACCCGGCATATGAATTTGTTAAGCAGTGTCTTGAAGCGGGGAAAAATGTAGTTACATCAAATAAGGCTCTGGTGGCCGCTTTTGGTGAGGAACTCGTTGCCACCGCGAAGGCGCATGATGTTCAGTTCCTGTTTGAAGCATCTGTCGGAGGCGGGATTCCGATTATCCATGTAATCACTGAATGCTTAAGATGTGACGATATCACCAGGATTTCGGGAATTCTGAACGGAACGACTAATTTCATCCTTAAACAGATGGATGATAACGGAATGTCATTTGATGAGGCTCTTAAGCTGGCTCAGGAGCTCGGATATGCGGAGCGTGATCCGTCAGCTGATATTGAGGGTTGGGATACCTGCAGAAAGACGGCAATTCTCGGATGGCTCATCAGCGGACAGATGCCTGATTACAAGTCTATTCCGACCGAAGGAATAACAAAGATAACAAAGGATGACATCGACAGGGCCAGAGAGGAAGGAAAGACCATAAAACTTCTGGGGATAGTTGAAAAGGATGCAGACGGCAGACTGAATGCCTGCGTTAAGCCCGAGGTCATAGGACCCGATCATGAACTTTACAGTGTCAACGGTGTAATGAATGCCATACTGGTTGAATCAAAGTACATGGGGAAATCGCTGTATTACGGTCCCGGTGCAGGAAAACTGCCAACGGCAACAGCCGTGATTGCTGACGTAATGAGGACAAAATAAAAACGAGCGCTTCGGCGCTCGTTTTACTGTCCGGCAGTCCTGTCATTCCGGGCTTTGCTTCTCGCAATCATAGATTCTCTCGAAGCAAACCCTCCAGCGGACTGCCTGCTGTGAATCGAATTTACCTGACTTTTTCGATAGGGAACGGCCAGTATTTCAGGCCGACTTTTGCAATGATTTTATCCTTATATACATAAGTATTATCCCAGTAACGTGCATCCGCCGAATAATTCCGGTTATCGCCCATCATGAAATATGCATTCTCAGGCACTTCGAAATGCATCGGCTCTTCACCCGGATACATAGGCTCTGCCAGATATGGCTCGTCAAGAGGTTCTCCGTTGATATAAACCTGACCCTGGATGATATCTACAGTTTCCCCCGGGAGACCTATTACCCTTTTGACAAAATAGACTTTCTCATCATCCGGCCAATGGAATATTACTACGTCTCCACGTTGAGGATCACTGTTTAGATAGGTAAGTCTGGATCCGAAAACCCTGGCCCCGGTCATAATATTCGGCTCCATAGAACCTGTCGGAACCACGGAGTTGGCAATCAGGAAATTGTTGATCACAAAAGCGATAGCCGCAGCTATGACAAAGACCTCTATCCAGCTCAGGATTTCCTTGCCGATACTGTTTTTCTCTTCTTGTTTATCGGGAGTACCCGATGATTTATATTTTTTCGTACTCATATGTTTAGTTTACTCCAATTACAGAAAATATGCAAATTATCGCGTGACATTTGCTTTTATGATATAATATAGTAGATTTATTGTGGAAAGAGGAAACCTGATGGGAAAAATATATTGCATTATGGGTAAAAGCGCGAGCGGAAAAGACACTCTTTTCAAAAAGCTGCTTCTGGAATGCCCGAAAATGAAAAAAATGGTGCTTTACACTACCCGGCCGATGCGCGAGGGTGAGACAGACGGTGTAGAGTATCATTTTGTAAAACCGGAAGACCTTGACCGCTTTGAAAAAGAAGGAAAACTTGTCGAGAAGAGAATATACAACACTGTTCACGGTCCATGGATATATGCGACAGTCGATAATAAAGATCTGAAACTGGCAAGCCGGAATTATCTTGTAATCGGCACACTTGAGTCGTATGTAAAAATACGCGATTACTTCGGACAGGACAATGTTGTCCCCATACTTATAACTCTTGATGACGGAATCAGGCTGCAGCGTGCCCTTAACAGGGAAAATGTGCAGAATGAGCCGCATTACAGGGAAATGTGCCGCAGGTATCTGGCAGATGAAGAAGATTTCTCTGAAGAGAAGATTCGTGAGGCCGGTATCAGTAAACGTTATGTAAATGAAGACCTGAGCAGATGCTTCGCGGAAATCTGTGCAGTCATAAAAAACCCGAAGGAAGGCTGAAAGATTCTGCCCATGATTGATAATTATCTGGAAAATGCAGCCGATAGCCACAGACTGTCGCATGCGTACATAATAGAAGGTGCTTCTGCCGATATCAGGAAAAAAGCCGCCGGAGATTTCATAGGTATCCTGATGGGAGATGAGCAACATGTACAGGCTCAGATCAGCGCAGGTACGCATCCGGATATCATATGGGTGACTCATGAGAAACCGATGACGATCTCGGTCCGTGAGGTGCGCGAACAGATATGTGATACAATCTCGGTGAGACCATTTGAGGGCGGACGCAAGGTTTATGTGATGGACGATGCCCAGCTGATGCCGCCGGGGGCACAGAATGCTCTGTTAAAGACACTTGAGGAACCGCCGGAGTATGCCGTCATTCTTCTCATGACGGATAATCAGGCAACTCTTCTTGATACGATACGCAGCAGATGCATCGTGCTTAAGTGTGACAATGTGACAGATGCGGAAGAATCGGACAAGGCAGACCTTCTTGAAGGCTTTACATTTGATATTTCACAGAAGAGAAACCATTGTGGTGCAGCACGTGCCAATGAGATAACGGCAGAGGTTCTTTCGGATGGACCGAAAGGTGCACAGCAGTTTCTTGATTTAATGAGGAAACATATTAAAGAACTGATGGTTTTGCATAATACGTCGGAGGCATTTGACACTACGAGAGCCGTAAGAGCTCTTGAACTGATCGACGAAGCGGAAACACGTCTTAAGTTCAATGTAAATTCGGAACTGACGATAGAAATGATGTTAATGGAGATTTGATGTTATATGACTACAGTAGCAGGAGTAAGATTCAGAGAAGTAGGTAAAATATATTATTTTGATCCGGGTGAGCTCAAGCTCAGTCCCGGTGACAATGTCATCGTAGATACGGTACGCGGAACCGAATTCGGAACCGTCATGATAGGCAACAGAGAGGTTGAGGATGAAGAAATCGTTCAGCCGCTCAAGGTTGTCAGACGTATGGCTACAAAGGATGATGTCGAAAGAGTAAATATCAACCGCGAAAAAGAAAAAGACGCGTTCAATATCTGCAAGGAAAAGATCAAAGAGCGCGGGCTTGAGATGAAGCTCATCTCCGCAGAATATACTTTTGATAATGCAAAGGTCCTTTTCTATTTCACTGCAGACGGAAGAATAGATTTTCGTGAGCTGGTCAAGGATCTTGCGGCAATATTCAAGATTCGTATTGAGCTCCGTCAGGTCGGAGTGCGTGACGAAACCAAACTTATGGGAGGATACGGAGGCTGCGGCAGACAGCTTTGCTGCGCAAGCTATCTTTCTGATTTTGTCCCGGTTTCCATTCGTATGGCCAAGGAACAGAATCTTTCGCTAAATCCGCAGAAGATAAGCGGAGTATGCGGAAGGCTTATGTGCTGTCTCAAAAATGAGTCGGATACCTATGAAGATCTCAACACCAGACTTCCGAAAGACGGAGGAAAAGTTATCGCGCCTGACGGACGCGAGGGAATAGCCGAGACGGTTAATGTTCTGCGGGAAAGAGTAAGAGTTCTGTTTACCGATGAACAGGGCAACCGTGAGATGGAGGAATTCGCGGCATCGGATCTAAAGTTCGTACCTCGACGAAAGGCGAAGACGGAAAAAGACGAGGCTGTCACCGAAAAGAACAAAGCAGGATTTGATACAGTCGAAGAGACTGTTGATGAGCTTTTGGAAGAAGCCGAAAAAGAAGAAGATACTGAGCTTAAGGCACTTGAAATTGCAGAAATCGGAGATGTTTTAGGAGAAAATGCCGGTGAGATTTCCGAAGAAATCAAGCAGGGCGAAGACATAAGACGGCGTCATAGACGCCATCGCCGGAAAAAACCCGCATATGAGGAATCCGATGCGGAAACCAGTGTTAAAAGGAACACAGAAAAAGCAGCTGCTGGCGGGCCGGAAAATACTCCGGATGCACAGACCGGTGACGCAGAAACCGCTGATAAGCCGCACAGACGCAGACACCGCAGACATAATCCGCAGCAAAGTCAGGACGGTGCAAATTCCCGGAATGATTCTTCACAAAACGGCAACAGACAGAGCGGAAATCAGAGAAAAAACCACAATAACGTTCAGCATATAAATTCAGATGCAAAACCGCAGGAACAAAACGGGAATGGTGAAGACAAACATCATGGAGCGCATAGACGATTTAGAAAGAGACAACCTAAAAATAATCCAGAATCCTGACAAATTCTGCTTTGGCATGGATGCGGTCCTGCTTACCGGATTTGCAGCAGTCAAACCCGGGGAGACGATGGTCGATATCGGAACCGGAAACGGAGTGATTCCGATACTTATGACAAGCAAGGGTGAAGGCATCATGCATTACGGACTTGAGATTCAGGAAGATATGGCTGAAATGGCAGAAAGAAGCGTAAAGCTTAATCATCTTGAGGAAAAGGTGAAGATTATATGCTGTGATGTGAGGGAATCTTCCGATGTAATCAAAAATCATAGTATTGATGTTGTCACATGCAATCCTCCGTATATGAACGATGAACACGGTCTTAAAAATGACAACAGGTCGCTTGCCATTGCGCGTCATGAGATCACGATGACTCTGGATGATGCCATCAGGGAAGGCTGCCGGATGCTCAGGTCAGGCGGCAGGTATTATATGGTTCACCGTCCGCACAGACTTGTGGACATACTTGAGACGATGAGAAAATACAGACTGGAGCCCAAGCGCATGCGCATGGTTTATCCGTTTGCCGATAAAGAGGCCAATATGGTCCTCATCGAAGCATTTAAAGACGGGAAACCTTTTCTAAAAATCGAAAAACCGCTCATCGTTTACAAAGGGCGCGATGAGTATACTGATGAAGTGAAAAAACTGTATTATGAGTAAATTATTCCTGGTGGCAACACCTATCGGAAACCTGAATGACATGAGCCCGCGTGCGATAGAAACACTGAAAAACGCAGATATCATCGCAGCGGAGGATACGAGGAACAGCATACGTCTCCTCAATCATTTTGATATTAAAGTTCCGATGACCAGCTACCACGAATACAACAGAATAGAAAAAGCCGAAGAACTGATAAGGAAAATGCAGTCAGGATGCGATGTGGCACTTATTACCGATGCAGGTATGCCCGCTGTTTCCGATCCGGGTGAGGACCTTGTCAGGATGTCGTATGAAGCAGGAATAGAAGTGACGATCATACCCGGACCCTGTGCAGCGGTAAGCGCGCTGGCACTCAGCGGACAGCCGACAGGGAGATTTGTATTTGAAGGATTCCTTCCGAATGATAAAAACAAAAAAGAACTTGCAAGGCGGATGGATGAACTTAAAGACGAGACACGCACGATTATTTTCTATGAAGCTCCGCACAGACTGGTAAGAACGCTCAGGCTGCTTTGCGAAACATTCGGAGAGAACAGAGAGGCAAGTACCGTCAGGGAACTGACAAAAGTTCACGAGGAGGTCTGCAAAACGACACTCGGAGAGCTGCTTGTAAAATACGAAAATGATGAGCCGCGTGGCGAATTCGTGATAGTTGTCAGAGGAAAGGACCCACAGGAAATAATCGAAAACGAAAGAAACAAATGGTCCGGCATATCTATTCGCGAACATGTTGAAAGATATATGGCAGAGGGACTTGATAAAAAAGAGTCTATGAAAAAAGTGGCGGCGGATCGCGGGATAGGAAAGAGGGAAGTATATAAAGAATGCACAGACTGAATATAGAACATATGGTTCTCGGATATGTTGCAACAAATGTTTATATCGTGAGCAACACAGAGACAAAAGAATGCGTTATCATAGATCCGGCGGCAAATCCGAGTGAAATCCTGAAGAGGATTGAAAAGGACGGACTGAATACGAAAGCAATACTGCTTACACACGGACATTTCGACCATATCCTGGCCGTTAATGATATAGCGGAGATTACCGGGGCACCGGTATATGCGCATGCGGACGAAAAGAAAGTGCTTGCAGATCCGGGAGTCGGACTTTTGCTGAGAGATGTTGCAGACAAAGCAGTGACAGACTTTTTACCGGTTAAGGATGGAGATATACTGGATCTGATCGGATTCAAATGGAAAGTAATCCATACTCCGGGGCATTCCGCGGGAAGCGTATGCTACTACATAGAAAGCGAAAAGGTAATGTTCACCGGAGATACGGTTTTCAGGGGATCATACGGAAGAACGGATCTTTTTACGGGAAGCTTTGATGACATAGCAAGGTCTATCAAAGAAAAAATCTTCACGATACCGGAGGATGATACGGATCTGCTGCCGGGTCATGGAGAATTTACGGATCTCGGATATGAAAAAAGACATAATGAGATCCTGATGGACACGTAATCTTTAATAAACTATAATGTGATTACAGTGTCAAAAGGCATTTCCCACTACATGCTTGCATGTAAGGGGGAATATGACTTTATGACACGCCCCAACATGGAGCACGAAGTGATGATTTATCATCACGGGAGTGCGGAATGTGGGAGAATCGTGAGAGTGCGCAGCACGAAACGATTCGTAATCGATTTTTAATAACCACATCATAATGTATGAAGCATAAAAAGGAGATTTGAAAAGATGAAAAAAACGGTTTGTCTGTTTGTTGTCTGTGCCATGACAGCGGTACTTGCCATGACGGCAGCAGGATGTTCAAAACAATTATCAGAACAAGTATCAGAACAGGACGTGCATCAGAAGGAGCTTGAATCGGCACTCGAGGAGTTTCAGGCGGCACAGGAGACGAGGGGAGCGTCGGATAAAGTTCCGGATCCCAATGCCGAGCCTGCGGAAATAGTTATGATTTATACACCGGCTGAAGGTGATGTAGGACTTGAGAGACATATGGATGATGTTCCGGAGATTTCCGATGTGGATCTTTCCGATAAACTGGTAGAATACCATGTTCTTCCGGATGGAGCGGAACTGGCAGGATTTGATCCGTATAATAACATAATAAATTATACCGGAGTTGACGGACTTACACCGAGACAGGCGATTTCCATAATCAATACTTTTATCGAGAATTTTGAGTTCGAAGGTCAGTGGGAAGTTCAGATAGACGGAGAATCCGTTATGAAATCCGGTTTTTGCGGAGACTGGAAGAAAATTGATGATAGCTTTGAGGGCGGTTCGGATGACTTTGATTCAACTTCATCACAGAGCGGTCCCGGAGTTCAATAATAAGGAGAGAGAAAAATGTGTGGCAGTTGTAAAGGAAAACCGTATTACATAACTACAGCGATAGCATATACCTCAGGTAAACCTCATATCGGAAACACATATGAGATAGTTCTTGCAGATGCAATCGCAAGATTCAGAAGAGAACAGGGATATGATGTCCGTTTCATGACCGGAACGGATGAACATGGTCAGAAAATAGAAGAGAAGGCTATGGCAGCGGGCAAGACTCCTAAGGAGTTTGTTGATGAGGTATCATCTCAGATCAAGGATATCTGGGATCTTATGAACACATCCTATGATAAATTCATACGTACTACAGATCCTCAGCATGAAAAGCAGATTCAGAAGATGTTCAAAAAAATGTACGACAAAGGCGATATCTATAAAGGATATTACGAAGGTCTGTACTGTACACCGTGTGAATCGTTTTTTACCGAGTCACAGCTTGTTGACGGCAAATGTCCTGATTGCGGACGTCCTGTTAAACCGGCAAAAGAAGAGGCATATTTCTTTAAGATGAGCAAATATGCTGATCGTCTTATTGAACATATCAATACTCATCCTGAGTTTATTCAGCCTGTTGCAAGAAAGAATGAAATGATGAACAATTTCCTTCTTCCGGGACTTCAGGATCTTTGTGTTTCACGTACATCATTCAAGTGGGGAATCCCGGTTGATTTTGATCCTGATCATGTCGTATATGTATGGCTGGATGCATTGTCAAACTATATTACGGGACTTGGCTACAATGTCGACGGTGCTCCCGATTGCGAATGTGCAGCCTATGCCAACAGCCTGACCTGCAAGCCGGGAGATCCCGAGGGAGGAAAAGAACTGTGGGATAAATACTGGCCTGCAGATCTTCATCTCATAGGAAAAGATATAATCAGATTCCATACGATTTACTGGCCTATATTCCTTATGTCACTTGATGTTCCGCTTCCGAAGCAGGTATTCGGACATCCGTGGCTTCTTCAGGGCGACGGCAAGATGAGCAAGTCAAAAGGCAACGTGCTTTATGCAGATGATCTTGTAAATATGTTCGGTGTTGACGCGGTTCGTTATTTCGTTCTTCATGAGATGCCGTTCGATAATGACGGTGTGATCAGCTGGGACCTTATGATCGAAAGATTCAATTCCGATCTTGCAAATATATTAGGCAACCTGGTATCAAGAACCATAGCTATGTCAAATAAGTATTTTGACGGAATAGTTACGGATGCAGAGGATGAAGGCGGTCCGGGACAGCGTGAGGCGGATGAGGATCTCAAGAATACGGTTCTCATGGCAGTTGAAAGATGTAATGCAAAGATGAATGATCTGCGTGTAGCAGATGCCATTACGGAAGTATGGTCTATCTTCCGCAGAAGCAATAAATATATAGATGAAACATGTCCGTGGGAGCTTGCAAAGGATGGAGCAAATCGTGAGAGGCTGCAGACAGTTCTTTATAATCTCTGTGAGGCCATTACTATAGGTGCATCTTTGCTGTACAGCTTCATGCCGGGTACATCTGAGAAGATTCTCAAAGAACTCAATACGGAAAAACTGGATTTCGATCAGATGATGAGATGGGGCAACTACAAGTCAGGAAATAAAGTTGCCGAAAAACCGGAGATTCTTTTCGCAAGGCTTAAACCGGAAGAGGTTTTTGCAGAGGTAGAAAAACTTCAGGCAGCACAGAAGGCGGCTGCCGGTGTGCCTGCTGAAGAAAAAAAGGAAGACAAGGAAGAGTTTGCAGATATTGAAGCAAAGGCTGTCATAAGCTATGATGATTTTGCAAAGCTTCAGATGCAGGTTGGTGTAATTGAAGCCTGTGAAGAAGTTCCGAAATCAAAGAAGCTACTCAAATCAAGAGTCAGAGTAGGTTCAGAAGTGCGTACTATCCTCAGCGGAATCAAACAGTACTATTCCGCAGAAGAGATGGTCGGCAAACAGGTTATGGTACTTGTTAATCTTGCACCGCGTGAGATAGCAGGTGTTATGTCGGAAGGCATGCTTCTGTGTGCCGAAGACAACGAAGGAAATGTAGTTCTTATGGCTCCGGAAAAAGAAATTAAAGCCGGAAGCGAGATATGCTGATGTTGATTGATACACATGCACATTACGATGACGCTGCTTTTGATGCAGATCGGGAGCAGCTCATCGAAGAACTTAATAAAAAAAATATCATTGCCGTAAATGTCGGAGCCACTAAAGGGTCCGCCCTTACGGCACTTGATTTTTCAGGAAAATATAAGAATATCTATGCCACTCTCGGAGTTCATCCGGATGAGGTTGCCGAACTGAATGATGATGATATGCAGTATTTTCTGGAACTCTCGAAAGACAAAAAAGTTGTAGCCATAGGTGAGATAGGTCTTGATTATCATTGGAATGTAAATCCGCGTGAAGTGCAGAAGGAATGGTTCATCAAACAGATTCATCTGGCGCAGGAAGCACAGCTTCCGGTAAATATTCATTCCAGAGATGCGGCGCAGGATACACTGGATACAGTAAAAAGAGAAAATGCCGGAAAGTTCGGAGGAATAGTACACTGCTATTCATATGGAGTTGAACTTGCCCGTGAATATATGAAGCTGGGATTTCATTTTGGAATCGGCGGTGTGATTACCTATAAAAATGCAAAGACTGTCAGGGAAGTGGTTGACTACCTGCCGATAGACAGGATAGTACTGGAAACAGACAGCCCTTACCTTGCCCCTGCTCCTCACAGAGGAGAAAGAAACGACTCGCGCAATCTGCCTTTTGTTGCAGCCCAAATCGGTCTGATAAAAGGCTTAAGCCCGGAAGAAGTGATAGAGATAACAGCACAGAATGCAAGGACAGTATATGCCAGACTTGGTTGATCCTAAAAATACCATAGAGGTCATACAGAAAAACAAATTTGTATTTCAGAAAAGATTCGGACAGAACTTTCTGATAGATGCTCATGTCCTTGACAAGATCATCAAAGCTGCAGAGATAGGTCCCGGGGACACCGTACTTGAGATAGGCCCCGGAATCGGAACTATGACTCAGGCACTTGCCGAGAATGCCAAAAAGGTGATTGCCGTTGAAATAGATGACAACCTTATTCCGATACTCAGAGAAAACCTCGGAGAATACGATAATATAGAAATAATCAATAATGATGTGATGAAAGTAGATATCGCATCACTTGGAGTAAACAAGGTTGTGGCAAATCTTCCGTATTATATCACCACACCTATTATTATGGGTCTTCTGGAAGCCAGAGTACCGCTTGATTCAATTACTGTCATGGTACAGAAAGAGGTCGCCGACAGAATGAGGGCAAAAGCCGGTACAAAGGACTATGGTGCTCTTTCACTCGCTGTTCAGTATTATGCAGAGCCATATCTTGTGGCAAATGTGCCCCAGAACTGCTTTATGCCGCGGCCGAATGTCGGAAGTGCGGTTATCAGGCTGACACTTCATAAAGAAGCTCCCGTAAAAACAGAAAACGAGAAACTCATGTTTCAAATCATACGTGCAGCATTCAACCAAAGAAGAAAGACCCTTCAGAATTGTCTGAATCATTCCGAAGGATTGAAGATAGA
>JAUNOA010000012.1 GCA_030531245.1 Lachnospiraceae bacterium
CTCATATCATTGTTATATGTCAGTGAATAATATGTATCTCCTACCTTCCAGGTATAAACAGTATACCCGCCCTGCTCTGATACTGTTATCGTTACGGGTCCCTGAGCACCCTGAATCTCAATATCATTCAGTTTTGTAAGCTCACCCTGGATTCCGTGGCAGTTCGGCCCCAGTTCAGCATTTTTGGTAGCCCTTAATGTGAAGTCTACATCCTCGTCATTGACATTTTTCTGTGTCCATGCGATATGCGCGAGGTCTTTGTTAATGATAAAAAGCTTTGTATCGTATACTATCTGTGCAGGATCGATTGCAATTCCAAGCTGATTCTCAAACTCTGCCGGATCTGTTATACCAACCATCGGATTGGCCAGTCCTACCGGTTCCTCTTCTTTAACCGCCTCAGTTACTGTATCCGCTGATGTTTCTGCAGGTGTTTCTGCTGCAGGCTCGAGCACAGCCTCCGCTGCCGGCTCAGCTGCTGCAGGTTCTGCGGTATCTTTCTTTGCACACGCGCTTGCTGACATTACCATAGCTGCAATTATAATAATACTTACTATTTTTTTCACGTATTTATTCCTCCTGATGCATCAAAATAGCCCTGTTATTTTACCGTTTTCATCAATGTCTATTTTTTCGGCCGCCGGCACTCTGGGAAGACCCGGCATGGTCATAATCTCACCTGTAAGCGCCACGATAAAACCTGCCCCCGCCGAAACCTTAAGATTTCTTACTGTTACAGTAAAACCTTTTGGTGCACCGTGAAGCAGCGGATTATCGGAAAAAGAATACTGTGTCTTTGCAACGCAGATCGGCAGTTTATCGTATCCCAGTTCTGTCAGTCTTTTTGCCTGTTTTACTGCCGCAGGAGTAAGTCTGACGCCATCTGCATGATATACTTTCCTGCAGATGGAATCTAGTTTTTCTTCTATACTGCCGTCAAGTTCATAACTGAATCTGAAATCCGAAGGTTCCTCGCAAAGTCTGACAATCTTCTCGGCAAGTTCCTCTCCGCCTTTTCCTCCCTTTGCCCATACTTCCGAAATCGCGACATTGACTCCCAGTTCGCCGCATTTTTCTTTAATGAGTTCCAGTTCCGCCTCTGTATCCGTCGGGAATACATTGATTGCCACCACACACGGAAGTCCGTAAACATTTTTAATATTGTCAACATGCTGCAGCAGATTCGGAAGTCCCCTGTCGAGTGCCTCAAGATTTTCATTCTTAAGTTCTTCTTTTGCTGCTCCGCCGTGATGTTTAAGCGCCCTTACAGTTGCCACTACAACCGCCGCTGCCGGTTTGAATCCGGCCATACGGCACTTGATATCAAAGAATTTCTCGGCTCCCAGATCCGCACCGAAACCGGCCTCCGTTACACAGTAATCCCCATATTTAAGTGCCAGCCTGGTTGCCTGAACCGAATTGCATCCGTGAGCAATGTTTGCAAACGGACCGCCGTGAATGAATGTCGGAGTATGCTCCAGCGTCTGAACCAGATTCGGTTTAACAGCATCTTTAAGAAGTGCTGCCATTGCTCCTTCTGCTTTAAGATCATGCGCTGTGACCGGAGTACCCGCATACGTATATCCCACAATAATACGTCCGAGACGTTTTTTCAGATCAGCTATATCAGAAGACAGGCAAAGAACTGCCATGATTTCCGATGCAACAGTAATGTCAAATCCATCCTCACGCGGAACACCGTTTGCTTTACCGCCGAGTCCGTCAACTATAAAACGGAGTTGTCTGTCATTCATATCGACAGCCCTTTTCCATGTTATCTGCTTTGGATCTATACCAAGTGTATTCCCCTGCTGAATATGGTTGTCCAGCATAGCAGCCAGAAGATTATTGGCTGCACCTATTGCGTGGAAATCACCCGTGAAATGAAGATTAATATCTTCCATCGGTATAACCTGTGCATAACCACCGCCTGCAGCTCCTCCCTTGACCCCGAATACCGGTCCGAGTGACGGTTCCCTGAGTGCAAGAACCACTTTCTTTCCAAGCATATTCAGTCCGTCTGCAAGTCCTACGGAAGTAGTTGTTTTTCCCTCTCCTGCCGGGGTGGGCGTTATAGCCGTTACAAGGATCAGCTTTCCGTCGGGAGCATCGGCAACTCCGCCTTCAGCCATGGTTTTCTTCATTACATCAGAAGAAATTTTAGCCTTGTAATTCCCGTACAGTTCCAGACTGTCCTCACTGATTCCGATCTTTTTTGCTATCTCTGTAATCTTTTCCGGTTTTGCTTCCTGTGCAATTTCAATATCCGTTTTGAAGTCCATAATTTCCTCCAAAAAACACTGGATCAACTTATGATTCCCCGTTTATGAGATACCTGCTGAAAATGGCATCTATCAGAAAACTAAATTCCTTATAAGCCGGATAATCTTCAAGACCCGACACTGCATCCAGCAATGAACTGTAATACCAGTAATGCTGCAGAGGATCCCTCATATGGAAATGATTCCACCCGTCCTCTCCTTCTGTCATAAGTATATTGTTAAAAGATCTTAAATTGCTGACCTTGTCGCCGATACATATCATCTTTGCACCCAAATCAGCCTCGCTCTTAAGCATATTGATGGCCTCCTGCTTTCTGAGTATCCATGACTCCTCCGGTGACATCTCCGTATGCTTGTCCTCTGATTCAAAGAATACAAGTCTTGCCACATAATCGCCGAACTCCTGTCGGATATCTTTGACCGTTGCAGGAGTATCTTCTACTGTATCGTGAAGCACTGCTCCACAAAGCACATCTTCGTTATCTGTCATCGTAGCTACTATTCCCATAACCTCGAGCGGATGAAAGATATAGGGTGTATTGGCACCTTTTCTGTTCTGCCCGGCATGGCATTTCACAGCGAATGCTATTGCCTTGTCAACTTTTGCCCATTTCTGTCTGCGTTCATCTTCTACTATATTTATCATCGGAGCACCCCTCTTCCTTTAACCTTATTATTATATCAAAATATAATATAAATTTCAAAAGAGGTTTCAGGCATCAACCTAAAACCTCTTCAAATTTTTGTTTAAGCAGTTCATATCTGGATTTCTTATCTTCGTTTGATAAATGTTCTTCTCTGAACTGCTCATAATTGAATGTATACTCGAGTTTTTCATCACCGAACTGTTCACTGGTCAGATCGAAAACACATCCTTCAACCTCATTGAAGCAATGATATCCTCCTTCAGGAAGCGGTACCCCGTATACTTTTCCTCCGAAGATATCCTGAATCAGAAATGAAGTGATTGAACACTGTCCTTCGGTATAATTTACAGTACTCCACTTATCACGCAATCTCGGAGCACAGGTCTCGATGCTCCAGCATTTTAAAAGCACATCATACATATCTCTTGGATTTTTGATTCCTTTGTATTCCCCTCCTATGGGAGATACATCTGCAGTTTCCCATTTATAAAACTTGTATTCTTTCATATATCAATCTTCCTTTCCCGCAATATGTCGTGCTACATAGACTCCGCTCGCAGATGCATGCGAAAGAGAGTGCGTTACACCGCTTCCGTCTCCTATGATATACAGCCCTTTATGTCTTGTTTCGAGATTCTCATCCAGTTCGGCCTCCATGTTATAGAACTTGGCCTCTACTCCGTAAAGCAATGTATCATCATTGGCAGTACCCGGAGCTATTGCATCGAGAGCATAAATCATTTCTATGATTCCATCCAGGATCCTCTTGGGCAGAACCAGACTCAAATCGCCCGGCGTAGCAGCGAGTGTAGGTCTGACAGTCGATTCCTCTATTCTCTTTTCCGTACTTCTTCTTCCCCTGACAAGATCTCCGAATCTTTGAATCAGGACTCCTCCGCCCAGCATATTTGACAGTCTTGCAATACTTGTACCATAGTCATTGCTTGCTTTGAACGGAACCGAAAAATGTTTTGAAACCAGCAATGCAAAATTGGTATTATCAGTTTTCTTTGAAGGATCTTCAAAGCTGTGTCCGTTGACCGTTATGATTCCGTTGGTATTTTCATTGACTACTATTCCGTGCGGATTCATACAGAAGGTCCGCACATCATCCTCGAACTGCTGTGTCCGGTATATTATCTTGCTTTCATAAAGCTGATCTGTAATATGATCGAATATCACACTCGGCAGTTCAACACGTACGCCCAGATCGACACGGTTTGATTCTGTAGGGATATCAAGATCCTCGCAGACTTTCTCCATCCATTTACTTCCGCTTCGTCCCACTGAAATGATACATTTATCTGCTTCCGCATTTCCGCACTCATAGTTTACTTTATACCCGCCATCTGTAATGGACACTTCCGTTATTTCCGTGTCAAAGAAAAACGTGACCTTATCTTTCAGTTCATCATATATTTTCCCCAGAACTATATAATTAATATCCGTTCCCAGATGACGAACGCTTGCCTCTAAGAGAGTCAGCTTATTCTGGATACATATACGTTTGAATTCACTTCCGGCAGTTGAGTAGAGCCTTGTTCCTTCTCCTCCATGACTGACATTGATCGAGTCGACATACTGCATAAGTTCGATGGCTTTATCTCTTCCTATATGTTTGTATAGTGTGCCGCCGAAATCATTGGTAATATTATACTTGCCGTCAGAAAAAGCCCCTGCACCTCCGAACCCGCTCATAATCTGGCAGGTAGGACAGTTTATGCAGGATTTGATTTTAACTCCGTCTATCGGGCACTTTCTTTTTTCAAGTGAATGTCCCTTTTCGAATACAGCAATGCTAAGTTCAGGATTCAGTTTTGTAAGCTCATATGCCGAAAAAATACCTCCCGGACCCGCTCCGATTATTATTACGTCATATTTCATATTTCATTAATCCTTTCAGCTGATATAACAATGATATTATATCATCTCGACTGTCGTCTCGATGCCGGATATTCGTCCTATGCCATTCCGCCGATGCGAGCATCGCAGAATGTCGCAGTCCTCATTATATCATATAAAGAGGCTCTGACAGGCCGCTCATAATCAACCACTATTCAACTTTTCTGTAGAAACAATCCAAAAGCATAGGAATCACCTGTGTATAATCAAGATATACCTCATCATACATCTCACCGTCTAATTCTCCTACAGTCAATGTTCCCGGCAGAGTATAGATATCGTCGGGATTAAAATCCGCCTGTATTCCGTCAACTACAAGTTTCTCATACTCTCCTTTGCTCATATCGGACACAATGGATGCATCAACCTTGTCTGCCAGTTTTGAAACCAGGCTGCTATCAATACGGCTGTTATCCTTCAGTGCATTATAAAATCCTGAAAGATACTGCTTATGCTGACTCATTCTGACTACCGGGGAACCATCATTATTTGTATCTCTGTATCTGATAAACTTTTCGGCTTCATCTCCCCTGAGAACAACTTTACTGTCTTTTGTCCATTCAGGATTGATTTTCTTCAGCTCGTCATTGGGAATTGTTACCTCAACTCCGCCAACCATATCATTGACTTCCGAAAGCAGTGTTAAATCGCCTACCAGATAATGATTAATATCAAGATTACACAGCAGACCAGAGGTAGTATTCTTCAGGGATTCCGCACTGGTCTTTTTTCCGTCTCCCTGCCCGAACGATACATTCAGGTGATCGAATGTCGTATATTTGCTTCCGTCAGGTGCATCTATCACGCAGTCAACCATAGAATCCCTCGGTATCATAATGACTCTCACGGAGTTGTCGAATGTGTCATGCGCTATCAGAAAGATTCCGTCCGCATTTCCCGGCTCCTCATCCTCCGATGATTCGTGCATATTGTTTTTCGTGTCAATTCCCGCACATAATATGGCCTCTATATGCGCATTTCTTTTGTATTTTTCACCGTTATAGCTTACAGTCCCGTCCTGATTATTGATCCAGTTATTTCTGTAAAGATATGTCTCTTCTCCGCTCTTTCCCGGCATAACAGCATTGGATGCCTCATACATCGGAGCATTTTCCATTGGCGTGTTCTCGTATGAAATCTCTGTTGTTTTTTCTTCGACAACAAAATTCTGAGCTTCATCCGTGTTATCCTTATGACAGGCTGTCATAATCGGACATATGCTCAGAATCAATAAAAAAATCAATATAGTATCAAAAATCCTATTCGACAGTTCTCTCATTCTTATTTATATTCGCCGTATTTGCCGTACTTACCGTATTTGCCGTAGTAACCGTCTGATTCCATATCAACCTTATTCAGCACCGTTCCCAGGATTTTGGTTCCGGTGTCCGCAAGCTGATCTCTGACCTTCTGAAGCACCCGATAGCTTATCGCACCTGCTTCGACAACAAGGATTATTCCGTCGCAGTATTTGGCAACAATCGATGAATCAGTAACGAGACGTACCGGCGGTGTGTCAACAAAAACATAATCATGAGTATTCTTAAGGTGCTCCAACATCTCCCCAAATAACTCTTCCTCGAGCAGTTCTGCGGGATTCGGAGAAAAACTCCCTGCAAAAACTATATCCAGATTCGGATAATTAGTCTTGTATAATACATTGTCAAATTCACTCTGCCCGGATAGATAATCAGAAAGTCCTTCTATCTTTTTATTAACTTCAAGTCTGGAAGCCAACACTGATTTACGTATATCGGCATCAACAATAACAACCCTTTTCCCAATCTGAGAAAACGACTGTGCCAATGCATATGTTACATCTGATTTTCCTTCTCCCGGGAGTGACGAAGTGAATGCAATAACTTTTACATCTTTTCCCGAAAACTGCACATTCGTTCTGAGTTTTTTTATTGCCTCAGCATAATAGTAATTATTCTCATTTAGTTTTTTTAGCTCGACTTCTACCATTATTGAGATTATCCGTCCTACTATAATTTGATACTTTTTTCTTCTTTTTCTTTTTGTCGCTGCTTATTGACCTGTCAGGCAAAGACCCCAGTACCGAAAGTCCGAGATACTTTTCAACGTCCTCTTCATTTTTTACGGAATCGTTCAGAACATTTATAAGCACAATTATCACAACGGCTAAAACAAAACCTATCAGTGCACCAAGCATTGCATTCTTGACATTGTTCGGCTTTGTCGGCAAATCCGGAATCTCACCGCTTTCAATAATTTTAGGAGGTGTAATCTCCATCGTATCGGCAATGTATTCAGCCGAATTCTTCGCTATGGAATCCACTATCGCCTTTGCCATTTCAGGATTGGGAACAATTGCCTTGATTTCAAGAATCCGTGTGTTCTGCGGATTTTCAACAGATATCCTGTCTCTGAGCTGTTTATAAGTATATAATTCCTGCAATCCCAAATCTTCTATAGTCTGCTGCAGGACTGTTCTGCTTGTAACTACTACTTTATAGTCATTGGTCAGCTGAGATCCTATCTGTAAATCCGCGAGGCTTGTAAGGGTTGTCTCTTTGGTCAGAATAAAAACAACTGCTTTTGATTCATACTGCGGAACAATGAGAAATTTACTGTAAACGCCTGTACATATCCCGCAAATCATAGTAGCAAGCAATACTATCAGCCAATGTCTGCGTATTGCAGAAAAAATCTGAAGCAAATCGATTTCAATATAATCATTATCTATATTATTGGATGTATTAGTATCACTGCTCATTTGTTTTCTTTATCCATTCCAATGCTTTTAAGATATTCGGAAATCTGAAATCTCTCCTGTGCATATCTGTACCGAATAAATCTATATATCCTTCCGCCACAAGTTTTCGGCAGCGTCTGACCTCTCTATTAAATAAATCTGTCAGAATCCCGTTTCCCGTCAGACTTTCGTAATTCATCTGCATACAACATCCAAGGCGCTTTAATTCACCAATGTTGTCATATGATTCCAGTACCGCATATCTTTCCATGTGGGCGATAATCGGCTTGTATCCTGCATTTATAATTTCCCGCAGCTGAAGATACAGTTCACTGTAACCGATTGCAGGATCAAATTCTATGAGAATATATCTGCTGTCCCCCATAGTAAGAGCCTGTCCCTCATCCAGCCTTTCAGCCAGTTCCGAATGATAATACAATTCATTTCCCAGACGGATCTCCAAATTATCTGCGATTTCCGGTTTTTCTATTTTTAAGGTATCAATCAGCTGATTGTATAATTTTCTGATTGTCTCTGCATTCTGATGTCTGGAGTAATGCGGCGTCGCATAAAAAACTCTTATTCCCTGCAAATAGGCTGATTCAATCAGTTCCAGCGCTTCACAAAAATCGCGTGCACCATCATCTACACCAGGTATAATATGACAGTGCACGTCGTACTTTAAAATATTATCTTTAAAATCCTGACTCAGCACCAACAAGCAAGCACTCTCTGCTTATTTTCTAGTCTGCTGCACGCCGTTGCGTGACCACGCACCTGTTGAATCAACATGCTGATAATCCGGAGTCATACCGTCAAGGAACAATGCTCCATATGTACTGCCGCTTGCGGGATTCAGATAATAACATCTTGCAAGACCATCTGCGGATTTTATCCATACCCATCCTGTGAGCATAACCCCGTCTGCATCAAAATAATACCACTGTGATGCCTTCGTCTCCGGTGTATAAATCAATGCCCATGTAGAGCGAAGCTGCTTGCCGTTTAATGAACATAATCTCTTCCCTGCTGCTTCTGTCCACGTTCCTTCCTGCTTGTTTTTTGTATTAATACTGGTTTGCGCTCTGGTAATGGCTGCTGTACTTCTCCTTGACCTTGACTGATTGGCAAATGAAATTGTACATACACTGACAGCCATCGCAATAGCTAGTACCAATGCGATTATTTTTTTCATAATCAGTCCCTCCTGCAAAAAACACTATACACGTGTATTGTACTTTTTTTTTATCAGAAAATCAACCATCTAAATACAATATTTATGTATATGTATATTTCAATAATACATCACCTTGTGGATTGCCGTTGTTTTTATAACCAAAAAGATCGGTACTGCACTAAACGATATGTTGCCTTTGCAGCTGCTTCTTTATCTACGGATCCTGTGATTTCACGAATATCAACTGTTATTCTGTTTTTCTGTAGAAATTCTCCAGAAGCATCGGTATCACCTGAGTATAATCCAGATATACTTCATCATACAATTCACCATCCATTTCACCTACGGTCATTGTTCCGGGAAAAGAGAAAATGTCATCAGAATTAAAATCTGACTGAATACCATCAATTGCAAGCTTCTCATACTCACCCTTACTCATATCAGACAATATTGTCGCATCCACTTTGTCCGCAAGTCTGGAAACGATATTGCTGTCTGACCGGCTTTTCTCTTTCAGTGCATTGTAGAATCCGGAAATATATTGCTCATGCTGGCCCATCCTGGTTACCGGAGAGCCTTCATCATCACTGTTACGATGTCTTAGAAATCTTTCTGCTTCATCCCCTTTCAGGACTATCCTTCTGCCTGTAGTCCATTCCGGATTGACTTTTTCCAGTTCATCATTAGGAACCGTAACCTCAACTCCTCCGACCATATCATTGACATCTGCAAGCAATGATATATCTCCTATCAGATAATTATCAATTTTCAGATTACACAGCAGTCCTGAAGCCGTAGTCCTCAATATCTCTGCACTTGTCTTTCCTCCGTCACCCATTCCGAATGAAACTGAAAGATGGTCAAACAAAATACGGGGGTTTTCGTCAGCTGCCGAAACTTCACACTCTGCCATAGAATCTCTCGGAATCATAAAAATCCTGACAGAATTATCCGATGTGTCATGAGCTATAAGGAAAATTCCGTCAGCATTTCCCGGATAATCGTTTTCGGAAGTGTATTGCATGCTTTTATTCTTATCAATTCCGGCACAGAGGATTGCCTTAACATGCGCATTCCTTTTATACTTTTCTCCGTTGTATGTTACAGTTCCGTCCGGATTATTTATCCAGTTGATTTTATAAAGATAAGTAGCCTCCCAGTCTTCTCCCGACATAACAAATCCGGAATCAGCAACAACTGCGGGATTTGCTGCAGTTTCTTTAAAGGTCTTTTCTGCTATTTCCCCCTCAACGAGAGAATTCTGAACTTCATCAGTGTTTTTTTTGATAAATTGCCAAAAGAAACCCACGAAGATTAGAATTATTATAAAAAGGAAAATGCAGAAAACAATTATATTACGTTTTTTTATATCTGGAATGCTCACCGTATCTGCTGTAACTGCCGTACTTTCTGTGCTATATTTTTAATCGTATTTACCTTATTTGCTGTAATGGTTTTTGAATATTCACAAAAAACGCGCGCACCATCATCTACACCAAAGTATAACATGACAATGCACGCCGTATTTGAAAATATCAATTCCATCATCCGAATACAAAGCAACAAGCCTTTTCTCTTAAAGCGAAACGTTCATGCCGTCTCCCGTTAATTTATTGCTTCATGAAATCTGTCCGTTTTTAAATGACCGGAAATATATATTCTTCAAATAATTATTTTTTAACTAGTTTCGTGAATCCACTTTTAGCAGTAAGTGTACCAACAACCTTGCCTGCCTTTGAAGTCGGCTTTACAACAGGTGTACATATCTTCTTTGCAGGCTGTGGCTTTATAACAGGTGTAGTCTTCTTTACAGGCTGCGGCTTTACGCAAGTCAAAGTTTTGGCTACTTCCCCGGCTATAACCCATGTACCGGCAACTGCTTTTGTATAAATACAGGATATAACTTTAGTAACAGCCGGTGCTTTCCCCCATGCCGGACAAGTTTTTGAAGGGCTGCTTTTTGAAGGACAAGCAAAAGAAACCATAGATATACTTATAACCATTACAACAACAAGTATTAACGAAACAACCTTTTTCATAAATAATCTCCTCAGTATCACGTAATACACTTATGTCCTTATACTACAACTCTCTCGCCATATTGTCAAGGAAAAACTTTCATATGCTTCTATACTTTTATCCTTAACTTTGAAGTTTTTCTATAACTAAAAGTCCTGTTCAATTCATTTTAGACTATATTTCGAGATTAGCCTAATGTGATTTCTGTACGTCAGACCAGAGATTTGCCTTCACCTTCTTTCAGCTTTCATAATTTTTCTCCTCTCATCAAAGGTTCATATCTTGTGATGCACAATAAATTCTGTCCATCTCCTTCGTTTCATTTTCACGAAAATGCTTATCTAATTCAATTTCTTTTTGATTGACATGCATAACAACCGGATCGTCTCTTGTATATTCAGTCCAGCTCACGGCGTCCATACCGCTTATTTCGTTGTGATGCAGCTTCAGGTCTTCTCCGGACAGATACTTTGCAAACAGAAGCTGAAGCAGTTCCTTAAGATCCTTGCTGCATATGTATCCAAAGGCTTCTCCCGCTTCAAAATTCTGAAGAACTGTGGCAAGAAATGAAGTTGCATTGGACTGAAACTTCTCGATATCAGGGATAATATCCCACAATAAACAATGTACCTTATGCCCATGGTCTGACAGGATTCTCCCGTAGAGCATCGGAATATCTATGTGGGAGAGTGTGCTCATCTTTTTTATAAATTCGTCAACTTTCGTATCATCTTCAGGCCGTTCTATATGGTATGCTTCAAAAATCGAATGCCAGATTTTTTCGCTCTTTTCAGCTTTCAGCGAGTCATAATAGTCAATTAGAATCTTCTGTGTGATATCTTTACCGTAAGAAGCTACAGCGTTGCTAAGTTCATTCTCAGGCAAAACAAAGATGATCTCGAGATCATCTCTCAGCTTATTGTCACTTAATCGGGAAAAGATGTCTTCCGGAAGCAGTGCCGTATTACAGGACGGCACGCAACCAATCTTCGTAAATTCCGGCATCACCTTTTTCAGTTCTTCTGAAGGGATCCGGAGCAAATCAGACATTTCAGGCACAGCGAATCGCTCTGCGAGGGTCCGTCCGCACTCCTCCGAAGATGTCCTGTCAGAAAAGACATATTCCAGAGAAGCGGAAACAGATATAATTCTTCTGAATAATCCCTTTGATTCTTCAATAGTTGAAAGCAGCAGAGCAGATGTAGCTCCGCTTCCGGCGCCCATCAAGGTAATATTGTCCGGATCTCCGCCAAATGCGCTTATATTCTTATGGATCCATTTCAAGGCTTCGATCTGGTCGTAAAGACCGCAATTAATCGAATCAGGGTATTGTTCACCGCCTTTAACCTTTGAGAAATCAATAAATCCGAATAATCCGAGCCGATAATTGAAGCTGACAAAAACTGTTTCCGGATGATTTTCAACAAAGCTCATGCCTTCTCCGACAGGGTCTGCACTTCCTCCGGAAAGAAAATCGCCGTAATGCAGATATACCAGTACCGGATGCCTGGCACTCTGATCGAGGGTCGCTGACTTCCACACATTCAGATACAGGCAGTCTTCACTTTGTCTGTGATAATTGAGCAGATTTGCCGGGTTTTCCGGCTGAACGGAGGATGCTCCATACCATTTTGCTTCATAAACTTCATCAGAAGGCTCCAGGGGTACAGGCTTTTTCCAGCGCAGTTCTCCCACAGGCGGAACCGCATAGGGAATTCCGAGCCATGTCATCACATCTCCTTCCGGTTTTCCAACATATATACCTGTTTCCGTCTTAACTGCGTACTTTTTGTCATATTCTCCGGTGACAGGTCTGTTCTGTCCGTTCAGTCCTGACATATAAGCTTTTTCTTTATCGGAAAGCAAATATCCTTCGCTTCCGTCACCATATTTTCTCCTGAGTAATAATTTTTTTATGCTATGAAGCACAAAGGAAATGCCAAAGGTAACAATCGGGATTCCTAAGGTCCACATAAATTCTTCTTCAAGATCCTCGTTAAGATTTGACTTTGTAAGAGCAATCGCAACTGCCGAGCATATAATAAAAATCGCAATACATATTATCCATGCTATTACACGGTGTGAGTGTCGTTCCTGAACAAATTTGGAAAATATAATTTTTTCGGCCAATTCCTCAACAGCCATTCCAACGATAAAACAAATAATTATAGAAACTATCTCCGACGCCCCGAAATAATAAGGAATAAGATATCCCAGACCATATCCCGCTGCGCTGCAAAAGCACATAGCCAATTCATCTAAAGTAACCAGTTTTTTCAGTTTTTTCATTTTTTTATCCTTCCATTATCTATCGCGTTTTAACCCTATCAATCCCTTAAACTAATCGTTTTCTATTATAATTACCAGGAGAACGTTACTTCTCGCTCACTCATTTTCTCCCAGAACGACATCTTCATGATCTTCTGTTTGCAGTTTACACCGGAAGCGAGACTTGACATCCAGCAGTTCTCGGCATCCCGAAGAGGCTTCTCATCTCCTGCTCGCCACTTTTCAACATTTTCCGTCTTATGTGTGGCTTCATTATCTTCCAGCACTTCTTTTTGCAGAATTTCAAAATTCGCATCATCCACATTCCATTTCGCTGACATTTCAAGAGCCTTGTTCAGCAGTTCTTTTCCGTAGTCACCGAAAGCGGCCATAGCTTTCCTGTCATTGGTCAATAATGCCGATATGTAAGCAAACAAATCATTATTTATGTATGATGGCATATTCTCCGACGATGCTGATATATAATTTCCATTGTCATCCTTTATCAGGGAACCGCCGTAATCAGAACGCCAGTCAAGTGACTCATTTCCGTCCTTGTCATAGAAACAGACTTTCCCCTTTTCATTTCTTTTAGCATACGGAACATCAGCAATGCACTTCGTAAAGTATATCCTGCTCATGTTCTGTTTCATGCCGTCGATATCCTGAGGTTCATTTAAATATTTCTGGACAAGCGCGAATCTTCCGTAACCGGCCGGACTATTATCGAAAATATTCCACCTTTCCGTCTGATAGTAATTTGCCTGACCCGGACAGCATGGAAGATAATTAAACTCGTTCCCGGCAACCTCGATCAGACCGAATTCGCCGGTCGCATCACCCACAAGAAATGCCAGGTTCCAGCCATATGCGTCCAAAACAGGCATGCTCAGTGAATAGAAGTCATAACTGTCGTTAAGAAATGCAACCGCTTCCTGTACAGTGGCGCACTCTGAAGCTACAAGCTGCGGAACTGAAAGTAAGCATGCCCTGGTTTTACCAGGATTGGTTCCGCTTACAATCAGGCGTTCGTCGTTTGCCATTCTCATATTGTCGCAAATGTACAGACCGGTCTCGTTCATCACGTCCGTAGCGCGCATCGGAATTGTCAGCAGGAAATCTTCATTGATTTTCCCGTCCTTCTTCATCTGCTCGTATGTCTGCGGATCGTGGCCGATATAATTAACTCCAAAGGTTTTATATTTTCCAAAAGATGTGGTGTACAGATATGCCGGAGACTGTGTGATATCAAGGTCCATATTATGAGCCATCAGAACCTCTGCATCTTTGTTCAGCTTTGCTGTTCCTGTACAACCTGCATTCGGCACATAAATATCCATTGTTACCGCAAGTTTTTTCAAAGCATCATTTATATCATAAGATTCGTCATAATCTCCAAGTAATACTACATAATCACCCAGATCTGTAAAATTCTTATACCTTGTGCCGTCAACTTCCCAGCTTGCAGTCATGTGTTTTGAAATATACTTATTTATTTCAAATTTGGGGTTGTTATTCATTTTTCTCCTCCTTATTCATTTATTAATGATAATAGCACTTTAAAACAACAGATTCGTCTGTAATACTCTCACATTCTTCAAGTTTGCAGCAGATTCTCCGTCGGTCGGCTTTTCTTTAGCAAAAGTCTGAAAAAGCCTGACTTTTTAACCAGTGACTCAATCTTATTATTACAGTATTCTTCCTGATTTTTTCGAGCGGCTTTATAAATTTTCCATCATCAGGAAATCACGGAACCTGTAGTAGTATATTATACCGGTCGAATAGTCGGAAATCTATTTCTCTTCTTAAGTCTCTTGATTCGGATTCTTCTATACGATTATTGTACTTTAAGATTTTTAAAAAGCAAACAAATTCTCAAAGTAGTAATTAAAGATATTTCTATTTTCCGTAAATCTTAAATCATTTGGAGAACCGGCGGTTCCGACCTGCTCATGGGTTTGGTCACTTACTAAAGTGACCAAACTACCTCAAAACAAAAAGAACGCCACTGCGTGCAAGCACGCCGGCGTTCTTCCTTGTTTCGTTATCTGATTACTTAAGAGTAACCTTTGCACCAACTTCTTCAAGTTTCTTCTTGAGTTCTTCAGCCTCTCCCTTTGCAGCTGCTTCCTTAACAACCTTCGGAGCTCCGTCAACGAGATCTTTTGCTTCTTTAAGTCCAAGACCTGTGATTTCACGAACGACCTTGATAACCTTAACCTTCTCTGCTCCTACTTCTGTAAGTTCTACATCGAACTCATCCTTCTCTTCTACTGCCGGGCCTGCTGCAGGACCTGCCATTACAACGCCTGCTGCTGCAGATACGCCAAACTCTTCCTCACATGCCTTTACAAGGTCATTGAGTTCAAGAACTGATAATTCCTTAATAGCATCGATAAACTCAGCTGTTGTTAACTTTGCCATGATATATTCTCCTTTACGAAATTTAGATTGTTTTTAATTGGTTATTGAGCTGAAAATTATTCAGCTGCCGGTGCTTCTGCAGGAGCTTCTTCTGCTGCAGTTGCTGCTTCACAGTTTGCTGCGCCGCCTTTTTCAGCGATCTGATTAAGCACACGTGCGAAGTTTGTAACAGGGCTCTTCATGCTGCCAAAGAGTCTTCCGAGAAGTTCGTCTCTTGAAGGGATGGTAGCGATAACCTGGATTGAATTCTCATCATAGAACTCTCCGCCTACGATACCGCCTTTAAGTACGAGCTTATCTGTCTTTGCGTCCTTTGCGAAGTTGTACAGGATACGAGCCGGTGCTGTCTCATCTGTTGAAGATACAGCAAGTGCTGTAGGTCCCTCAAGCATCGGATTCAGCTTCTCATAGTCTGTTCCCTGTGCTGCAAGCTTAATCATAGTGTTCTTGTAAACCTTGTATGATACGCCTGCTTCTCTTAAGTTCTTACGAAGCTTTGTGTCCTGTGCTACTGTAAGTCCGCGAGCGTTAACCAGTACGGCTCCCTTCGCATCCTTAAGAGCAGCAGCGATTTCTTCAACAATCGGCTTCTTAAGATCAACTTTAGAATTCTTCATGCCTTCCTCCTTATTTTTATAGTTTATTAAAGGCATTTACACGAAACAAAAACGCTGTCCTCTCAAACCGAAAAGACAGCGAATTGAAATCATTAATATCAAATAATTCATTCCTCGGCTGGCGCTGATGCTTTAGACCCTTCGGTACCTGCTGTCTTCGGTAAATGCTTTTTAATTGTAACATGTGAGACGATTAATGTAAAGCACAGACATCGTGAAACACCAAACGGTCATGATGCAGCGCCACAGTGTCTCTGTCAGTTACTGAACTTAGCTGTATTAAGCTTAATGCCGGGGCCCATCGTTGAAGAAATGATAGCACTCTTCATATATGTACCCTTAAGTGATGCCGGCTTAGCCTTGTTCAGTGCATCGATGATAGTCTGGAAGTTCTCTGCAAGCTTTGTCTCGTCAAAAGAAGCTTTTCCAAGCGGAACATGGATGATATTGCTCTTGTCAAGACGATACTCAACCTTACCTGCTTTGATATCGGCAATGGCTTTTGTAATATCCATTGTAACCGTACCGGCCTTCGGGTTCGGCATGAGTCCCTTGGGACCAAGAACCTTACCGAGACGTCCTACAACACCCATCATATCAGGAGTTGCAACTACTACATCGAAATCAAGCCAACCCTCGTTCTGGATCTTCGGGATAAGCTCATCGCCGCCAACATAATCAGCGCCTGCTGCCTGAGCCTCGTCAACCTTTGCACCCTTAGCGAAAACAAGGATCTTAACTGTCTTGCCTGTTCCGTGCGGAAGTACTACAGCGCCACGAATCTGCTGCTCTGCATGACGTCCGTCGCAACCTGTACGTACATGTAACTCAATAGTTTCATCAAACTTTGCGCAAGCTGTCTTCTTAATAAGAGAGATTGCCTCTGCGGCATCATAGAAATTAGTGCGGTCTACAAGCTTTGCAGCTTCAACATATCTTTTTCCGTGTTTCATATCTATTCTCCTCCCCTATTATTCTTCTACGGTAACGCCCATAGAACGAGCCGTTCCGGCGATCATGCTCATAGCTGCTTCAATAGAAGCTGCGTTGAGATCCTTCATCTTTGTCTCAGCAATCTTACGGCAGTCTTCCTTGGAAAGTTTAGCTACCTTTGTCTTGTTAGGAACACCTGAACCACTCTTGATATTGCATGCCTTCTTGATAAGAACAGCTGCAGGCGGAGTCTTTGTAATGAAACTGAATGATCTGTCTGCATAAACAGTGATGATTACAGGAATGATAGTATCACCCTGATCTGCAGTCTTTGCGTTGAACTGTTTTGTGAATTCAACGATGTTTACACCATGCTGACCAAGTGCCGGGCCAACAGGCGGAGCCGGAGTTGCCTTGCCGGCAGGAATCTGTAACTTGATAAAACCAATAACTTTCTTTGCCATATCTTTCCTCCTGTGGTTATAGCGGGAAACCCTCCCACGATTTATTACTCCGCATATCGTCTGCGATATGTGAAGCACCAAGCGCGGTCGCGTAAGCGACTAATATCAACACGCGCGAGTGTGCATTAAAGCTTTCTTACATCAGAAAAGCCCAATTCTACCTTTGTTTCTCTACCGAATATCTCAACGTTCATAGATACTGTCTTCTTTTTTTCATTGATTGCGGTGATCACACCGACTGTATCCTTCCATGCTCCGGAAACGACACGAACAGAATCTCCGACCGCGAAATCAATGATGACTTTCTTCTCGTGAAGAACCGTTCCTTCAGGAACACCAAAGCCAAGTGCTACCATCTCTTCGGGAGAGAGCGGAACCGGCTTGGAACCCGGACCGACAAATCCCGTAACACCACGGGTATTACGGATTACGTACCATGTGTCATCATTCATTATCATATTGACGAGCACATATCCCGGGAACATCTTTTTATCAGAAGTCTTCTCCGTACCATTCTTGATTTCCGTCACTGCCTGCATAGGAACGCTGACTTCAAAAATCTGATCCTGAAGTCCACGGTTCTCGATGGTCTTTTCGATATCGACTTTGACTTTATTCTCATAGCCCGAATAGGTATGGGCTACATACCAATGCGCTTCTGCTGCCATAAAACCACCTGATTATTTAATAATAAGTCCCAGTCCCAGCTGGAATATCCAGTCAAGGAGAGCGATGATAAGACCGATAACAATAGAGAAGAAAATGACAGCGATAGTCTCACGTGTCAGTCTCTCCTTTGTCGGCCATATTATCTTCTTGAATTCATTGGATACGCCCTTGAAAAAGCCGGGCTTTTTAGCCGTTGTATTGTCAGCCATTACTTGGTCTCCTTATGCATTGTATGCTTCTTGCAGAATCTGCAGTATTTCTTTGTTTCCATACGATCCGGATGTGCCTTTTTATCCTTTGTGAGATCATAGTTTCTCTGCTTGCATTCTGTACATGCAAGGGTGATCTTAGTACGCATTGTTGTGTCCTCCAAATAATAAATCTTTACATAAAAACCAGTCGCAAAACTAAATCGAGTCGAAAAAAAAAGACCCGAAATCAGTCAGCCATAGTATAGTATCATAGTTTCAGGGGCTCGTCAACCACTAAATATCAGAACCTATACACACACAAATTGAGGATGTTTCAACTCCTTCGGCACACAATATCTTGCTGCAGGCTTCAATCGTTGCCCCGGTCGTGAAGATATCATCAACCAGCATTATCCTCTTTATTTCCTTCGGAATTCCCGTATCGCAGACTGCAAATGCCTCCCTGAGATTATTAAGTCTGTCCTCTGCCCCGAGGTTTTTCATCGCTGCGGTATGCTTTCTTCTGATCAGCAGATCCGCTCTCACCGGAATGTCCGTCTCACGTCCGATGACTTCAGCGATCAGCTCCGCCTGATTATAACCCCTCATTTTCTGTCTCGATATATGCGCCGGAACCGGCACAAGACAGTCCGGGTTCATTTCCAGGATAAAATCACACAACCGTATTGCCATCATTTTCCCGAAAAGTTCCGTATGCTCACGGCAGTTCTTATACTTGATTTTCGCCATACACCTGCGGGCATTTTCTTCATAATTAAGTAATGCCCTGTTCGCTGTAAAAGTCCTTTCCCGATGTGCACAGTCATAGCAAAGTTTCCGGCTCCCGGTCAGTATCTCCTTACCGCATTTTTCGCATACCGGTGACCTGACGAATGAAAGCAGTGACAGGCAATCCCTGCATATCAGCTGTCCTCTTGGCATGACTATCTCACCGCAGACCGGGCAGGTCCTCGGGAAAATGCTGTCAAGTATCCTCTGCAGCATCCGATCCGATTCAAATAAATATTTCAACTATTCTTTCGCGGAGTCCTGAATATCTTTTCATCTCCTGGGTATTCGAGCACATTTCATCAAAGCACTCCGGTATACCCACGAGAGTGACGCATTTCTGCGCCCTTGTTACTGCCGTATAAATGAGGTTTCTGGTCATAAGCATCCTCGGCCCCTGACAAACCGGAATGACCACTGCCGGATACTCGCTTCCCTGCGACTTGTGGACCGTGATCGCATACGCCAGTTCCAGCTCATCCATATCCGTGAAACCGTAAGTAGCTATACGTCCCTCATCGTATTCCACTTCGATTTCCTCGGCAAAATTATTTATTTCCCTGATAATACCTATATCTCCGTTGTAGATTCCGGTGCCGTGACGCATTACAGAGCCTCCGTCATCCCGAATCTCCCACTCAATATTGTAATTATTTCTGATCTGCATGACCTTATCGCCTTCACGCCAGATCACACCAGCTATTTCCTTCTGCGACTTGTGTGAAGCCTGCGGATTCAGATGCTCCTGCAAAATCATATTCAGGCGTTCTACACCAAGTGCGCCTTTTTTCATCGGACTCATGACCTGGATGTCCTCGATATCCGCATCGATGTATTTAGGAAGTTTTTCTTTTACAAGTGTTATCATTGCCGCTATAGCACGCTCTGCCTCATGCCTTTTTACGAACACAAAATCACGGCTATGTTTATCCAGATCAATATGTTCTCCGTCTATTATCCTGTGGGCATTGATGATGATATCGCTGCTTTCGTCCTGTCTGTAAATTTTTGTCAGTTTCATCACATCAAAACAATCTGAGTAAATGATATCTTTAAGCACATTTCCCGGTCCGACCGACGGCAGCTGATTCATATCACCGACCAGTATCAGTTTGGTTCCCGGCACGACTGCCTTGAGCAGAGAATTCATAAGATATGCATCAACCATACTCATTTCATCGATGATTATGACATCATATTCCAGAGGGCAGCTCTCATTTCTTGCAAAACGGACTTTCTCATGACCATCATATTCCGATCCGCTGCCTTCTCCTGACTCCATCATGCCTACGGGAGTCACTTCCAGCAGCCTGTGTATCGTGCTTGCCTGATGTCCTGTCGCTTCCTCCATCCTCTTTGCCGCTCTCCCGGTAGGCGCCGCGCATGCTATCTCCAGTCCTTCGCTCTCATATTTCTCAATAAAACGTCTGATATTTGTGGTTTTACCTGTTCCCGGTCCTCCGGTAATAACCTGAATCGGAACAATAGCATTTATTTCATACAGGAGCCGTGCAATACTCAATTCAGTATAATATGCCGATGCGTTGAAAACATTATTATCCTTAATAATAATGCGCTTATCAAACTGCATATTGTCAAGTATATCACCGATCGATCCGGCTTCATCTCCCAGCAGCATGCTGCAGTTTCCGATAAGTTCATCCTTCGGCAGATACATATGCCCGTTTGCTCCGGCCTGTGAAAGCACATATAAAATTCCGCAGCGGGTCCTGTATTCCGAATCTGCTCTGAATCCGGCACGATGCGCAATCTCATCTGCGATTCTGAATCCTATGCCATCGATATCATCGGCAAGCTGGTACGGATTTTTCTCAATTATGGAATAAACAGCCGTACCATAGAATTTATATATTCTGAGCGCCATACGCATACTAATACCGTATCCTGCCAGAAAGAGCATTGCCGCACGCATATCTTTTTTTTCTTCAACCTGCGCGCTTATCTCCATTGCCATACGTTCTGAAATGCCTTTGATTTCCGCAAGTCTCTCCGGCTGTTCTTCTATCACACGTATCGCATCTTCTCCGAACTTTTTGATTATCTTGGCTGCAAGTCCGGGCCCGATTCCCTTTATTGCCCCCGATGACAGATATTTTTCTATCCCGATGATATCTCCGGGTTCTTTTATTTCATAGCTCGTGACCTGCATCTGTTCTCCGTATACGGGATGGACGGTCATTTTCCCTTCAGCCTCGATAAAATCTCCCTCGGCAATAAAAGGAAATGTCCCCACAAGGACATAACTCTCTCCCTTCGAGGACACTTCCAGTACGCAGTATGCGTTATCATTATTCTTATATACTATTTTTTCGATATATCCCGATATCACTTTAAGTTGTCTAATTCCCTCTGCTTTTCATCTATACCGTCTCCGTGCTGGAACTCGATAAATTTTCCTGTTCCTACAGCAACCGCTGTAAGCGGGTCATCTGCGATATAAGTATTGATACCGGTCTTCTCCTGAAGCAGTGTATCAAGACCTGAAAGAAGCGAACCGCCTCCCGTAAGCACGATTCCTCTTTCATATATATCCGCTGCCAGTTCAGGAGGTGTTTTCTCCAGTACGCTGTGGACCGCATCTACAATCTGTACACATGTTTCACTGAGTGCATCCAGAGTCTCGTCACTTGTAACAACGATGGTTTTAGGAAGTCCTGTTACAAGATTTCTGCCTCTTACTTCCATAGTAAGAAGCTCCGGTCTCTTATACGCTGCTCCGATCTCAATCTTGATTTCCTCGGCTGTTCTGTCACCTATAAGAAGATTATGCTTCTTTCTCATGAATCTGACGATAGCCTCATCAAAATCATCTCCTGCAGTCTTAAGAGAAGTGCTTACGACCGGTCCTCCCAGAGAAATAACCGCGATATCCGTCGTGCCTCCTCCGATATCAACTATCATGTTTCCGCAAGGCTTGCTGATATCGATTCCAGCACCTATAGCTGCCGCAACAGGTTCCTCTATGATAGATACTTCTCTTGCGCCTGCCTGATAGGTAGCATCCTCGACAGCCTTTTTCTCTACTTCAGTAGCACCGGAAGGAATGCACACCGCAATACGGGGCTTTCGTAATGTTTTCTTTCCGATAGCCTTATTAATAAAGTATTTGATCATTTTTTCTGTTGTAGTATAGTCCGATATAACACCCTGACGAAGCGGTCTTACTGCCACGATATTGCCCGGTGTCTTTCCTATCATCAATCTGGCATCTTCACCTATTGCCAATATTTTATCATTGTCTTTATCAAGTGCTACTACACTCGGTTCCTTAAGGACAACTCCCTTACCTTTAATATAAACAAGTATGCTGGCTGTTCCTAGGTCGATTCCCATATCGCATGAACTTAATCCAAACATTTATTTTCCTCCAAATAAAGCGTGAGATAATTATACTAAATAGTTACAGTTTGTAAAAGTTTTTTTCGTTTAGTTTATCTTTTTTTTAGTTTGTATCCACAATTTGGTCACATATAGCTGGTATTATGTACTTGCATCGATGAGATGCTAGTTCCATAACTAACCCCTTCCTAACTATTAAATGTCGACCCGAAAGGGAGACAGGAACAGGACCTTCTCGCAGAGGTCCTGTTTTCATTTTCAGGAAACGATTTATTGTTTTGCCATTAGTTATGAGTATTCCGGAATCCATAATCTTTCGAAAGTTTTCAGGTTGCGTAAGCAATGTAATGTCTTGAGTGAGCCTTGGGAGACGCCGGTACTTAACGAACCGAAGGTGAGTTTAGTATCCGCTGCGTCGGACATGGAGGCGCGAGCCGTCGAACGAGAGACATTACATTGCTGACGCAATCTTCTGCAATTTATCAAAAGAATTAAGTGTCGGGTCCTCCAGTACCTCTTCGAGAAGGCCCTCCAGAACGGATCCAAGCTGAGGTCCGGGTTTATATCCCAGAGACAGCAGATCATTCCCCGTTATGTTTAACTGTTTAAGAGTATATGCTTCCCCGCGGATCATGATACCTGATTTGATTTCCATAAGTCTGTCAATTTCCTCAGGTGATACTCCGGAGGATTCATACATATCCATCAGAGCATTGAAAAGCTCCGGACCGATGCGGTTCAGGATGCGGCGCACTTCGACTGCCGTCTCCGGAAGCGGGTTTTTGTATTCGGTCACAAGAGCAATACTTCGATTCAACGTATCATTGTCACTTTTCAGTTCTTTTAAGACAATACGTACCTCATCAGGTGTATTATCTCTCATGAGAGCAGCCCACGACCCCTGATAACCGGGTACCAGTCCCGATGCGTCCTTAATCAGATAAAAATGTTCACTGATGTATCTGTCAAGTCCCCACTCCCATATCAGCCTCATGTTTTCCGGATGAGCGGAATTAATCGTCTTATTCAATTCGACCAGTATTCTCTCGGCAGATACGGCCGGAAGGTCTTTGCCATGCAGACCGATTGCCTTCAGCGTATTTGCTTCTATTTCGAAACCCAGCTGAGCAGAAAACCTTATCGCCCGCAGGATGCGCAGTGCGTCCTCGGTAAACCTTTCATCCGCTGTTCCAACACAGCGGACAATCCCCTTTTTCAGATCTTCCTGTCCTCCGAAAGCATCCACCAGACCTTTTTCATGATTATATGCCATCGCATTGATGGTGAAATCACGTCTTTTGAGATCCTCGATTAGATTGTCTGTATACGAGACTGAATCCGGCCTCCTGTGATCGCTGTACTCCCCATCCACACGGTAGGTTGTCACTTCATAGCTGTGTCCGTTCATGAGGACTGTTACGGTACCATGTTCGATTCCTGTATCAATGGTTCTGTGAAATATCTTTTTGATCTCTTCGGGTTTGGCATCAGTAGTAATATCCCAGTCATCCGGATCTCTTCCTATCAAAGTATCACGAACACAACCACCCACGACATAAGCATCGTGGGTGTTGTCAGCAAGAAGTCGTATTATGTTTTCAGCTTCTTTTGGTATCTTCATTAATCAATACGCTCTGCCCCAGTAAACCATCTTTGTTGCAGGCTTTCCGCAGCATACACATTTGTCCGAAAGAGTCTCCTGGACAAAAGGCATGCAGCGTGATGTTGCAGCCGTAAGTTCTTTGATCTTATCTTCACATTCCCGGCATCCGCACCACATTGCTTTTATGAATCCCGGCTTGTTGTTGATAGTCTCTGTAAACTCATCCAGATTTTCTGCCACGTAAGTATGGGAATCACGGTGAGCCTTTGCTGCTTCAAACATATCTTTCTGTATTGTATCCAGCATCTGTTCAGCTGCTGTTTCAAGATTTTCAAGCTGTATGTCTGTCTTTTCCCGTGTATCCCGACGTACAAATACGCACTTACCGGCATCGATATCCTTCGGTCCTATTTCAACACGCAGCGGAACTCCTCTCATCTCACAGTCTGCAAATTTGAATCCGGGTGACTTCTCAGAATCATCAAGTTCAACGCGTATACCCGCTGCTTTCAGTCTTGAATAAAGTTCATTGGCCTTATCAAGTACACCTTCCTTTTTCTGCATGATAGGAACTATCATGACCTGTGTCGGAGCAACCTTAGGCGGGAGCTTAAGTCCGGAATCATCACCATGTACCATAATGAGAGCGCCTATCATACGTGTAGTCATTCCCCATGATGTCTGATAAACATACTTCAGCGTATTGTCCTTATCAGCAAACTGGATATCAAATGCCTTGGCAAATCCGTTGCCGAAATTATGTGATGTACCTGACTGAAGAGCTTTGCCGTCATGCATAAGTGACTCTATGGTATATGTTGCCTCCGCTCCGGCAAATTTCTCTTTATCCGTCTTGCGTCCTCTTACTACGGGAATAGCAAGGAAGTCCTCACAGAAATCCGCATAGAGGTTAAGCATCTGAATCGTTCTAGTCTCCGCTTCTTCAGCAGTAGCGTGAGCCGTGTGTCCTTCCTGCCATAAGAACTCTCTTGAACGAAGGAACGGCCTGGTCGTTTTCTCCCAGCGCACAACCGATACCCACTGATTGAGCACCTGAGGAAGGTCACGATATGAATGAACGTTTCTGTTATAATAGTCGCAGAAAAGTGTTTCCGATGTCGGACGTACACAGAGTCTCTCCTGAAGGGGCTCAAGTCCTCCCATTGTTACCCATGCAACTTCCGGTGCAAACCCTTCGACATGGTCTGATTCTTTCTGCAGAAGACTCTCGGGAATAAACATCGGCATATTACAGTTTTTTACTCCGGTCTCCTTGAAACGTCTGTCAAGTTCACTCTGAATGTTTTCCCAGATTGCATATCCGGCCGGTTTAATAGCCATACATCCTTTAACACTTGTATAATCACACAGTTCAGCTTTCTTCACAACATCCGTATACCACTGTGCGAAATCCTCACTCATGGAGGTGATTTCCTGAACTAATTTTTTCTCGTCTGCCATTAAATTTCTATTCCTTCCTTATATTTTGCAAGTACTTTCTTGATTCGTGCTGTCGGAATCAGGAGCTCATTGATTGAAAGATCATGATTAAGCCTGTCGATGATGAGCGCGATATATTTACTCAGATCAACGCTTGTATAATACTCACGATTCAGAAGCTCCGGTGTCTGATATACAACATTCGTTGTCAGTACTCTGTCGATGATTCCTGTTTCATAGTATTTATCAAACATATTGAGTCCGTTTGTAAAGAGTCCGAAGGTTGCACAGATAAATACTTTTCTGGCATTTCTTTTCTTTAATGCCTTTGCAACCTCGAGCATGCTCTCACCGGATGAAATCATATCGTCAACTACAATAACATCCTTACCCTCGACTGAACTTCCCAGATACTCATGTGCTATAATCGGGTTCCTTCCGTCAACTATCTTTGTGTAGTCACGTCTCTTATAGAACATACCTACATCAAGTCCCATCATATTGGCAAAATATATTGCTCTGCTCATTCCGCCTTCATCCGGGCTTATGATGGTCATATGTGAAGCATCTACCTGAAGTCCTTTTTCTGCTCTAAGCAATGCCTTGATGAACTGATATATCGGCTGAACGGTTTCAAAGCCTTTAAGCGGGATCGCATTCTGTACACGTGGATCATGAGCATCAAAGGTTATGATATTGTCAACTCCCATTCTTACCATTTCCTGAAGAGCGATTGCACAGTCGAGAGATTCTCTTCCGGTACGTTTGTGCTGACGTCCCTCATAAAGAAACGGCATAATGACATTGATCCTGCGTGCCTTGCCGGCCGCCGCAGCGATGATACGCTTAAGATCCGCAAAATGATCGTCGGGACTCATATGGTTCTTCTTGCCGCAAACATTATATGTCATAGAATAATTGCAGACATCCACCATAATATAAAGATCATCGCCCCTGACAGATTCGCTGATAGTACCTTTTCCTTCACCGGTTCCGAAACGGCTTATCTTTGACTTGATGATATAACTGTCTTTCTGATATCCTGCAAATTCAAGAGACTGATTATGCTCACCGTCTCTGTCATTTCTCCATTTTGTAAGATACCAGTCTACCTTTTTCCCCAGTTCTATACAACTGTCCAATGGTACCAGACCCAACGGTCCCACAGGAATAGTTTCGATACTGTCCAGTATAGCCGCATTTTCCAGTTTACCTGCCACGATATTTTCTTCAGCCATGACATACTCCCCTCATCAATTATGTAACCTGATATCATCACCTCTCACAGGTATGATATCATATGCGCTGATAATCCTGCTGGTCACACGTTCAGTGTATTCATCCCGCAGTTCGTCAATATTCAGATTGGTGGAAATCAAAGTTGCCCGCCCGGATAACAGTCTTCCGTTCAAAAGATAAAACAGATTTGAATTCGTCAGCGAATTCGTCAGTTCGCTTCCGAGATCATCAATAACCAGCACGTCACATTCGAATATCCTCTCGTAAAGTTCATTTATCATTACGTCATCTGTATGCTGCACACGTGCCTGGGCCATAACATCAAAAAGTTCGATGGCCGAAAGGTAGATGACGGATATATTTTTTTCCATCAGCTCCTTTGCTATGCAGTTGCACAGGAAAGTCTTTCCCGTCCCCGTGCTTCCGGTAAACAATACGTTTTTCTTTAATGTACTTTTGTCCGAACCGTATTCCGAAACATATCTCCGGCAGTAAGTCACAACTTTCTTCATATGCTCAGGCTTACTGTAAAGCGATTCATCAAGAGTTCCGAAATTTTCCTTTTCAAGTATTTTTTCAAGATTGGACTGCGCATACAGGACTCTGTTTTCTCTGGCCAGCAGACAATGGCATTTTCTGCCGTCCGAATATCCCGTATCCTTACAGTCCGGACATCTGTACCGTATCTCCATATAATCTGCCGGAAAGCCGGCTTCTCTGAGGAGCCTTTCCTTTTCCGATCTGATTTTCGCAAATGCATCCGTAATATTGGTCAAATCTCCGGATCTTACGATTTCAAGTGCGGTCGCCCCTCTGCTCTCGTCAAGTTCCCTTATCTCAGGCACGCGTTCATAAACCTCTGCGATACGGGCATCTCTTTCCGCCCTGTCCTGCCGCAGAAGTTCATCGTATTCACGCATTATTCTGTTGTAATCACTTGGTGAGATCATCGAACTTTTTCAGTATATCCCTGTCGAGGCTGTCCTCTCTCTGTTCAAAATTATGAAAACCGTTTTTCGTATTTGAATTCGAAGCGGATCTGGTTCTGCGTTTTTTCTCCTGTTCCGCTTTATGCTCCTCATCAAGAGCCTTCAGCTGCTCCGCTGATACAACACCTTTTTCTTTCCAGACTTTCAGTATGGAATCCGCATATGAAAATGTCGCCTTACCGGTTCCAAGTACCGTTCTTCTGCAGGCCTCTTTTATGAGATCCGGCGGCATCTTATATTCTCTTATCCATCTCATCACATATTCCGTCTCGGGTTTTGCCAGGTCCCTTGATGAAAGTCCGAAATAGCTTTTTACGGAACTGATTTCCTCCGCATACAGTTCTTCATCCCGCTTCGCGTCGTCGACATTCTTTATTCCCTTTTCATACCAACGCTGTGCAACCTTCTCCATATAACGCAGCGAGGTCTTTTTCTTTTGCTTACATACTTCAAAAAGATACTCTATCAGCTCTGTAGGCATCCCGAGCCGGTTATACATATATGCTACTATCTCGGCCTCTGTATTATTGAATGTCTTTCCTATGTAACACTGAAGTTCGTGAAGAAGTGCCTTAAAATCCACATCGTCCTGAATCTGCACGACATCGGATTTCTCCGTATCATTACTCTCATTTTCAAGACTGTCCCCGAAGGCTCCGTTTTTACTGAGAAAACTTATCGCACGTTTAACATCGCCGCCGGTAAGCTCAAGCGCATCTGCTATATCGTCTTCACTAACATCTTCTCCTGCATGACGCAGCATATAAAGGTATACCTTTACGTATTCTCCGTTTGTTCTGACCATGAGTTCATCTATAAACTCATTCGAAACGGCTGTCTGTGCGGTTTTGGATGTTCTTATCTTCAAATCAGTTTCCCAACAATCTATCGCCTATGAGATATACATCTCCGGCTCCCATCGTGATGCAGACATCTCCGGGCACCAATTCGCTGAGCAGATAATTTTCCACCTCTCCGAATGAGGGGACATATACTGCTTTTGCTTTTCGTCCGGCATTTTCCTCTGCTTTGTTTATCAGATCAACTACCGTTCTGGAACTTACTCCCAATGTATCCGTCTCGCGTGCCGGATATATATCAGGCATAACAACAAGATCGGCAAGTGCCAGTGCTTTTGCAAAATCTTTTAACAGTGATTTTGTTCTTGTATAAGTATGCGGCTGGAAAACGCATACTATCCTCTGATGAGGATAATGCCGGGCAGCCGTCAATGTTGCCGTTATTTCCTGAGGATGATGGGCATAATCGTCAAATACGGTTATATCTTTGCCGAGTGTTCCCTTTTTCTCAAATCTTCTCTTGGCTCCCGTGAAACCGGCAAGTCCTTCCTTGAATACCGTCTCATCGATTCCCAGGCGAAGTACCACTGCTATTGCGGCCAGGGCATTGCATACATTATGTTCACCCGGAACACAGAGTTTTATATTGTCCGTATACCTGCCGTGGATATAAAGATCGAAACTTGCATAGGCATTTTCATCAAACTTTATATTGGATGCCGATACATCAGCCTTTCTGCTTCCGAAGGTGATCACTTGCCCGTTAAAGCCCTCTATTATCTCCTCGTAATTATCTATCCCGTCATATATGACCACCGTACCCGTTCCGTTTTGCGGCAATGTACGGACAAAAAGCTTGAATGAATTTCTGATATCATCAAGATCTTTGAAAAAATCCAGATGATCCGCTTCAACATTGAGTATAACTCCCAGTGACGGATAAAAGCTAAGGAATGAATTCGTATACTCACACGCTTCGGTAACAAACATCTCTCTTCCGCCGATTCGGAAATTTCCATCTATCACAGGAAGCATACCACCGACGGAAACCGTCGGATCGGCATCTGCCGCAAGAAGAATATGAGTAATCATCGAAGTGGTGGTTGTCTTTCCGTGAGTTCCGCTTACGGCAATGGAATGCTTATAGTTTTTCATAAGCTGACCAAGCAGTTCGGCCCGTGTCAACATGGGAATCTCTCTTTCCACACAGGCATCATATTCGGGATTTCCCGGTTTGATGGCTGCCGTATAAACTACCACATCTATATCGTCCGTAAGGTTTTCCGGAATCTGAGAATAGCTTATCTTTGCACCTTCATCCTCGAGTTTTTCCGTAAGTCCGGAGTGTGTTCTGTCGGAACCGGTCAGTGTAAAGCCTGCATTCAGGAGAACCTGTGCGAGACCGCTCATACTTATTCCCCCGATTCCGATCATATGTACATGGCATGGTTTTTCAAAATTCAGATTATACATAAAGATACTCCGGATATACTCCGTCCCTGATTAGTTTCCTGATGTTTTCGACAACATATTCCTTGTCTTCGTGATATGTTACTCCGAACCATTTATCATGGCTCTCCAGAACCCTGACCGTCCCGGTTCCTTTCTGAATACTGTCATTGATCACCGACGGGAGCAGATATTCACTCTTAAGATCTGTTCCCCTGACCTTCAGAAACTCCACGAATCCTTTTTCCATCTCGTCGAGAAACTTAACCGGCAGACCCCAGAGGTTCATTGATACTATGTCGTCAGACGTGATCCCGTATACCGGATTTTTTGATTCATCAACTGCGGAAATGCTGCCGTCTGCTTCCTGTTTGATATCAAATGTCTCGACAACTTTTGTGAGCATGTGATTATCATCTGCCTTGCAGACTCCGCGGGTAACTCCGCCGTTATCGCTGAGCGTGTTTTTGAGCTGGAAGCCTGCCATGCACATATCAAATTTACCGTTTGACGCACCGTCGCTGTCGGCATTCATATGATTGACCATATAGTCATGAACGACCTTAAATCCCTCTTTACCGTAGTAATCATCAGCATTGATCACACAGAACGGTTCGTTCACAATACCCTTGCAGGCTATAACAGCCTGGCCTGTGCCCCATGGTTTGTTTCTGCCTTCCGGAACCGTAAATCCTTCCGGGAGGTTGTCCAGCTCCTGAAAAGCATATTCAACCGGAATGAGTGTACTCATACGGTCCCCGACAACCTCGCGAAAATCAGCTTCAAGGTCTTTCCGTATTATGCAGACCACTTTGTCAAATCCGGCTTCTTTTGCATCATAAGCGGAATAATCTATTATCATTTCTCCGCCGGGTCCGACTTTTTCAAGCTGTTTGATTCCTACTCCGTACCTTGATCCGATTCCGGCTGCCATAATAACCAGTGTTGTTTTCATTATTATTCCCCGTCTTTCTCCTAAAATGATCTTATATCATCATCCGCATCATCGGGCGTAATTGATACTATCGTTACATAATATCCGTTTCCCGGCGTGATTTCGACAAATACTTTATCTCCTGATTTATGTCCCATGATGGCTTTTCCCAGCGGAGACTCTATGCTTACCCTGCCCTCAAGAGACTGTCCTCTTATAGGTGTAACTATCTTGTAGGTCTCCGTATCATCCTCGTCATCAAAATGCATTTCAACAAGTTTATTGAGCCCTACCTCATCATTTGCCGCATCATCCTCTATTACTTCGGCAAATTTAAGCATCCTTTCAAGATAACCTATGCGGCTCTCATTCTGATTTTTTTCCCTCTTTGCTGCATAATATTCAAAGTTTTCGGACAGATCACCCTGTGCTCTGGCTTCTTTCACAGCCGCAATAAGCGCCGGCCTGTCTACCAATTTACGATGCTCAATCTCAGCCTGTATCTTTTCGATATCAGCCTGAGTCAGTTTTTCTCCCATTTTGTCACCTTAACCATTGTAATTATTCAAAAATAACTAATCTATTATATCATAGAAAGCCTATTCTGCAAAATACCAGTTTTCTATATTTTCCCGTATTTCATCCAGTTTTTTGTCGCTTTCAGCCTCAATTCTCAATGTCATTTCCTGTGCCGTTACTGACTTTCTTACCAGAAACCATGCATTCGGAAGTTCAACCCTGATTCCGTCATAATCCGAAACCGGATATCCGGAAAAATCGTCCCGGATACTTTTCAGGACATCATCCATGCGGTCATAAGAGACTTTATATCTCAGGTCCGGAGAAATATGAGGTGTCGGTATCGTTTCTGCAAGCTCGGAAAACCGTCTTCCGCTACCGATGATGTAGTTTCCTATGCACAGACCCGCATACATTCCGTCATCGTGTCCGAGTTCCCTGAAAAAGAAATGGCCGCTTATCTCTCCTGCCAGCAGACTCTTGTTCTCAAGAAACCTCTTTTTGATAAAAGCATGGCCGCTGCGCTCAAGTATCGCTTCCCCGCCGAGTTCCTCTATCGTATCCGGCACTATACGGCTGCATTTCTGATCATAGACTACGGAAAATCCCGGCTCACAGCCGGCTGATTTCAGTTTTGTCAGCATGATAAGCGATTTCTCATTTATTACCGGTCTGCCCTTGTCATCAATAAACACCGCGCGGTCTCCGTCTCCGTCAAATGCCACCCCGAAGTCGGCATGCTCATCAATCACTTTTTGACATATTGCTTTCAGATTCTTAAAATCCGCAGGGTTCGGATTTCTGTTCGGAAAATTCCCGTCAGCCTCCGGAAACAGTTCACATACTTCGTATCCGCAGTTTTCATACACGCTTCTTGCTATTCCGGCTGTCGTTCCGTTTCCGATATCAAGAACTACTTTTAGAGTTCTTTCGTTTCTTCCTGACAGGGCCAGCATTTTTTTCTCATATGCTCCGCGTACATCCAGATTTACCGTGCTGCCCTCTGAAAATCTGAATTTTTCCGATTTCACCAGCCCTGCTATCTTTCTGATGTCTTCCGGAGTCGGAGGAAGCGAACCGATCATCAGTTTGATTCCGTTGTATTTCGCCGGGTTATGACTCGCCGTCACTATAGCAAGCGCATATGCATTAAGACACTCTTTGCTTTTTGCGTAATACGCCACCGGTGTCGGTACTATACCGATATCGATGATATTACCGCCCGTTTCCATAAGTCCCTGTATAAGCTCTTTTCTGATATCCGGAGTACTGGTTCTGACATCTCCGCATACTATTATACTTCTGCCTGACAGCATAGTTCCCAGAGCACGTCCTATCAGCCGTACTTCATCAAGCTTAAGTTCTTCTCCGTATACGCCCCTTATATCGCAGTCTTTATAAATCATTTTTTTACTTTCCGTTCAAAAAGGATTCGGCCGTAATTCTGAACCGTTTATATATTTCTTCATACCTGCTCTTTTGCGGAGTAATCGTCTTTGCTATACGTCCCATATGTGCGACAGCTTCACCCAGACTGCTGTAATACACTCCGCTTGCCGCGAGCATTGCTCCTCCGATTGCCGCATCGGTAATTTCCGGAACTTTAATCGTCTTTCCCAGAACATCCGATCTGATCTGAAGCCAGATATCCGACCTGCAGGCACCGCCCGTGCTGTAAACAGTATCTCCAACCTCACAGCCCAGTTTCTCAAGTGTCTCAAAACACAGTCTCTCTACATATGCTATTCCCTCGATGACAGCTGTGAAATCATTATGTGCACCGAATCCGGGATATGCACCGTCAAGAAACGGAAATCTCTCTCCGGGAACCATAAGCGGATATTCAAGCATCCCTGTGGGTGTTTTTTCTGCTGCTGTTCTGTTGAGCATCTCGAAATTCTCTTCTCCGAACCATTCATTGAGGCATCTGCCTCCTACATTGCTTGCCCCTCCCGGCATCCAGTATCCCTGAGGATGTTTATGACAGTATACGCATCCGTTCGGATCGTCGATATAGTTTTTGGTGACCCCTTTAAGTATCAGAGTCGTTCCTATAATACTTGCCCATTCACCGGGATTGACGGCACAGGTCGCAACTGCGCTCATATATCCGTCACTTGCACCTGCCACAAGCTTTGCACCGTTCAGATAAGCCAGTTCCCTGTCGTCTGTCCTGATTTCTCCGGCAGGAGTTCCGCAGGCGGCAACTTTGGAGAGATTCGGTCCGAATGCTTCAATTGCCTCTGCCGTCCAGGATTCTTTGCGCACATCGTATCCTGATTTGAGGGCATTGGACCAGTCCGTAATCCCGAACTCACCTGTAAGCCGTCCCGCTATATAGTCCGCATGATGAACATACCTTGCCGGTTTGATGTGTTCCGGTCCTGCTCCGTTCTCATTGCACCATCTGACTTTCGGAAGAGCTTTCCCGCCGTTACCACGAACATCATTATACATGATTGCATTTCCTATGGGCCTGTCATTTTCATCCAGCGGAACTATGGTTCCCGAGGTTCCGTCGATACACACGGCTGTCACTGCCGCAGACATATCGCCGGCTGCTTTCATGATATCCGGTCTTATTTCAATAAGTACTTCGCGGAGAGCCGACCACCATTCATCGGGGGCCTGTTCTCTGTATCCCCTGTTTATCATCAGTTCAGGGGCAAGATTAAAGTGCTCATATGATCTATGAGCACTTGCTATAAGTATTCCGTTCTCGTCAGCCGCTGTGGCTCTCACGCCCTGGGTTCCGGCATCGATACCGAGGAATATCATATTATTTCTCCTTTATGGATCACTGTCTTTACATGCATCTGATCATCAACCAGAATCAGATCCGCTCTCTTTCCTACCGCTATTTCTCCACGGTCTTTAAGACCGATGGCTGCTGCTGGGTTGTGCGCGGCATAATTAAATACGTTCACAAGTGATGCACCTGTATGATGCATCATATTGCGGCATGCCTTATCCAGTGTAAGTTTCGAACCCGCGATTTCACCTGTAATATCAAAGTTGAGATCATCCACGCCGTCATAACCTTCCGGAATCGGTCCGTTGGCTGCATATGCATCGGAAATGAGGATGATTTTGTCATCACCTTTGATTTTTCTGATGAGCCTTATCATATACGGATGAACATGAACCCCGAGGCTGTCTACGATAAGCTCCGCATAGATATCATCATTCATATTGACAGCTTCATCCACTCCGACACCGAGTATCTCAGGATCCGGATACTCATGGTATTTTCCTGTTGCGTCAGTATGATGGGTTCCTATCTTAAGTCCGTACGGCATAAGTGCTTCGACCTCCCACGGAGCGGCTTCGGAATGAGCTACCGAGAAGACTGCATCAGGATTCAGCTTTCTGACATCATTTATATAATCCAGTATGCCTTCACGTTCCGGAGCTACCGCATATACACACGCAACATCTTTTGCCGCCTCGATTACGGGCATATACTTTTCGGGATCTACAACCGGCCACGGGTTGTTATCCTTATCGCATCCGTACTTCGGATTGAGGAAAGGACCCTCCATATAAATACCGGAAATGTTACGGCAGCGTTCATCCTTCATTGCCTCTTTCATCATATTGATGGCTTCGACATATGCATCTTTGTCAAAGCTGAAATACAAGGCCGGATAAACCGAAGTGGTTCCGTGATGCAGATGCTCCTGTGCTGCCCTGACCGGATCGTCCGTAAAGAAGACATTATCTCCGGCATGAGTATGTATATCAACAAGCCCGGGGCCGCAATACAGTCCTTTGCCATCGATGATCTCCGTGTCACTCTGCAGGACAACTTTTTTCTCCGGTCCGAAGTCTGTTATTGTATCCCCTTCAAATATCACTGTCCCGTTTGGGATCAATCTGTCAGGTCTGACTATAGTAACATTCGTAATCGCAGTCTTTTTCACTTTTATACCTCTTCCCCTTTTGAAGATATGTTTATTATACTATATTTACGCAGTTTACCGCCATCAGTTTACTCCGTCAATGCTTTTAAATACCTTGCCTATACTGTCTTCTATCATGAGCGTCTGAGCTCCGAAACGACTGATATCCAGTCTGTCCCTGTTGATAACAGCCAGATACTGTCCCCTGAAATAATTGATATATGATGCTGCCGGATAAACAGTAAGCGATGTGCCTCCGATTATAAGCATCTGCGCCTTTGATATCGCCTCCACTGCATGGTTAACCGCATCATCAGGAAGACACTCCTCATACAATGTGATATCAGGACGTATCACTCCGCCGCAGTCACAATGCGGAACATCTTCCGTGGAATTAAAAATATAATCTTCGGGATAAACCTTCCCGCATTTCATGCAGTAATTCCGAAGTGCACTTCCATGAATCTCATAAACTTTTCTGCTTCCCGCTTTCTGATGGAGTCCGTCGATATTCTGAGTAACAACTGCTTTCAGCTTTCCCTGCCTTTCAAGTCCGGCCAGATATTTATGCGCATAATTAGGTTCTATCTCGCGGGTATCCATCTTCTGACGGTGAAACTCAAAATACACCTTAGGCTCATCAATCAGACAGCTGTGACTTAAGAGATATTCCGGTCGGTATCTGTCAAAGCGTACATCATGCTGATTATAAAGCCCGTCTTTGCTTCTGAAATCCGGCACTCCGCTTTCGGTGGATACTCCTGCCCCTCCGAAAAACACTATATTATCGCATTTGTCAATCCACTCTTTTAATATCCCGATTTTATCCTGCATAATCTGCCTCCGTTATTCGTCTCTATTTTACCATAACTTTGCTATAATATATTCTATGGACGGAATAAAAATTATTTTTGAAAATGATGAGCTCATAGTGGTGGATAAGCCCTCCGGTATGCCCACTCATCCGTCGCGCATCCATCAGGGTGATTCTCTGGCCGATGCCGTCGCCGGTTATCTGCATGATCCCGGTTTTGTGTTCAGGGCCATAAACCGGCTGGACCGTGAAACATCAGGTCTGGTGATAATAGCCAAAAACCGGCAATCCGCTGCCCGCTTAAGCGAACTCATGCGCAGTAACAAAATACAAAGGGAGTATGAGGCCGAAATCAGTGATGACGGAAGTATTGCGGATCACGGAACCATAGACGCACCCATTTCCAGATACAACCCCGAAGATCCTCATGATATACGCCGTACCGTTGATTTTGAAAACGGAGAAAGAGCCGTCACTCACTATACCGTGATTGACCGCGGACCGGGATATGCCCGTGTACGCTGTACTCTCGAGACAGGACGCACCCATCAGATAAGAGTCCATATGTCCTACATAGGTCATCCGATTATAGGAGATTCTCTTTATAATCCTCTCTCAAAACCCGGTGACATGGCAAAACTTCGCGCTGTGAAACTGACTGTCGGGGACGATCCTGTACTCATCTTTGAAATATAATAAAAAGATGTTGTGAACTGAATCACAACATCTTTTTATTATTTAAGTTCCTTGATCGATTCAAACAGCTCCAAATCATCTGCCGTAATCCTGATATTTCCTATCAAAGTCTCCTCACCCGGATTTGAAATATGGAATTCCAGAACCGTTCCCTCTTTTATACCGTATGCCTTTGCCGCATTTAAAAACATCGGAAACCTGGGATGATTACGGGTAAATCTTTCCCATGCGTTCTTTGCCTTCAATATAGTATTTATATCCATCAATAGTCCTCCTGTCCCGAACTTTCATTCTTTGTATAGCTGTGCCAATCCGCCGTGTGCGGTCTCTTTATACCTGACATCCATATCAAGCCCTGTCCGGTACATAGTCTCAACCACCGTATCAAATGATATCTTTCTGGTTCTGAATAAAAAACGTGAAAGATTTACAGCTGTAACGGCACGCATTGCCGCAACCGCATTTCTTTCAATGCAGGGTATCTGTACCAGCCCCTTAACCGGGTCACATGTAAGTCCCAGATTATGCTCCATCGAAACCTCTGCGGCATATTCAATCTGTCCTGTTCCCATCTTATATAATATGGCCAGGGCTCCGGCCGCCATAGAGCAGGCGCTTCCGATTTCCGCCTGGCATCCGCACTGAGCTCCGGATATGGAAGCATTGGTGCTTATTACATTTCCGATGAGTGCGGCAACCGCAAGTGCATCGATAATCTCATCTTCAGTGAATCCCCTGTAAAAACGCATATAATACAGCACCGACGGAATCACACCACAGCTTCCGCAGGTAGGAGCCGTGACCACCTGCCCCTCGGAAGCATTTTCCTCACTTACCGCATAAGCAAATGCCGAGATGAGTCTGTCCATCGTTATATCCGAACTCTCGTTATATGAAACCGTATCAAAAAGCTTCTTTGCTTTTCTGTCAATGTTGAGTCCCCCGGGGAGGATTCCTTCGGTTTTTAATCCCCTGCGCACACAGTCGACCATCGCCTGCCAGACTTCCCTGAGATATTCTTTGATATCACCCGGCTCCCTCTGATAGATAAACTCCTGCAGAGTAATATCCTGTTCCTCGCAATAATCCAGCATTTCCGTGAAATTCTTCTGCGGATAGATGTCATCATATTCGCTGTTATGCTCGCCTTCAAACAGTACAGATCCTCCGCCTATGCTCATAACACGTGCCCGTCCGACTTCTTTCCCTTTCTTTTCTGCGATAAAATCCATCGTATTGGGGTGGGGAAGCAATTCAATATTCGTTTCTGTGTCAAAATATATTTCCGCATCCGGAATAGCGGCACGTATAGCATTTGCCGTACCGTGTCCGTCTCCGGTCATTGCCAGAGAACCGTAAAGCGTTACAGCAAAACCATCTGCGTCGGCATATCTGCTGCGAAATTCCTTTGCTGCACTGTATGGACCTACCGTATGAGAACTCGACGGTCCGTTTCCGATTTTATAAATGGATCTGATACTCTTCATGGATTATAAATCCTGATTGATTTCAATCTGCTCTCCGGTAGGGCTGACAACTTTAAAAAACCTGCATCCTCTCTCCCATCGTCCCGGAATAGCCTCGATTCCGTTTGTTGAAATAGTGTATCCGTTATCTACGCAATACTTGTAATCCGCTTCTATGTCATCCGATGTCAGTGCAATATGATCAACCTTGCCCTGAAGCATCGGGTCTAGATTTGCTCTTTGTGAAATCTCGTATGTCACATTACCGTTAGTGACAAACCATGTGAAATAATCACCATGTGAGCTTTTGAATTTACCTTTAAGCTTATAGCCAAGTTTATCCATGTACCACTGTGCGTCTTTCTCGGAGTCTGTAGCCATAACTCCGATATGATCTAATTTTCTGTCTTCAAACATCTCGTTATCCTCTTTCGTGTATAATGGCATTTTATCTGCAATATGCCTGACAACAGTATACAACCGATTGATTTATGCTACAATGTTTTTCAGAAAACCACGGAGGTAAATGATGTCAGGAAAAACATATATAGCTATAGATCTAAAATCATTTTATGCCTCCGTGGAATGCGTCGAAAGGGGTCTCGATCCGCTGAAGACCAATCTCGTAGTGGCTGATCCTACCAGAACGGAAAAAACCATCTGTCTGGCCGTATCACCGTCGCTTAAATCATATGATATTTCCGGACGGTCCAGACTTTTTGAAGTCGTGGAGCGTGTCAAAGAAGTAAATGCCATGCGGCAGCAAAACTCACCCGGCAGAAAGCTTACTGACTCATCGTCCGATGATCCTACCGTCAGGTCAAATCCCTCCTGCAGACTCGACTATATAACAGCGCCGCCCAGGATGGCCCTGTATATGGAATACAGTACGAGGATCTATGATATTTATCTCAAATACATCTCTGCCGACGATATGCATGTCTATTCCGTCGATGAAGTATTTATGGATGTGACCGCATATCTCAGAACCTATAACATGACTGCACATGAACTCGCTATGACCATGATTCATGATGTTCTGAAAGAAACAGGGATTACTGCCACTGCCGGAATCGGTACAAATATGTATCTGTGTAAAATCGCTATGGACATAGTTGCTAAACATATGCCCGCAGATAAGGATGATGTACGCATAGCCGAACTGGATGAAATGTCCTACAGAAAACTGCTTTGGGATCACAGTCCCATCACAGATTTCTGGCGTATCGGACGAGGCTACGCACACCGTCTTGCCGAAAAAGGCATGTATACAATGGGTGATGTGGCCCGTTGTTCTGTGGGAAAACCCGACGACTACTATAATGAAGATCTGTTATATAAAATGTTCGGCATAAATGCCGAATTACTCATTGATCATGCCTGGGGCTGGGAGCCGTGTACTATAAAAGAAATAAAAGAATACCGGCCGGAAAGCAGAAGTTTAAGTACCGGTCAGGTCTTATCCGAAGCTTATGATTTTGAGAAAGGAAAACTCATAGTCCGCGAGATGACGGATCTGCTTGTTCTTGATCTGGTCGAAAAAGGCCTGCTGACAAACCAGATGATTCTTACTGTCTGCTACGATACATCCTGTCTCACAAATCCTGATATCAGAAAAAAATATAAAGGGCCTATCAGTATGGATCCTTATGGAAGACCGGTTCCGAAAAATGCTCACGGAACGATCAATCTTACGTCCATGACCTCATCAACCGATGCTATCATGAAAGCAGTGACTGAATTATACGAAAAGATAGTTGACCGGAATCTGCTGGTAAGACGGGCTTATGTCGTGGCAAACAATGTAACTTATGAAAGGATTCTGAAAATGCAGCCCGTATATGAACAGCTTGATCTCTTTACGGATTATGAGGCAGCTCTAAAAGAAGAAAATGCACAATCCGAAAAAGAGCGGAAAGAGCGCCGCATACAGGAAGCTCTCCTTTCAATCAAAGAACGTTACGGCAAAAATGCAGTTCTTAAAGGAATGAACTTAAAAGAAGGAGCCAAAACAATAGAACGAAATCAGGAAGTGGGAGGACATAAAGCATGAGCGGTAAATACGATGACATAATTAATCTTCCTCACCCTGTATCAAAAAAGCATCGCTCCATGTCCATGCGTGACCGTGCCGCACAGTTTGCTCCTTTCGCTGCCCTCACCGGATTCGAGGAAGAGCTTATAGAAACTGCGGAGAAAAGTGAAAAGAAACGTGACATCTGAATCAGATGTCACGCTTCATGATATTTGGTCTGCAATGCATTTATCTGAGCTTTAAGCTTCTCAATTTCTTTGTTATACTCCTCAATGGAATTGAACAAAGCCGTTGTGATCTCCTTACGCTTTTCCCGGTCATACTGAAGACTGGGAATATTATATTTCTTTCTCCAGTTTGCGCTTGCACGCTCAATACGTTTATTACCGAGTTTTACAGTATCAAATCCCGCTTCACGAAAAATCTCCACAGGCGACTGTCCTGCAAGGTATTTTGTCGTAAACAGACGTTTAAACTCCTCTGTATAAAAAATCCGTCCATGGGAAACCATAGATACATATGGATTCTCTCTTAATTTCTCCAGATCCTCCTTTGTAAAACATCCTATAGCCATTACTCACCTCAAAACAAAAAAACACAAAACCATTACTATCTGTATATCAAAAAATACTTATTCTAATTATTCTAATCCTTTTATTCTCTTTGTGTCAACAAAAAAACACCATAAAGGTGCTTTTCCTAAAAAAAACACCATAAAGGTCAATGTCATTAAGTTAAGATGACATCTAATGAGAGAAAAAGACGATGATTA
>JAUNOA010000013.1 GCA_030531245.1 Lachnospiraceae bacterium
CCGGTGCACAGTTTCATAGCGCATTGGTGTCTTTCGCAGAAAGACGGGGAATAATAATGAAAAGATCCAAAGGGATATTCATAGCGTTCCTTCTACCGGCATTGATTTTTTATGTTGTGTTCATGCTGTATCCACTTATCAGTTCGCTGGGACTCAGCTTCTTCGATTGGAATGGTTATGGCGCAAAGACTTTTGTCGGTTTGGCCAATTATCGTAAGTTATTCGGTGACCCCGGATATTCTGAGAGATTTTTTGGTGCGCTAAAAAATAACGTCGTATTTTTTCTTTTGACGATGTTATTCCAGAACTGTATTGCACTTATGCTGGCTGCGTTCATCAATATCAGAAATTTAAAAGGCGCGAAATTCTTCAGGACTGTACTCTATGTTCCTACAACGTTATCTATCATTATCGTAGGTTTCATATGGACACTGATATATAACCCGTTGTGGGGACCTCTGAATTTCTCACTTGGAAAACTGGGACTTGAGGGACTTAAGACAGCATGGCTCGGTAATGAAAAAACAGCGCTTATCTGTATCTCGATTGCAAATGCATGGCAGTATACAGGTGTTCCTATGATAATGTTCCTTGCAGGAATGCAGGCTGTACCGGATGAGCTGTACGAAGCGGCTTCACTCGACGGAGCAACCGGATGGCAGCAATTCTGGAAGATCACATTCCCGCTTATTATGCCTGTTATGTTCGTAATATCGGTAATCGTATTTGTTTCAAACTTCAGTGCTTTCGAAATCATATATGCTATGGCCGGATCACTGGGAGCACCGAATTATTCAACAGACATTCTGGGAACATTCTTCTATCGAATATGTTTCGGACAGAGACTTGGTCTGGAACCGGCGATGGGAGTCGGAGCTGCGATTGCAAGCTGTATGTTCGTTATTATCGGTATCGGTGTTATCATTTACTTCCGTCTTATGGGTAAAGACGGAGATCTGTAAGGAGGTGCGCCGATGGTCGAAAAAAAGAAAAAATTTAATTTCGGTATTTTATTCGTTTACATAGTGCTCACATTATATACACTGTACACTCTGTATCCGATATTCCTTATGATCGTTACTTCATTAAAGGGAAATCTGGAAATCATGAAGAATCCTACGGGACTTCCGCAGACTGTGGTTACAGACGGATTTGTGACACTGTTTACAAAGGAGAATTTCGGACAGTACTTTTTGAACAGTATTTTCGTAACGGTTGTCTCAAGCGTAATCCTGCTTGTGGTATCGATTCTCCTTGCCTATATTCTGGCCAGATATAAAACAAAGCTGTCAGGCTTTTTGTATATTTTCTTCCTGGTTGGAATGATGCTTCCGCTGAGACTGGGACTTTTATCTTTGAATGATCTTTTCTACAGTATGGGACTTATAGACAACCTATGGTGTCTGATACTCATTTATGTAGCAATGAACATCCCGTTTACGATGTTCCTGCTTACGGGTTATATAAAGATGATTCCGGAATCCATGGAAGAGTCGGCATTTATTGACGGAGCAAATACATGGCAGATAGTATGGAAGATAGTGGTTCCGCTTATCAAGCCGGCAATTGCTACCACAATAGTTTACAATTTCGTTCCTATCTGGAATGATGCATTTTTCCCGCTGATATTCATCAGCTCCAATAACAACCGTACTTTGATGCAGGCTGTTACATTATTCTTCGGACAGTTCTCGACAAACTGGAATTTGGTATTCTCTGCTCTGACATTGGCATGCGTACCGGTTATCATAGTTTATATTTTCTGTTCGAAACAGCTTATCAAAGGAATGATGGCGGGAGCGCTGAAGGGATAAGATGCAAACTGAATAAAAGGGAAAGCAGGATTCAGTTTTCTCTTAAAAGAGTTTTACGAAGTGCCCGTGTCGTGTAACCACATGACGCGGGACTTTGTTTATCAGTAAGGCGGATTACCGCACGGGCAGGAATCTCATACGGATTGAGTGAGAAGATTTCGCATATTTCAATTGTTTTCTGAAGCACGGGGATCTTTCGCAGGTTAAGAACATATCCGCAATTCTCTTCGGAGCATATGCGGCCAAGCTCTGCTATCACTCCGTCCTCAAGAACAGGAAGGGAAGATTCCGAATCGGGTTCAAAATCAGCGATATCCATATAGCCGGTTCGGAAACGGGAATCTATTTCAGCTTTATTGCGCACATAAATGCGGGCAGCACCGAGGCTGCCCGCATTTCCGTCTATTTCAATATATTTTACCGCTCCTTCGATCATCCGAGTCCCTGAAGAGCCCAAATCAGTGTGGGAACGATCATCGCAAGACATAAAACGATAACGATAATTGCGGTAATGATTTTTTTTGTTTTCTTGTTTCTTAAATCGAGCATGATAAACTCTCCAATTCCATCTCTTTTATAACCTATAGTATTTTAAGACATTTCAGTGAAATTATCAAGTTTTAATAAGAAGCAGGTTTTCCGTCCCATGCTCCGTCGGAGCCGACCCAGAATCTGTCAGGAGTTCTTCTGCTGATCCACATGTCTCCCTCAGGACCTACGAAGTACCATTTGCCCTGATAGTTTAACCATGCATTCTGGCCCATATATCCGAGCTCATCAAACCAGTACCATTTTTTGTCGATCTGAAGCCACTGTGATTTCGGGCGTGACCCGGTAGGAAGAGAGTACCACCAGCGCCCGTTGAACGGGTCCTGAAGCCATGCGCCCTTGCCGCTCTGATCCTGAGCTCCAGGGCCGCTGTCCACAGGGACATCATGTCCCGGACCGCCGCCACCACCCGGAGTAGGCTGCGGATCCCATCCCGGATCCTCGGCTTCCTCGACATCATTTAAATATATTTTGATCGTCAGGGTTTTTCTGCTGGATGAAAGGGATGCATTGTAGGCTTCACCGTTGAAAACATGTATGTTCTCTTTATAATAGGCATTTTTTGCGAAGCAATGATTATCGTCAGCTTTAAGCACAACAGTAAATTCCGGACTGTCGCCTTCCTGATATTTTGACTTGTTGAGTTTTGTTGAGGATATGTCATAGCCGGTGCCTGAATCCGGAACGACATTTATATCATCGGCAGAGTGTGACTCTTTGGCTTTGAAAGTATCGTAGTACAGTTCAAGAGTAACACTGCCGATCTCGGTCAGGCTGTCAGCAAATGATACACAGCTCATACTCATAACAAACATCAGAGCTGCCAGTAATGTACATAGCGCTTTTTTCATGATTTATTCTCCTTCCAATTCGTCTGCATTCGGCAGTGAGAAAACAAACTCAGTGCCTACGCCTTCTGTACTTATAACGTCTATATTTTCTCCGTGGGACTGGATGATTCCCTTTACTATGGCCAGTCCGAGTCCTGTGCCCTTTTTGTCTTTTCCTCTGGATGTATCGGATTTATAGAATCTGTCAAAAATATGCTTCAGATCTTTTTTGGGGATTCCTTCACCGGTATCTTTTACGGAAGTAAGGATCTTTTCACCCTTTTGCACTGTAGAGAGATAAATGGAAGAATCCTTGCCTGAAAATTTTATTGCATTGTCAACCAGATTATAGATGACCTGCTGAATCTTACTGAAATCAGCATATACCATTTGCGACTCTTCTTCAAATGTCAGTTCGAAGGTGATGCTTTTTTCAAGACACTGACCCTCAAAGCTCTGGGCGGTTTCCTTGATCATTCTGTTGATATCAAATTTAGTTCTGTTCAGAAGACCCTTTGAGTCGATGGTATTAAGCGTCAGCATGCTGCTGGTGAGCTTCGTAAGCCTGTCAACCTCACCGATGACGCGACTCAGATATTGCTCCTGTTTTTCCGGCGGTATCGTTCCGTCCAGTATTGCTTCGAGGTAACCTTTGATGGATGTAAGAGGGCTTCTGAAGTCGTGGGAGATGTTTGCGATGAAAGAATGCTGATATCCTTCGGCTTCGTCCAGATCGCGCGCCATCAGATTCATGGTATTTGCCAGATAACCCATCTCATCGTGCGATTTGACACTGATCTGATGCTTCAGATTTCCGCCCGCAAACTCGCTTGCACCTTCGGTTATCCTGCGCAGGGGTCTGTAGATGACTGCATCGAAAACTATAAGCAGGATCAGCGAGAGCAGGAAAACGATGATAGAAGTTATATAGACTATATTTAAAATCTGATTTTCATTCTCCGTAAGTTCGGACATCGGCAGATGGATGACGACATATCCCAGTGTTTTGTAATTGCCCGTGATCGGTACGCACACACTGATGACCTCTTCATCAAAACAGCCGAAAAAATCACCGTCCATATAGTTCTTGGTGCCGCCTGCAGTAGGGTCGAAGGCGGGGACATTGGTTCCGCTCATCACACCCTGAGAATCAGCAAGCACGGTTCCGTTTTTATCCATGACCCAGATCTGTGAATGCAGGTATGCTCCGATTACCTTGATCTGTGGCTCGATCGTCTCGAGACTGGTACTGCCTTCGGAGTTGTCGGAAAAGTTACCGGCTATCAGATTGGCCTCGTCATACAGGGTCTTGCTTTGTGACTGTATCAGGTATCTGTGGGTAAGCGAAGTAGACAGCGTCGCTATAACTGCGAATGCCGCCACACCGAAGATTATGTAACTAAGCACAAATTTATAATACAGTTTCATCAGAGTAAATGTTCACACGGTGACGTCTGATTATTTAGACAGGCGTCTGCCGGGTATGCTATATGTTTTAATTGGATTCGAATTTATAACCTATTCCCCATACAGTTGAAATGGACCATTTGGGATTTTCCGGGAGCTTCTCACGGAGTCGTTTGACATGTACGTCGACTGTTCGTGTGTCACCTGCATATTCGTATCCCCAGATGTGGTCGAGAAGCTGCTCGCGGGTGAATACCTGATTAGGATGCGATGCCAGGAAGTAGAGAAGCTCAAGTTCCTTCGGAGGCATTTCTATAGTGGCACCCATATATCTTACTTCGTAATTGGTCAGATTGATCTCCAGCTGCGGATAGTTGAGGACATTGGCATCCTTTGCGGGCTCCGGAGCCGCGGGAGCAGGAGTATTGGTTCTTCTCAGAACAGCCTTGACCCTTGCGACCAGTTCCTTGGAATCAAAAGGTTTTATGATGTAATCATCCGCACCGAGCTCAAGTCCCAGAACCTTATCAAACACTTCACCTTTGGCGGAAAGCATGATAATAGGAACCTGAGAATCATTTCTGATTGTTCTGCAGACCTGATATCCGTCCATACCCGGAAGCATGAGATCCAGGAGGATGAGATTCGGGGCATACTCTTTAAATGCCGCAACGGCAGACTCTCCGTCACCGCAGGTACGTGTGTCATAGCATTCCTTGGTCAGGTACATCGAGATAAGTTCCGCGATGTTCTCGTCATCATCTACAATTAAGATTTTTTGTTTGTCCATATTAAAACTCCACTACTGTGATTGCGTCTCCGCCGTCATCGAATTCTGCCAGATGAAAGCTTTTGACGAATTTCTGGCGCTTAAGATATGAGTGTATTCCGTTTCGCAGTGCGCCTGTTCCGCGGCCGTGAATGATTCTGATTCTGGGAAGATGCGAAAGCAGTGCATCGTCCAGATATTTATCGAGTTCCGCACATGCTTCGTCGACATTTTTCCCAATAAGATTGATCTCCGGGGAAATGCTTGCCGCACGCACATGTGTCGTATGTCTTTCGGGGATATTGCGTTTTCCCTGGCCAGGTTTCTTTGAAGATGTCTGGCTGTCAGGAGTGCTTTTGCCGCTCCAGGCATTCATAAGTCTCGAGGCCATATCAAGGTCTTTGTCATCATTGACAGGGGCCGTATCGAGAGTACGGTTCAGACTTTCGCGTATGCGGGCGCGTTCTTTTTCGAGACGTTTGCTGACGCCTGAATCGTGGGATATCTTATTGATGCTGCGTATGGTCTCATCCGCAGTGGTCTTGGCTTCGATAAGTATGCGGGACGCCTCCTCGCGCGCTTCACGAAGTATCTTTTCCCTGCGCTCGTCGAGGTTCTCATTCTGCGCAGCACGGCGTTTCTTGAGTTCTTCGATTTCGCGTTTGTTCTTTTCTATTTCGATTTTGTCACGTTCGATGATCTGGCGATCGGCATTCAGCTTTGCGATGAGATCCTCGAAAGCGGCATCATTTTTCTCAATGTGTTTTCCCGCATCCTCGATGATGAATTCCGGAAGTCCGAGACGGCGGGATATGGCAAACGCGTTGGATTTGCCGGGGATGCCGGTCAGTATACGGTATGTCGGACGCAGTGTTTCGACATCGAACTCACAGCTGGCGTTCTCCACACCGGGAGTGGTGAGAGCGTAGACCTTGAGCTCGCTGTAATGTGTCGTGGCTATCGCGCGAACACCGAGGTTATGAAGAAAGTTGAGAACGGAAATCGCCAGAGCGGCTCCCTCGGTCGGATCTGTTCCAGCACCGAGTTCGTCGAAAAGGCAGAGTGAATCCCTGTCAGCTTTGTCGACTATTTCAACGATATTTTTCATGTGCCCGGAGAATGTTGACAGACTCTGCTCTATGCTCTGTTCGTCACCTATGTCGGCATAGACTTCCTGAAAGACAGCAATTTTGCTGTTCTGGAAAGCCGGGATATGCAGACCCGACTGAGCCATGAGAGTTAGCAGACCGACAGTCTTGAGTGAGACGGTTTTGCCTCCGGTATTGGGCCCGGTTATGATAAGCAGGTCGTAATCATTTCCCAGACTGATGTCGATAGGCACGACTGCATGACCCTTAAGGAGGGGATGACGCGCCTGTCTGAGCTCAATAATTCCGTGGTCATTAAGCTCAACATGTTCTCCTCGCATCTTTGACGAGAGATTGGCCTTGGCAAAGACGAAGTCGAGATGACTCATGAGTTTTATATCAGTTTCGATAGTCTGACGGCAGGGTACAGCCTGTTCCGTCAGCTGGTCGAGTATTTTTGCTATTTCTGTTTTTTCCTGTGCGTCAAGTTCACGAAGAGTATTGTTGAACCGGATTACGGCCATCGGTTCGATGAAGATGGTCGAACCGGTCGCGGACTGATCATGGATCACACCCGGAACCTGGCCCTTATACTCGGCTTTAACAGGCAGACAGTATGCACCGTCGCGGATGGCGATGACAGCATCCTGAAGATACATGCGGTGCGCATTGAGAATCGCATTCAGCTCAGTATGCATGTGATCTGTTATAGACTTGCGCTTGCGGCGGATGCTCTTAAGCTCCGGAGAGGCATCATCGGCCATAGTATCTTCGTCGATTATACAGCCTGTGATGGCCCGGTTCAGAGTCGGGATATCGTCGAGGGATTTGAAGTAAGCTTCTAGGCTGTCGAAGCTGCTGGCCTCGCCGTCCTTTTCATGTGAGCCGAAGCTGTGCACACGCTTTACGTTTGACAGAAGTCTGGAGATGTAAAGCAGTTCAGCCATACTCAGAGACGCCTGTATCTCAAGTCTTTTCAGACATCCGCCCAGATCACGGGTGTCACCGAAGCTGATGTGACCTTTTTCGCGAAGTCTGGCTGCTGCGTCTGTTGTTTCCTGCATCGCAGTGCGTATTGTTTCTATCTCCGTGCACGGCAAAAGCTCCCGACACAGCTTCCTGCCGGGATCGGATGAAGCCTGCTCGACGAGCATGGCTATCACTTTGTCATATTCGAGTGTTTTCAGTGCTTTTTCATTCATATTCGAAAACTGCTTCTATTATAGCAGAATTATAACAGAAAGTGTGTTATTATGATAGAGCCGGTAAGCAAGGGATGGGCGGCGGGGTCTCCGACAGCCGATAGCCCATACCTTGGCGGGATGTCGAAGGCGCGCGGGATGGGCGGCGGGGTCTCCGGTAGCCGATAGCCCATACTTTGGCGGGATGATAAGAAATCCGGTGTGAATGTCGGAAAAAGATTATGGACAATCAGAATAAAAACAACCATATCAAGGAACTGCGTATAGAGATGGAACGCCGCGGGGTGAAGTATTTTACCGCAGTCACTTCGGATGCCCATGACAGCGAATACATCTGCGAGCATGACAACGCAGTGAAATATATCAGCGGCTTCACCGGTACGAACGGACGGCTCGCAGTTACAGCAGACGACGCACGGCTATGGACCGACGGAAGATACTTTATACAGGCTGATGATGAGCTGCAAGGCAGCGGGATCACGCTCATGAAAACCGGAGAGCCGGGAGTGCCGGGATATAAGGAATGGTGTGAGAGTGCCGGCATCGATCCGACAGCCAGGATCATCAGGGAAAATGATGACGCGGGCCGGAATACTGCGCAGGCCGGAAATGCCGACAGTGACGCTCCGGACAGGGAAAAGGCTTCGGATGATATCGCAAAAAGAAAAGCCTGTGATGATTCACTGTATGAACTGATAATTGACATAATATGGCCCGACAGGCCTGCCCGTCCGGCAAATCCGCTGTGGATCCATGATATCCGATGGGCAGGAAGGACTGCTAGGGAAAAGACAGAACTGGTTCGTCAGGTCATGCAGGAGCGAGGTCTGAAAGAGATTTTTATCAATGCCCTTGATGACATCGCATGGCTTCTCAATCTCCGCGGAAGTGACATTCCGTATAATCCTGTTTTTTATTCGTTTCTTCATATCGCGGATACGATAACAATATATCTCCAGCCGGCATCGCTGTCGCCGCAGATAGAAGAGTATCTGAAAAACCTGAACATAAAAATCGCAGACTATGCTGATTTTGCTGATTCTGATGCAAACAGAAACAGACTTGCAGAGGGACAGCCGTTCAGTACTGTCGTTGCCGATATCAAGACACACAAGAGTGCGGATGAACTGCAGCATATGAGGGAATGCGGACTTCGTGACGGGGTGTACATGACGAAGTTCATATACTGGATAAAAAAACGTATGCAGGAGGCATCAGACTTTCCGGACGAAATCAACGCATCGGATCATCTGGATGCACTGCGTGCCGGAGATCCGTATTATGTTTCTCTTAGCTTTCCCACGATTTCCGCCTATGGCCCGGATGCTGCGATAGTGCATTATGAAGCAAAACAGGAATCCTGCAGGACGCTTAAACCGCAGGGACTGTATCTTGTCGACTGCGGCGGTCAGTATTTGGACGGAACGACGGATGTGACCAGGACCATCGCTCTCGGACCACTGACGGAAGAAGAAAAAACGCATTATACGCTTGTCTGCATCGGAATGCTCCGGGTACTCAACAGGAAGTTTACGCTTCCCTTAAATTCCTCTATAATAGATGAATGTGCCCGTGAAATGCTGCGCGCAAACGAACTTGATTTCAATCACGGAGCCGGGCACGGAATCGGGTTTCTGGGATACGTACATGAAGGTCCGGCACGTATTTCACGTTCGCAGAACAAAGAGCAGAAGCAAACTTTAAAGAGTCCGCAGCAGTCTGCTTCAAAGGCAGTAAACACTGTGCCGGTCTATAAATTTACCGGGAATGAGATAACCAGTGATGAGCCCGGAGTTTATATTGAAGGAAGTCACGGTGTGCGAATCGAAAACCTGATTGCGGTCGGTGACCGGGAATTCGAATGCCTCACCTGGGTGCCGCTTGAGACAGAGGCGATCGATTTTTCGCTCATGACGGAAGAGGATAAAAACAACTTTGAAAATTATCAGGCAGAGGTGAAGACCAGAATATCACCTTTCCTGACTGATGATGAAAGAAGATGGCTGAATGAAATTTGATTTTTTGTTTTTCTTTAACAGTATACTGATGGGGGTCGGACTTGCCATGGACGCATTCTCGGTCTCACTTGCAAACGGGCTGGGTGAGCCGCAGATGAAGGCTGCGAAAACCCATACGATTGCGGGAACATTCGGAGCTTTTCAGCTTGCTATGCCTCTGATCGGATGGATCTGTGTCCACACTATAGTAAATATCTTTTCATCATTTCAGAAATTTGTCCCCTGGATCGCACTGATTCTGCTTCTTTATATAGGAATCAAAATGATCGTAGAGGGTATAAAAAACAAGGACGGCAAAGTGGACACGCCGGCGGTAGGATTTGCAGCCCTTATGATTCAGGCAGTTGCCACGTCCATAGACGCGCTGTCCGTGGGCTTTACGATAGCGGATTATGATTTCCTCATGGCATTTACGGAATCGCTGATCATAGGAATCGTGACTTACTTTATCTGCCTGCTCGGACTGAAGCTCGGCAAGACTATCGGCACAAAAATCGCAGGCAGGGCAAGCATTCTCGGCGGTGCGATTCTGGTGTTTATAGGCATTGAAATTTTTATCAAAGGGATTTGGATGTGAAACGGAGTAAAAAATGGATAACAACGAACGCAACAGACTTATAGAACAATTTCTGCCGGACGTGCTGGAATCGCTTACAGATTACACACAGATGGGAGTTGACGAGGACGAACTGGTCGGAGAAGCTTCACTCATACTTACGGAAGTGGTTGATGAGCATATGAAAAAACCTGAAGGCAGCCTTCAGGATAAAATCGATGCGGCAATCAATGAGAGACTCACTGCATTCATTACAGAGAGCAACTGCCTGAAAGCTGCAGATCAGGATCTGGCAGAAAGACTCAATGATCTGTCGGATGCCGCGGTCTCGATGGTTGAAGAACTCGGACGCAGGCCGTCAAATGAAGAGCTTGCAGAAAAGCTGAATCTTGATGTTGATGAGATTGAGCGCCTGCTTAAGATAAGTGAAGAAGCGAGCCGCCAATAGGCCGGGCGTCACAAATATGAAATATTATCTTGCGCCCATGGAGGGCATCACAACTTATGTGTATCGCCGTGCGGTACACGAATTTTTCGGAGACGGAGTAGACAAGTATTTTACTCCGTTTTTTTCGCCGCAGACGAAACGGCATAAAAGCTCTTATGCGATTCGCGGGATACTTCCCGAAAACAACGAGGGAATGTATCTGGTGCCCCAGATGCTTACCGATGACGCAGAGGATTTTCTTAAATTTGAAAAAGACATGCGCAGTTACGGATACACGGAGCTCAATATAAATGTCGGCTGTCCGTCGGGAACAGTCGTGAGCAAGGGACGGGGTGCCGGATTTCTTATGCATCCCCAAAAACTGGATTTTTTCCTGGAGGATGTCTTTGCAAAAACCAATGCCAGGATTTCCGTAAAAACGCGTCTGGGCATGTATGATACCGAAGAGTTTTTCGGACTCATGGAAATATATAACAAGTATCCGATGGAGGAACTCATAGTCCATCCGCGGGTGGGTGAGGAGATGTACCGGGGACATGCACACCGGGAAATGTACCTGTGGGCAAAGGAACACAGCAAAAACAGGCTCGTTTACAACGGAGATATTTTCAAGCCGGGAGACGAGCTGACAGAAGGTGTAAATGCCGGATCGACCGGCGAACCTTTAGACGATACAATCATGATCGGACGTGGCATGGTAGCGGATCCTTCACTGATCAGACAGCTCCGGGGAGGAGAGAAAGCAACGACGGAAGAGCTGCGGACATTTATCCGGCGGCTCAAATCGGATTATCTTCAGATTGATCCGGACGAGCATCACTGCATTGAGAAACTTAAAGAAGTCTGCGTATACCTGGGTGCTCCGCACAGCGTGCTTAAATGCAGACGTCTGGAAGAATTCATGGTTGAACTGGACAGATTTCTGCGCATAAGGAAATCGTAAGAGAAAATTATTCAGAAGCATGTCCGTAAGATGTTATAATGATGTGGAAGAATCGTGAGAGTGCACAGCACGAAACGATTCGTAACTGACTTCCGGCACCTGCGTCATAATGATATTGGGGTAAAGGTTCAATGTGATGATAACAACCGGGTTGATTTACAGAATAAAGATTTCCGGATAACATTTCATATATAACTGACACAGAGGAAAACATGTTTGGTTTAAAGATAAAAACGCTTACGGCATTAATGCTGGCAACTGCTTTGATAGGACCGGGTATCAAGCCCGGATATGATCCTGATCAATTTGTGCTTCCGGAGGAAGCGGAAGTCCTGGTAGTTGTTGAAGGCAATGAAGACAGGACCTGCCTTGTAACGGCTTATGAGAAATCGGACGGAAGCTGGAAGAGCGTGTTCGCCGTAAACGGAAACACAGGACAGAACGGAATGAGCAAAAACCGTGTCGAAGGAGACATGACTACACCTGTCGGAGTATGGTTGATGAATACCCCGTTCGGACAGAAACCTGCGCAGGAAGGCTTTCCATCAAACTATCTGAACGTTACGGACAGAAGTTATGTCTGGACTAAAGATAGCAATGATCTTGTATATGATCCGGAAGGCCGGCTGGACGGAGAACGCATCGGATCTGATTATTATTCGGTTTGTTATGATTATGTAATCAATTCCGGCTACAATGCAAACAAGGTCAGCAACAAAGGAAGCGCAATTTTTATTCATTGCCAGGGAATGCAGGCAGGGACTTCTGCCGGATGTATCAAGATTCCGGAGGAGAACATGATTGAACTTATGAAGCTCTACGGGAAGCACGGAGACGGGAAGTGCTTCATCGCTGTGGGAATTACAGGAGAGATCGATAAGCTGTATGATAAATACGGGACAAATAACGGATTGGAAGCTCAGTACTGATGTATGATAAAAAGATAAAAAGTCTGATATTACTGACAGCAGCTGTCGTTAATATCTTCATAGGGTGCTTTGTTTCATTTGCCGATACCGGGTCATCCATGGTAACGTCTGCAAATGAAGCTTCCGTGGTGACCTCCCAGGCAGCAAATTCGTCTGCAGCGGGCATTCAGGTACCGGAGCTCAACTCAGCCACAGGTATCGTTATCAATGCCGATACCGGAGAAGTTCTCTGGGGTAAGGATGAGAACACCCGGTATTACCCGGCATCCATAACAAAAGTCATGACAGCGCTGCTTGTCATGGAGAATTGCAGTCTGGATGATATGGTCACATTCTCAAAATCCGCAACAACGAATCTCGAGAGCGGTGCGACTACAGCCAGGATGTCCGAAGGAGACAGGATGAGTGTGCGCGACTGCCTCTATGCGCTTATGCTCAAGAGTGCCAACGAGGTTGCCAATGCACTTGCCGAGCACATAGCAGGGTCCGTTCCGAAATTTGCTGATATGATGAACAAAAGAGCCAAAGAACTCGGATGCACAAACACGAATTTCGTGAACCCGAACGGTCTCAATAATGAAAAGCACCTGACCACTGCTCATGATATGGCACTCATTGCGGCAGCGGCATTCAAATATGAAGAGCTTCGCAAAATCGACACGACGAATATATACCGTCTGCCGGCGTCGCAAAAGGATAAAAGCGGACTGCTTATTTCGCTTAATAACAAAATTCTCATGAAGAATCATGAGAAATATTATGAGTACGCGATAGCAGGCAAGACCGGATATACGACGAAAGCAGGCAATACGCTGGTAACTGTGGCGGAGAAAGACGGAGTGCGCCTCGCAGCAGTCACGATGAAGAACCAGAGTTATCTGGCGCATTATGATGATACAAAGGCACTTTTCGAGTACGGTTTTGCTGTTATGGAGGCGCGTAAAGCGGCCGAAGGTGCAGGACAGACCGGAGGAAATGATACCGGAACCGCTTCACAGACTCAGACTGATGCAAACGCAGCTTCAGCCGCAAACCGGGCGGTCCTCATAGGCCCCGGGATTAAAGCCGATTAAATCCGACACAGGAAATAAAGACCTGTGCTTATATGGCGGGAGGATGAAGCAGAGACACGGACCGGACAGCATCGCGGGTCCGTACGGATACAGGAAACAGATATGGGATCTATAGGAAAAGAAATAGCAAAAGAAGCTGCCAGAACGGTGGCGGAACAACTGACCGGAGAACTGAACGAAAAGGTCATGAAGAAAATAGAACTGCCCGTTAAACTCGGTATGTTAGGTGCTGCTGCGGCAAGCGCCTTCATTGCTGTCTCCGCTCATGAAAGAGATACTCTGACCTATGCCAGATATGATGTGGACAGTTTTGACAAGGCCGGAGATAATGTCAGACTGCTGTTTCTGACAGACCTTCATGAGAAACAGTTCGGACAGGGTAATTCCGGACTGCTGGAATATATTGATGCCGCGGATCCGGATGCGGTACTTATCGGAGGAGATATGATCATCGCCGATAAGCATAATAAGAAGAAAATCCATACAAAGGTCACGACGCAGCTCTGCAGAGATCTGACAGCGAAGTACCCGGTATTCTATGCCGAAGGAAATCATGAGCAGAGACTTGCCGGAACACGTTTCAGACAGCAGCTGGAATCCATGGGAGTGACGTATCTGACTGATCAGACTGTGGAGTGGAAATACAATCTGTCATTTACGGGCCTGAATCTTGATAAGACGCAGTACAGACCGATCGTACCGGGTAAGCCGGATGTACAGAAAACCCTTGAGCATCTCGGCGGCATTGACCCGAAAAGATATAATGTTATGCTGGCACATTCACCGCTGTTTATGGAAAGCTACACTCAGATGGGAGCGGACCTGGTGCTTTCAGGGCATTTCCACGGGGGGACGATACGGCTTCCCGGAAATGTGGGACTTATGACACCGCAATATCAGTTTTTCAACACCAATGTGGTAGGAATGAAGCAAATTGACCATACTTTTATGATAATTTCTTCAGGACTCGGTACTCACAGTGTCAACCTGAGGATAAACAATAAACCACAAGTTGTTGTGGTAGACATCAAAAAATAGCGCAAAATATGCGCTTTTTTTGTTTACTTAAAAAGACCCCTTTGCTATAATGTATTCGTTATGGGCGAGAGTATTTCATATAAACTGGAGACATTTGAGGGGCCGCTGGACCTGCTTCTGCATCTTATCGACAAAGATAAGATCAATATTTATGATATCCCCATAGCCAGGATCACAGAGCAGTATCTGGAGTACATGGACAACATGCCGCAGAAGGATCTGAACAGAACCAGCGAGTTCATGGTTATGGCAGCCACGCTTCTGGAGATCAAGGCCAGGATGCTGCTTCCTAAGGAAGTGGATCCGGAAACAGGCGAGGAAGTGGACCCGAGGGCCGAACTCGTTGAGAGACTCATCGAGCACAGAAAGATGAAAATGATGGCGGCCGAGCTTGCAGATATGGAGCTTGATGCGGGCAGGCACTTATACAAAGGGCCGACGATTCCGAAGGAGGTTCAGAAATATGAGCAGCCGGTGGATCTGGATAAGCTGCTGTCAGGTGTGGACCTTGCAAAGCTTCAGGAAATATTCAATCAGGTCATGCGCCGCAAGGAAGACCGGATCGATCCGGAGCGAAGCAGATTCGGTACGATTAAGCGTGAGAAGATAAGCCTTCAGAGCAAAGTCAAAAGTCTTATCAGTTATGCAAAGGAACATAAAAGCTTTTCATTCAGAGCGCTCCTTGAGGAGCAGCCGTCGGTGCTTGCGACGGTTGTCACGTTCCTCGGTATACTGGAGCTCACAAAACTCGGACTTTTCGGAATCACCCAGAATGAACCCGGTGATGATATACAGATAGAAGTAAAAGAAATGGAATCTGAGGCAGAACTTGATCTGTCCGGATTGGAGGATTTTGAATCATGACATACGAGCAGGAATTAAGACAGGAAGCTATCGTTGAATCAGTACTTTTCACGATGGGTAAATCTGTTGAGACACGTCAGCTTGCAGCAGCTCTCGATTGTGATGAGTATGCCGCAAAATCAGCAGCAATGAGACTTCAGAAGAGATACGATAACGAAAATCGCGGTATGCAGATCCTTGAACTTGAAGACAGTTGGCAGATGTGTTCAAGAGCCGATTTTTACGAGAACCTTATCAAGGTTGCGAAGACGCCGAAGAAGCAGGTACTCACAGAGGCTGTTCTTGAGACACTTTCAGTCATTGCATATAAACAGCCTGTAACAAGAACCGAAATTGACAACATCCGTGGTGTATCATGTGAATATGCACTCAACAAGTTGCTCGAGTACGGACTTGTATATGAAGCAGGCAGACTTGATGCTCCTGGCAAGCCGGCACTGTTTGCCACCACAGAAGAGTTCCTGCGCAGATTCGGTGTGGGCTCAAGAGCGGCACTTCCGGCTATGGACTCCGACAGAGAGGCAGAGATTGTAGAAGAAGTCGAAAAGGAAGTCGGATACAAGTTCGGTACGGAGTCTGTTGCAGAAGGAGAGCACGGACTGGAGACGGCGGATTCGATAGTTGAGGCTGTAGCTCAGGAGATGGCACAGAACTGATGAATATAAAGATCAAATATTTTACCGATAAAATAGATAAGATCGAGTATATCGCCGGCAAAAGCGATTGGATGGACTTAAGGTGCGCCGAGGACATCGAATTGAAAGCCGGCGACTTTCGTCTGATACCGCTCGGAGTAGGCATGAAGCTGCCTGAAGGCTATGAGGCACATGTCGTCCCGAGATCATCAACATATAAAAATTTCGGACTCATCCAAACCAATTCGATGGGGATAGTGGATGAGAGTTACTGCGGTGACAATGACCAGTGGTTCTGGCCTGCACTGGCTACCAGAGATGTCGTGATACATACCAACGACAGGATATGCCAGTTCAGGATCATGGAGCATCAGCCGGCATTTGAATTCATCGAAGTTGAAAAACTGGGAGAACAGGACCGCGGCGGCTTCGGCAGCACGGGCATTCGCTGACATTGACTTTAATTAACTTGCATAAAATAAAAAAAGCTATCCTTTTTTCGTGTATCGTGATTGCGGTATGCCTGCTTTGTGCATGCGGCAAAAACACTAGAAAGGAAAAAGAACTCAGGGAGCAGGCCATCGGATTTATGCAGCAGGGAGATTTCAGTGCGGCTGTTGCGCGTTTCGATGAGGCGCTTTCCTATCATGACGGCGGCTACGGTTCACTGGAAATCGACATCCTGCGGTATCGTGCGGAGGCAGAGGTGCTCGCAAAAGAGTATGCCAATGCAGCCGGAACCTATGCACAGTTAAGGCGTGAGGACGGCGAGAGACCGGAATATATCAATCTCGAGATAATATGTATGCTTCGTGCGGGGCAGGACCCGTATAAAGCACAGAGTCTTTACGAACAGTCCTGTGCACTGGATCCTCACGGAACAGGTAATCAGGATGCACTCTATGCACTCGGTACCGCACTTTCGCACACAGGCAAAAAAGAAGATATAGAAACCGTGCTTGAGCTGTATAAAACTGCGTTAGATGATGAGAAGAGCGCTTCGGGTGAACTTTATAACAGAATCGGTTCCATGGAGTTTGCGAGGGGAGAGATAGACGAGGCAATCGACTGGTTTACCCGTGGTATAGCATTCATTCAGAAAAATCCGGACACTGATGAAGCGGATGTGCTCGCGTCACTTAAATACAATACTGCAATATGCTATGAGTATAAGCACGATTATGAGACCGCAAAGAAATTGTTCGAAGAGTATGTCCAGCAGTACGGAAACAATGAGGACATACAGCATGAGATAGATTTCCTCGACAGCAGGATCAGAGAAACAGAGGAAAAACCTCAGAATCAGGAGTAAAGAAGGCAGGAAAAAGAGTAGAGGCAAACTATGTACCGGTTTATTCTCGGAGGCTCAGGGAGCGGAAAAACACACAAGGCATTCACTGACTGCATCTCGGCTGCAACAGCCGATGAGAGCAGTCATTTTTTGCTGCTCGTGCCCGAACAGTCTACTACTTCCTCGGAAAAAGAAATAGTAAAAATGCATCCGCGTCATGCTGCGGATAACATCGAAGTACTTGGCTTCAGCCGTCTGGCATACAAGGTGTTCGGTGAACTCGGAATCGAAAATCCTAAGGTCATCGATGATATCTCCAAGGCGATGATCATCAGAAAAATCGGTGCGGAACACAAAGATGAGCTGAAGGTCTGGAGAAACCGTTTTGACAAACCTGGATTCGTAGACAACCTTAAATCAATGATTTCCGAACTATATCTCTACGGAATCAGCAGTGAGGATATCGCCGGAAGCATAGACCTGGTCGACGGTCAGCTGCGCAACAAGATGCACGATCTGAATATTATATACAGCGCATTCAAAGACGCTATCAGGGATAAGTATGTCACTCTTGAAGAGATCCCCGATATACTTGCCGCCAACATCCATAAATCAGATTTCATAAAAAATGCCTATATAGTTCTTGACGGTTTTACCGGCTTTACTCCGGTCCAGTACCGTATCATCGAGAACTTCCTTTGTTATGCCCGGGAAGTGGTGATCACTGTCAGTATAGGAGAAGACCGCGAAAGCGATATTTTTGATATGAGCCGTGAGATGATCGACCGCATCATAGATATCGCATCGAAAAACGGAGTAAATCACGGCAGAGATACAGTACTCGGAACGGAAGACTTCCTGGAGAGACACTTCCTGAGATACGATGGTGCCAGAGGACATATTAAGGATGACGAGCTGCGTATAATACATGCAGGCAATACGGCTGACGAGGCCGCATTTGTGGTAAATGATATCGAGCGTCTCGTTAAGACCTGCAATTACCGGTATAAGGATATCGCAGTCGTGTGTTCCGATATAAGCAGATACAAAAGCCTGCTGAATCATGAGATGGAACTTGCAGAGGTTCCTTACTATGTCGATGAGTCCATAGATATCGCAGACAATCCGCTGCTGCAGATGATAGAGGCGGCATTTGATATCATGCATTCGGATTATTCATATGAGAGTGTGATGAGATATCTGAAGACCGGACTGATCAGTGTCAGCCACGGGGAGACTGAAAAAGCCGATTCTGCGGATCCTGACAGTCGGGCAGAAACCCCGGCTGTAGATGCGCCGGAGCAATCCCCGGAAGCGGACGATGACATGATCAATGTCATGGATAACTATATCTACGAGTGCGGACGCCGCGGATACAAACGTATGCGTGCGAGCTGGGATTTCATGCCGAGGGACCTTGAAGATACAGACAGAATAAAACTTAATGAGTATAAAAACGCGGTTCTTGATTCGCTGGAGGAACTGAGGGAACTGGTTTCCGGAAATAAAAAAGCGGATGTCAATAATATTGTGACTGCCGTAAAGAAGCTGCTCGAAGCAAATCAGGTCCGGGAAAAACTCGAGCGTATTCGGGACCGTTTTACCGAAAACGGTGACCGGGCAAGAGAGAGAGAATACTCCGCAGTCTATGAGAAAATCACGGAACTGCTTGACGGTATTGCAGGACTGCTTGACGGAGAAAAACTGACCGGACAGGAGTTTTCCGATATCTTTACAGCCGGTGCCGCACAGATAAAGCTCGGTATGATTCCGTCGGGAACGGACCGTATCACTATCGGCGATATCACGAGATCCAGACTTGACGGTATCAGAGCACTTTATGTCATCGGTGCCAATGACGGGAGCATACCCAAACTGCTCTCGAGGGGAAATGTAATCACGGATACGGAAAAGGAAAAACTGAAGGAGGCGGGATTTGAACTGTCGCCTACAGTCAGAGAGGATCTGCTGATCCAGAGATACTATCTATACAGACTTTTCACAAAGCCGGGAGATAAACTCACAGTGACATACGCGGGACTTGATCTGAAAGGCTCACAGCTCCAGCCGTCATATATCATAGGATACCTGACCGGACTGTATGACAACCTGAAGATTGAAGAAGCAGTTGATGTGAGAGAACTGTACAACATTAGTTCCGCAGTGCGGCGTGTCGGAGAAAAACTCAGAGACATACGAAGCGGTGCCGGTCCGGATGCTGAATTCGGTAATCTCTATGCATATCTCATCGGTGATGAGAAGACGAGAGAAAAAATCCAGCTCATCACATCGGCGGCTCTTTATGTATATAAACAGCGTAAGCTGGATAAGGAAAGCGTGGACCTGCTTTACGGTGACAGCCTGATGAGTTCGGTCAGCAAACTGGAAAATTATGCGCAGTGTCCGTACAGCTATTTTGCGACCTACGGACTTAAGCTGGCAGAGATAGAACCGTTTGCGCTCAGAGTGATGGATATCGGCAATCTGGCACATTCGGCGCTTGAAAAGATTTTCAGTGAGGCAAAGAAGCTTAGAATCGATCTGACTGCGATAGATGCACAGGCATGTGAAGCCATGGTTCACCGGTGTATCGAAGAAGCGATGCTCGATGATGAGTCTTCGAAATATACAGACACGGCACGCAATGCGTATATTGTAAAGCGAGTAGAAAAGATAGTCGGACGGTCCTTCCTGGGACTGCTCGAAAAACAGGGGGACGGGTTCGTTCCATATGCTTTTGAATGGGGGTTCGGAGCAAAGGACAGGCTTGAATCCACACGGTTTGACCTGGGTGGGGGCAGGACTATGCTGCTTTCGGGTATAGTCGACAGGACCGATATCCGTGAGGATGATAGCAGTGTGGGAGTCAGAATCATAGATTATAAATCCGGTAAAAAGACCTGGGACTGGAGCGATATAGTAAACGGACGCGATATGCAGATTACTATGTACATGGCTGCTGTCAGTGAGCTGATTGCAGACCGGTTCAAAGGAAAGAAAATCATCCCCGAGGAAATGTTCTATTACACGCTCAAGGATCCCATCATTGACAAGGACAAACTGAAGAAAAAAACAGTCGAAGAGGCATTGCGTGATGAAATGTCTTTTGCGGGACTTAATGAACGTGAAGCTATCGATAAAGTCATACCCTATGTTGAGGGCAAGGCGGAAGGCTTTGGGAAAATGATAGCCTCAGGTGATGTTCGGGTGGAACCGTCAGCCAAAGACATGAATAACGTGAAATGCAATTACTGCAGGTTCCGGGCAGTGTGCGGATTCGATCCGAAGATAAGCGGATACAGATACAGCATGGAAAAGAAATACGACAATGAGCAGGCATGGCAGATAATAAGCGGACAGGAAGCGACACAGAGTTAGGATATGGCAGACCGTAAATGGACAAATGAACAGTTAAATGCCATAAAGACGAAGAAAAGGCGTCTTCTGGTTTCAGCCGCCGCAGGAAGCGGAAAGACGGCTGTTCTTGTCGAGCGCATTATTCAGCGCATCCTGGATCAGGATGATCCTGTAGGAGTGGATGAGCTTTTAGTCATCACATTTACGCGGGCTGCGGCAGCTGAGATGAAAGACAGGATACGCAGGAGGCTGGAGGAAGTCATACATGAACTTCCGCGTGAAGCAACTGTGCGTCTGCGCACGCAGCTGGCGCTTCTGGACAGTGCAAATATACAGACTATAGACAGCTTCTGTATGAATGTCGTCAGGGATCATACGGATGAGCTTGATATCGACCCGAACTTCAGAATAGCCGAGCCGACGGAACTGGTTCTTATGCAGGCAGATGTTATGGAGGAACTGCTGGAGGAATGTTATGAAAGAGCAGAGGATGATTTTATAGCATTTACCGACGCATTCGGGGAAGGAAACCAGGGAGGGAATTTAGAGGAAAAGATACTGAGAGTGTATGAATTTGCTCAGGTAACACCCGATCCCGAGGCATGGTATCAGAGACAGCTCGAATACGACAGTATCGATGAGGTTAAGAGATATGCATACAGTTCACTGGTGCAGCTTGCGGCTTCCCTGATCCCGGCAGCGGAAAAAATTCTGGATTTATGTCATCGTCCGGACGGACCGGATGTCTATGCCGAAGCAATCGAATCGGATATCGAAAAACTTGAGGAACTTGCGACTGCCGGGGATTATCAGGAGTTGAGTGAGGCTCTCAGAAACTTTGAATTCAAGACACTCAGCAGAAAGAGCACTGCCGCAGTGCAGGCAAAAAAAGAAGAAGTCAAAAACCTGCGCGAGGATATCAAGAAAACCGTCAGAAAATGGCAGGAGGATTTCACGCAGGATGAACCTGACGGACTCATAAAAGAATATGAACTTACAGTACCGTTTATAAGGGTGCTTGTTTCACTGGCACGTGAGTTTGATCACAGGTTCTCGGAAAAGAAGAAAGAAAAAAATGCTGCCGGCTTCCTGGATGTTGAGCATCTGGCACTTGAGGCACTCAGGATGACCGATGAGTATAAGAACAGATTCAAAGAGATCTGCGTCGATGAGTATCAGGATACCAATCAGCTGCAGGAGGACATCATAAATGCCATCGATAACGGCAATGTATTTATGGTCGGAGACGTGAAGCAGTCCATATACGGGTTCCGTCAGGCCAGACCGGATATCTTTGTCGGCAAGTATGAGTCATTTGCGGCATTTGACAAATCAGATGAAGGAACCGACACTCTCATAAATCTGTCGCGTAATTTCAGGAGCAGGACCGAAGTGCTGGACAGTGTAAACAGACTTTTCAGAGTCATTATGCATAAGGCGGCAGGTTCGGTCGAGTATACAAAAGATGCCGAACTCTATCCGGGGGCATCATTCGGAACTCCGGAAGAAGAAAACTCCTCTGCGATGCAGGCAGAGACAGAGCTTCTGCTTGTGGATACATCGCAGATCGCCGCTGATGATACTGCTCAGTCCGCACAGGCCAGAATGATCGCCTCAAAAATCACAGAACTTACGAATCCCGACAACGGTGTGAATGTCTGGGACGGAAAGAAATACAGAAAAGCGCAGCTTTCCGATATAGTCATACTTCTGCGATCCTCCAACGTAGACGGTGAAGTGTATCTGAATACTTTGTTAAATGCCGGCATACGGGCACATTGCGACACAAACAAGGGATATTTCAGTTCTCTTGAAGTACGCACGATGATCGCCATGCTCTGTGCGATCGACAATCCGAGAAAGGATATTGAGCTTACGGCATTTCTGCATTCACCTGTCATCGGTATGACTGATGACGAACTTGTCGTACTCAGGAAGAAACCCGGAAAGCTCAGCGGAATCGCGAAGTATAAGTATAACCGCGGTATGGAAATGCTGGCGCGGTACCGGGAGATGAGCCGGTTCATGAATATAGAGGATCTGATCACCAGGATTTATGACGAGACGGGTTATTACGAATATGCCATGAGTCTTCCGGCAGGAAAGGTGCGACGTGCCAACCTTGACAAGCTCAAGCAGATGGCCTCGGAGTATGCCCTGACCGGATACAAGGGACTTTTCAATTTCATCAGATATATAGATAATCTCAAGACTTATGATACCGATTTCGGAGAAGCGTCGGTAGCGGGGCAGAATGATGACGCAGTCAGCATCATGAGCATACACAAGTCAAAAGGACTTGAGTTTCCGATCGTTTTCATAGCCGAGTGCAATAAGAAGTTCAATGTTATGGACAGCAATAAGGCGATACTTATAGATGACGATCTCGGTATTGCCTGCAGATATGTAAATCTCGAAAAGCGATACAGACAGAATACATTTCGTCAGATGGTGCTTCGCATGAAGCTGCGCAGCGATACCATAGGTGAGGAACTGAGGATACTGTATGTTGCGATGACGCGTGCCAGAGAGAAACTTTTCCTGACCGCGGCCATAAACGATGCCGATAAATTCATTACCGAATATACGGAACGTGCAGCGGCTTCGGGTATGGCACTGGCGGATATAAACAGTACAAACGGTTATCTCAACTGGATCGTTAAGTCGGGAGTGAACTATAAGTATACGATACTGTCCGCAGGCGAGGCAATGCATGCGGCAGGTGGTGACAGTCCCGGCCGTATAGCGGAATATCTTGATTCCCTGACGGTGGATAAAAGTGAAAGAGAAAGGCTTGGCAGGGTGTTTGATTTTGAGTATCCGTATGCCGCAGATGTGAATCTGAGGAACAAGATATCTATCTCGGAACTCAAGAAACAGTGGATGATCGATAAACTCCGTGAGGATGTGATGACCGGAGAGACGGAAATCGGGGACGGAGATTATGACAGTGTGCTGAAAGATGAAATACGAAAACGTACCGGGGCCGAAAGTACAGTATTTGACGGTGCAGGCGGCGGTGCGGCACGCGGCACACTCTATCATGAGGTGATGGAAAAGCTGGATTATACGAATCCGTCGGAAACTCTGGACAGCCTGCCGGATGAGGTCATGGCCGGGGATACCATAAAATTCCTGGATTCGCCGCTCGGACAGCAGTTTAAAACAGCGCAGGCCGAGGGCAGACTTTATCGCGAGAGACAGTTCATCATGGGTATACCGGCCAGAGAGATCGGAGCAGCCGATTCAGATGAGCCTGTGCTCGTACAGGGTATCATAGATGCGTTTATCATGTCACCGGACGGTAGGGAGTGTATACTGGTCGATTATAAGACGGATCGTGTTGCCTGTGATGCCGATCTTACCGCACGCTATGAGGGACAGCTGTATTACTACGGGATTGCTCTTGAAAAGATGAGAGACTGCCGTGTAACTAAAAGACTTATCTGGTCATTCTGTCTGGGCCATGAGATAGAAGTGTGATATATACGCACTTACAAAAACAATGCAAAAACTCTATAAATGTTGTATAATCATTGCGTATCCGCATATTGCGGATACGCAATTGTAATCAGGGGGAATATATGACACGACGTGCTTTGAGGGAGCACTGTTTTAAGGTGCTCTTTTGTACAGATTTTTATCCCGCAGCCGAAGCCGATGAGCAGATCGACATGTACCTCGACCAGCCTGAAGAGGACGACACGGATGAAACAGGAAACACTGAAATCATCCATGAAGTTGAACTCAAGGAAGACGAGCAGAAAGAGCTGAAGGCCAGAGCTGACGACATCATTGCAAAGATTCCGGAAATCGATGAGAAGATTGCCGCAGCCACAGAGGGATGGAAGCTGAAGAGAATAGGCAAGGTAGAACTCACTATCTTAAGACTTGCCGTATATGAAATGAAATATGATGAAAATGTGCCGGAAAAGGTCGCTATCAACGAGGCCGTTGAAATCGCGAAGAAATTCGGGCAGGACGAGTCACCGGCATTTATTAACGGAGTTCTTGCCAAACTGGTGGATTAATGTCAGATAATATCTATTCCGTTACACAGGTTAATTCGTACATAAAAAACATGTTCGCGAAAGACAGTGCTCTGAACCGCATCCGCGTTCAGGGTGAGGTAAGTAACTGCAAATATCATTCAAGCGGACACATATACTTCACTTTGAAGGATTCCGGAGGGACACTTTCTGCCATAATGTTTGCGAGTCGCAGAACAGGTCTCTCCTTTAATTTGCGTGACGGACAGAAGATAGTTGTGACAGGGAGCATAGAGGTATACGAACGCGGAGGCAGTTATCAGATCTATGCCCAGAAAATCGAGCTTGCAGGCATGGGTGATCTGTATGAGAGATTCATGAAACTCAAAAAAGAGCTCGAGGAGATGGGGATGTTCGCTCCGGAATATAAAAAGCCCATACCGCGTCATCCCGCAAAGATAGGCATCGCGACGGCATCGACCGGTGCCGCGGTGCATGACATAATCAATGTCACCACGCGACGGAATCCGTATATACAGCTGGTTTTTGTTCCGACGAAAGTTCAGGGACAGGGTGCGGCGGCAAGCATAGTCCGAAGTATCCGAATGCTGGATGACTACGGAGTGGATGTTATCATCGTAGGACGCGGAGGCGGAAGCCTCGAGGATCTCTGGGCATTCAACGAAGAGACGGTTGCCAGGGCGATATTTAACTGTCGTACACCGGTAATCAGTGCGGTGGGGCACGAAACGGATTTTACGATCGCGGATTTTACGGCAGACATGCGTGCACCGACACCGAGTGCAGCTGCCGAAATCGCAACGGAAGATATGACGGAATTCCTGCGGTCACTCGATGCAAGAAAGGAAAGACTGGACCGTGCAGTACAGGGACTCATCACATGGACCCGTGACAGCGTGCTTCAGAAAAAAGAGCAGAAGCTGCGGGATGTGATGGAAAGCCGTATCGACGGACTCAGGCGCAGGACGGAGAGAGCGCAGTACTCAATGAATCTGCTTTCGCCGGCCAACCGCCTTAATGCGTACCGGGCACGTGCGGAAGAATCGCGCATGAAGCTTTCGCATATTATGCAGTCTGATGTTGCCGGACGCCGGCATGATCTGGCCATACGGGCCGAACGACTCAAGGGACTGTCACCGCTTGCAAAGATTTCATCCGGGTATGCATGGGTAAGCGACGCGGCAGAGAATCATATCAGCAGGGCATCACATCTGCATGCGGGAGATGCGATAAAGCTCCGTTTTGCCGACGGAACAGCCGGAGCTACGATAGATGAAGTAATCACGGAGGTAAGCCATGAGTGAAAACAAAAAGAGTATCGAAGAAATGCTTGAAGAAGTCGACGGAATAATCGAGAGCCTCGAAAACGGCGACATCGCACTTGAGGACTCATTCAAAATATACGAAAAAGGAATGAAAATTATTCAGACGGTAAACTCAAGAATCGATAAGGTCGAGAAAAAGATTATCGAACTTGATGCAGGAGATGACAATGAATCTGAATGTTGATTTCAAAAAAATAAATGACATGGTCATGAAAAATCTGCCGGAACGCGAAGGACTGCAGGCGACTGTACTGAATGCGATGCACGAGGCAGTGGATGCGGGCGGTAAGCGTATACGTCCGATACTTATGTATGAAACATACATGTACTTCTGCAAAAAATATTCACATGAGCCGGAAGAGGAGATCATAGGAAAATTTATGGCAGGCATGGAAATCATGCATACTGCGAGCCTTATTCATGATGATCTTCCGTGCATGGACAATGACAGGCTGCGCCGCGGGAAACCGACGACCTGGGTAGTATACGGTGTTGATATGGCCACACTCAGCGGAGATGCCATGATGATCCAGACATTTTCAACGATGTCGGAAGCTGCCATGCAGATGCGTGACCCTAAGGCGGGACTAAAAGCGGTCAATGTTATGGGAGTCAAGGCAGGCATATTCGGAATGACCGGAGGCCAGGTAGTCGATGTGGAAAATACCGGAAGACCGTTAAGCCGTGAGCAGCTCGATTTCATTTACAGACTAAAAACAGGGGCGCTGCTGGAGGCAAGCATGATGATAGGAGCGATCCTGGCAGGAGCGGATGATGACGATGTGACAGCCGTGGAGAAGATAGCCGGTGATATCGGCATGGCATTCCAGATAAGAGATGATGTGCTGGATGAGATTTCGACAGACGAAAAACTCGGGAAACCGGTGCACTCGGATAAAGAAGAAGGCAAGACGACATTCGTTACGCTGTACGGAATCGATAAAGCCAATGAAGAGGTCGCGCGCTGCTCGGCAGAAGCGATAGGTCTTCTGGAAAAGATGGGCGGAGATAACAGGACACTGATTGAAATCACCAGAGCGCTCATAGACAGAGATAATTAATCACAGGCGGTTTGAGTTTTAATGATACTTGAAAAAATCAATCAGGCAGATGACATAAAAAAGGTCGATCCGAAAGACTATCCGCTGCTTGCACAGGAGATCAGGGATTTCCTCATCGAAAAAACAAGTGAGACGGGAGGTCATCTTGCGAGCAATCTCGGAGCGGTCGAACTGACTATGGCGATCTTTCTCGCATTCAATCTGCCGGAAGACAAAGTCATATGGGATGTCGGACATCAGTCTTATACACATAAGATCCTGAGCGGCAGAAAAAATGCATTCGACGAGCTGCGCAAGTTCGGCGGCATTGCGGGTTTCCCGAAAACCGGCGAGAGTCCCTGTGATGCGTTTAATACAGGACATTCATCCACATCCGTCTCTGCGGCACTGGGTATGGCGCAGGCAAGGGACATCAGGGGACAGAAGCATTCGGTGGTAGCAGTCATAGGTGACGGTGCGATGACCGGAGGTATGGCATTTGAGGCCCTTAACAATGCATCCCGCATGAATAAAAACTTTATTATCATCCTGAATGATAACGAGATGAGTATTGCCAGAAATGTCGGCGGACTGTCGAATTATCTGAACGGGATAAGAACGAATGAGAATTATATTTCCTTCAAGGAGAAACTTGCGGACAGACTTCTCGGGATCCCGAAAGTCGGAGACAGACTGGTCAGAAGACTGAAGACTACCAAGGACTCCATCAAAAAGATGGTTGTGCCTGGCATGTTCTTTGAGGATATGGGCATCACGTATCTGGGCCCTGTTGACGGACACGATGTCAAGAAGCTGCGCAAAGCATTTGAGGAGGCAAAACGTGTCGATCATGCAGTGCTTGTTCATGTAAAAACGACAAAAGGCAAAGGCTACGTACCGGCGGAAAATAATCCCGCCATGTTCCACGGAGTCGGGGCATTTGATAAAGAGACGGGACTTCCCGTCAGCCGGAAAACAGCACCGGAGTATTCCGACATTTTCTCGGAAAAACTCTGCAGCCTTGCCGAAAAGGACGGGAGTATAGCTGCCGTTACGGCGGCGATGCCGGACGGAACGGGGCTGGCGAAATTTGCGGTTCAGTACCCGGACAGGTTTTTCGATGTCGGTATCGCGGAGGCACATGCGGTGACGAGTGCGGCAGGCATGGCGGCCGGAGGGCTCAAACCGGTCGTAGCAGTCTACTCATCATTTCTCCAGAGGGGGTTTGATCAGATTCTGCACGATGTCTGCATCCAGAACTTACATGTGGTATTCGCAATTGACAGGGCCGGACTGGTCGGCGCGGACGGTGAGACGCATCAGGGCATATTTGATCTCAGCTTTTTAAGCTGTATTCCTAACATGACCATACTTGCTCCGAAAAATGCGAAGGAGCTTGAGCAGGATCTGGAGTTTGCGCTCGGATATCACGGACCCATCGCAATCCGTTATCCACGCGGCACGGCATACGATGAGTTAAATGATTTTGAAAACCCGGTCGAATTCGGGAAAGCCGAGATGCTGTATGAGGAATCGGATACCGCGATACTTGCTGTGGGCAGCATGGTAAGTACCGGCAAGCATGTCCGCGAGAAGCTCAAAGCAGACGGAAAGAACTGCACACTTGTGAATATGCGGTTCATAAAACCTGTTGATACGGAGATGATAGACCGCATCGCCGAAAAACACAATCGCATCATTACGATGGAGGAAAATGTTCTGCAGGGCGGTATGGGACTGGCAATCGCGGATTATGTTCACGAACATTATCCGCATATCAAGGTGAATCACATCGCCATTCCGGACGGATACGTCGAGCACGGAGATGTCACGAAACTCAGACATGAGTTGGGAATCGACTCGGATTCCGTTCTGAAGATTATTTAACCGTAGTTGATTAAAAGGTCCGGGTCCATAATGATACAAAAGGGTAATCGACGTAAAACTGCGGGAGAATGATGCCGGAAGCAGAAAAGAAGCCGCAGACATCAGGACCGACGCCGGACAGACGTGAAAAAGCGACAAGTAAATATAGATAGCAGAGAATATAAAACTATGAAACAAAGATTGGATATACTGCTGGTCGACAAAGGACTGGCGGCAAGCAGAGAAAAAGCAAAAGCGATCATAATGAGCGGCATCGTATATGTAGACGGCCGGAAAGAAGACAAGGCCGGGTCCGCATTTGAGGAAGATGCCGTGATTGAAGTGCGTGGAAACACTCTGCGATATGTAAGCCGCGGCGGACTCAAGCTGGAGAAGGCCATCAAAGAATTCGGAGTAAAGTGCGACGGCAGGATCTGTATGGATGTAGGAGCATCGACAGGAGGATTCACCGACTGCATGCTTCAGAACGGAGCTGTAAAGGTCTATGCTGTAGATGTCGGTCACGGACAGCTGGACTGGAAACTCAGAAATGATGACAGAGTCGTCTGTATGGAAAAAACAAATATCCGCTACGTCACACCGGATGATATCGCGGACCGGATAGACCTCTCATCGATCGATGTCAGCTTCATTTCACTTTCAAAAGTTCTGCCGGCGGTGCATGAACTGCTCACAGAGACCGGAGAGGTGGTCGCACTTATCAAGCCGCAGTTCGAAGCCGGACGGGAAAAAGTCGGAAAAAAGGGTGTAGTGCGGGAGCAGTCGACGCATGTGGAAGTAATCAGGATGTGTATGCAGTACGCACATGACAATCATTTCAAAATCCTCAATCTCACGTGGTCTCCGATAAAGGGACCCGAGGGCAACATTGAATACCTGTATCATCTGACCAAAGATGAGACAAAAGAAGAGCTTGAAGCGATAGATGTGGAGAAACTTGTGGAGGAATCACATGAAGCATTTTTATCTGATAGAGAACAGCAGGCGAGGTAAGCTGCCGGGAGTGCGCAGACTCATGGAAGATTATGTGAAGCAGCACGGAGCGGACATTATCTGTGCTACGGACGGTGAAACAGATGAAATACCCGGCAGTACGGATTGTCTTATCGTAATGGGCGGAGACGGAACCATCATGCGTGCGGCCAATATCACAGCCGGGACCAGTATCCCGCTTATAGGGATCAACGTAGGCAATCTCGGTTATCTCACAAGTGTCAGCAGCGAGGATGAGATCATCCCGATGCTCGATCAGCTTCTTAACGATGAATACAAGATCGAAAATCACTGTATGTTAAAAGGCACCTGGACGGATGACCAAGGTGATCACACAGCGGTTTCATTTAACGATATCAACATATCGCGCAGTGCATCCAGAGCAGTCGGAATGCGTATCTCCGTAAACGGCGAATTATTGAACGAATACCTGGCGGATGGTATAATTGTCTCTACTCCGACCGGTTCAACAGCATACAATCTGGCAGCCGGAGGACCTATAGTCGATACTGCGGCAGATGTGATGATACTCACACCTATTTGTCCGCATGCATTTATGGCACGAAGTGTCGTACTGGGTATGGACAATGCTGTCGAGGTGCAGATCACCGGAGACTCCGATGAAGAGCTGCCCGCAGATGTGGCATTTGACGGAGAGATAAGAGGGCATCTTCCTGCCGGAACCTCTGTCCGTATTACCCGTGCCAATACCGTCATCCCGATGATACGACTGTGCGGTGATACATATTTCAAGACATTGCGCAACAAGATGAATCAGATTCACGGATGATGATTATGTCGCACCTGCAACTTAGCTTCATAATATGTCTTCCCAAGTGACGCCTCGCGGCTTCATGTCCGACGCAGCGGTACAACAGCCTGGCTGTTGTATCCCTCGCATTCGTCTACGAAAGCAAGCTTTCAAGACGAATGTCTTCCGGATACTAAGCTCGCGAAAGCCCGCTCGCTAAGTACCGGCGTCTCCCAAGACACTTGTGAAGACATTTATGAATCTTCGTATGCAGGTTGGCTAAGTAATGATATATGCACCCTTAAATCCATAGAGGTATAAGATATGAAAACAGACAGACACGGAAGGATAATAGAGCTCATCACAGAGCGAAATATCGAGACGCAGGAGGAGCTTGCCGAGCTGCTGAAAAAAGACGGCTTCAAAGTCACCCAGGCGACGATATCAAGGGACATAAGAGAGCTGAAGCTTGTCAAGGTATCCATGAAAGACGGATGCCAGAAATATGCCATCAACAATAACCATCTCGAAGAAAGATATTCGGAAAAATACATCCGCGTCCTCAAGGATTCATACCTGACCATGGACGTTGCGCAGAACATAATAGTCATCAAGACTGTCTCCGGTATGGCGATGGCAGCGGCGGCTGCAGTGGATGCGCTTAAATTCCCGGGATGCGTCGGAACGATTGCAGGTGACGACACTATCATGGTAGCTGTCAAATCGACCGATGAAGCACACAAGGCAATGCAGATAATCAAGGAGATGATATTTAACTGATGCTGATAGAGCTGCACGTCAGAAATCTGGCACTGATTGAAAAAGCAGATTTGGAATTCGGCAAAGGACTTACCATACTGTCAGGTGAGACAGGTGCAGGTAAGTCTATTCTCATTGATTCCATAAATGTGGCTCTCGGCGCAAAAACAGGAAAAGGCATCATCAGAAACGGTGCGGAATATGCGTATATCGAGCTCATATTCACAGTAGATGATCCTGCAAAAATCAGGAAAATCAAAGATATGGATATCGCACTTGAAGATGACGGAGTGCTCATCATTTCAAGAAAAATCACACCGGTCAGGAGTATCGCCAGGATAAACGATGAGACCGTGACATCAGCGAAACTGCGATCCCTCACCGGAATGCTCATCGACATGCACGGACAGTTTGAACATCAGTCGCTGCTTGGTCCGGCCAGTCATCTGGATTATATAGACAAGCTTTCACCGGGGGAAATTACAGACATAAAGAAAAACCTGTACGGACTCTGCAGAGAGTATAATGAAATAGAGGCGCAGCTTAACGACGGCTCGGATAAGATCATAAGAGAGCGGGAAGCCGACATCCTTCGTTACGAGATAGAAGAGATCTCAAAAGCGGATCTCAGACCGGGCGAAGAGGAGGAGCTGCTGGAGGAGTTCCGCAGGATGAAGAATGCATCTAAAATATCCGACGGACTTTCATCTGCAGGAAACAGACTGGACGATGACGGTATCAGCCGCGCCCTGAAGGACGTGAGCGATATCGCGAATCTTGATAAAGAAATTGATAATATACGCAGCGGACTCAGAGAAATCGAAAGCCTTATATACGAGACCAGACGCAGCATAGACGAATATCTGAACAGCTTCGAGTATGACCAGGAGCGTTTTGATCAGATAGAAAACCGTCTGGATGTGATCCATCGCATTCAGGGACGATACGGCGATGACATAGAAAAAATCCTCGCAGGACTCCGTGAAAGACAGGAGCGCCTCGAGTATCTGAATAATTACGATAATGTTCATGAGAGTCTGATGAAGCGCAAAAAGGAACTGACCGCTCAGATTACAGAAGCCTGTGACGCACTGACTGAGATTAGGAAAGCTGCGGCAGCCGATCTGAAAGTACGGATCACGCAGGAACTGAATGATCTTAATTTCCCGGGAGTGATTTTTGATATCGAAATGAAGAAGACTGATAAATTCACGGCGAACGGAAATGACAGTGCACAGTTCATGATAAGTACAAATCCGGGTCAGCCCCTCATGCCGCTTAAAGATGTTGCGAGCGGAGGAGAACTCTCGAGAATCATGCTTGCACTCAAGACAGTGCTTGCGGATACTGATGAGATAGAGACATTGATCTTTGACGAGATCGATGCAGGCATCAGCGGAAAGACCGCACAGAAGGTTGCAGGTAAGCTGCATATCATCGGAAAAAATCACCAGGTACTCTGCATCACACATCTTCCGCAGATAGCTGCGAAGGCGGACAATCATTTTCTCATCAGTAAATCGACTGACGGAATGAAGACAAGAACCGACATCAGACTCATAGAAGGAGAAGAGTCGGTTGCCGAGATAGCCCGTATGATGGGTTCGGAAATTACGGAAAATGTTCTTGCCGCGGCAAGAGAAATGAAAGGATAGGGCAGATTATGAAGAACATATTGATGGTGGCATCGGAAGCATTTCCTTTTATAAAAACAGGCGGACTCGCTGATGTTGTGGGATCACTGCCGAAATATCTGGATAAGCAGTATTTTGACTGCCGTATAGTACTGCCGAAGTACGCATGTATGAAGCAGGACAGGAAAGATATGATGGAGTATGTCACACACTTCTACATGAATTACAACGGAAGGGACAGATATGTCGGTGTCCTCAAGGCGGAGGCTGACGGCGTCACATATTATTTTATTGATAACGAAGAGTATTTCAGCGGACCTTCACCGTACGGAGACTGGCTATGGGATATCGAGAAATTTATCTTTTTCGATCTTGCGGTGCTGTCCATACTTCCGGTTATCGGATTCAGACCGGACGTCATCCACTGCCATGACTGGCAGTCGGGACTCATTCCGGTTTACCTTCATGATAAATTTGCCGGAGGAGATTTCTACAGGGGAATCAAATCCGTCATGACTATACACAACCTTAAGTTCCAGGGCTGCTGGGGCGTCAAAGAGATGAAGCGTCTGAGCGGACTGTCGGACTACTACTTCACACCGGACAAACTTGAGTGCAACAAAGACGGAAACATGCTCAAGGGCGGAATCGTTTATGCCGATGCGGTAACGACTGTAAGCTGCACATATGCGAACGAGATCCAGACACCGTATTACGGCGAGGGACTGGACGGGATACTGAGAGCACGCAGGAACGACCTGAGAGGAATCCTGAACGGCATCGATTATGAGGTGTTTAATCCGGACGAGGATGAACTCATTTATAATACATATTCCGATGCGACATTCAGGACTGTAAAGCAGCTCAACAAAAAAGCTCTTCAGAAAGAACTCGGACTCGAGGTAAATCCGAAGAAGTTCATGATGGCAGTCGTATCAAGACTGACTTCGCAGAAAGGATTTGATCTGATCCAGCGAGTCATCGAGGAGCTGACCACGGATGACACACAGTTCGTCATCCTCGGTACCGGCGAAGAGAGCTATGTGAACACATTTAATTATTTCGCCTGGAAATACCCGCAGAGGGTTTCATCGAATATTTATTATTCAGAGGAACTGTCACATAAGATATATGCGGCATCGGATGCATTTCTCATGCCGTCATCATTTGAACCGTGCGGACTTTCACAGCTTATGGCCCTGCGTTACGGTTCGGTACCGATCGTCAGAGAGACAGGCGGACTTAAGGATACCGTAGAGCCGTATAATGAGTTTGAGAACAAGGGTACCGGATTTTCATTTGCAAATTACAATGCACATGAAATGCTGTATACTGTTCAGTATGCAAAGAGAGTATTCTATGCGAAGAAGCGGGCATGGAACAATATAGCGGAGCGTGCGATGAAGCAGGATTTCTCATGGGATGTATCGGCGCTCAAATATCAGGAACTGTATGACTGGCTGATCGGATGACGGCCGCTCCCGGCGCGGGTATAACGCAGGCGATATGCTTTGCTCCGGAATATAAAAATCAGGACAGAGAATGAGTTTCAAAAAAATTTTCACAATAATATTCTGTGTGGTTTGCCTGGCAGCGGTCAGCATCGGATGTGCGAAGCTGCCGGAACGAACTATTCATGAGGTGCCCAGAAAGGTGACCTCTTATTCTGCTTCTCAGATGTATCTGGCGCTTGCCGGAAGAAGAAGCGAAATGAAAAATGTATATACGGATAAGATTTTCGATGTTCAGGTAAGCGATACCGGAAAGCGATATGAAGAGACATTCAGGGATATCGTGTATGATTATCTCATCAAAGTTCAGGTCATGGCCGAGATGTGTGACGAGAGAGAAATCGAGCTTTCCATGACAGATACCAAAAACATCGAAAAGGCAGCAAAAACCTATATGGAAGAATTTGCGACCTGCGGCAATCTGTATGATATAACAGAGGAAGAAGTCGTAAAGATGATGAGTGATCTGAAAAAGATCGAAATGCTGAGAGAACTCATCGTCGAAGAGTCGGATATCGAGGTCAGTGACAGCGATGCAAGAGTTATGGATGTGATGCGTATCGAACTTCCGTCATCGGAGGCCGCATCAGAAGTAATGGAGAAGATCCAAAGCAGTCAGGATGCAGATTTCTTCAATATAGCAAGACACAATTCCGAAAACGGTGAGATAGAACTGTCTGTCGGAATGGGAGATCTCGGAGATGTTTTCGACGAAGAGATATTCAGGCTAAATGACGGTGAAGTAAGCCCGGTAATCCAGAGCAACGGTAAGTATTATATTTTCAAATGCATATCAGGTTATAACGAGGATGCCACGGCGGCCAGAAAAGAGAAGATGACAAAAGAGAGACAGAGCCGTGCAATCGGACTTGAATACGAAAAGTATCTGTCGGATCATCCGTATGAAATGGATGAAGTTGCCTTTAACGAAGCAGTGAAAATGTGTAACGATAATCCGGAAGCTCCGGATATTTATGAGGCAATAGAGTAAGACTGATTCCGGAAATGGAATCACAGACAGGACAATGGAGTAGGACATGAAAAAGGTAGTAAAATTCGGCGGCTCATCGGTCGCAAATGCAGGACAATTCAAAAAAGTAGCAGATATCATCAAATCTGATAAAGCAAGAAGATACATCGTTGTATCTGCGCCGGGAAAATCAAATCCGAAAGACGAGAAGATCACGGATCTTCTGTACAGGCTTTACGATGAGATCACAGCAGGTAAGTCATATAAAAAGACTATGACTGCAATCAGGAAAAAATACGTTTCTATCGCGGATGACCTCGGACTTAAATTCAATGTTGATTACGAGCTGGATAAAATCGAGAGAGATATAAACGAAGGAGCAGGACGCGATTATGCCGCATCCAGGGGCGAATATCTCTGTGCACATATGATGTCGGAATATCTGGGATATGATTTTGTGGATTCCGCGGATATGATCATTTTCAATGATGACGGCAGCGTGGATTATGACAGGACTTACGAGGAGATCGCCAGAACTCTTGAGAATGTTAAGAAAGCGGTTATCCCCGGATTTTACGGATCACTTCACGACGGATCCATCAAGACATTTACACGAGGCGGCTCTGATGTTACCGGTTCGCTTATCGCGAAGGCAATTACAGCAGATATGTATGAGAACTGGACAGATGTTTCAGGATTCATGGTTGCTGACCCGCGTATCGTTAAAAATCCCAAGGTCATCGAGACTGTCACATATGCAGAACTCCGTGAACTTTCGTATATGGGAGCGTCGGTTCTTCATGAGGATGCATTCTTCCCTGTAAGAAAGGACGGAATCCCGATCCATATCAAGAATACAAATGATCCGGATGCGCCCGGCACACTTATAGTTGAGAGTACATGCAAAAATTCAAAATATATGATTACCGGTATCGCCGGCAAGAAGGGATTCTGTTCGGTCAACGTTGATCAGCCGATGATGAACTCAATAGTCGGATTCTGTATGAATGTTCTGAAAGTATTTGCGGACAACGGGCTGAGCATCGAGCATATGCCTTCAGGTATTGATACCATGTCCGTATTTGTTCACCAGAGCGAGTTCGAGGACAAAGAGCAGCAGATCATCTCCGGCATTCATCGTGCAGTTAAACCGGAGACGGTCATGGTTGATACAGGGATATCTCTTATTGCGGTAGTTGGTCGTGGCATGAAGTCGGTTCAGGGTATCGCAGGCCGCATTTTCTCGGCACTTGCTCATGTAGGTGTCAATATCAAGATGATCGATCAGGGCTCATCGGAGCTCAACATCATCATCGGTGTCAAAGACTCTGATTTCGAAACGGCTATCAGAGCCATATATGAAATCTTTGTGGATGCAGAGTGATGAAAACAATAATCATCGGAGGCGGTCCTGCCGGAATGATGGCCGCCATCGCCGCAGCACAAAGCGGCAGTCAGGTCGAATTATATGAAAAAAACGAGAAGCTCGGAAAGAAGCTATTCATCTCAGGCAAGGGTCGCTGCAACATGACAAATGCATCGGACATGAAAACCGTGATGGAAAATGTTGTTTCAAATCCGAGGTTCATGTTTGGAGCATTCGGAAAATTCACGAATGACGATCTGGTAAGACTCATAGAAGAGGCAGGATGTCCGACGAAAGTCGAGAGGGGAAACAGAGTATTTCCGGTTTCCGACCACAGCTCCGATGTCATCAAAGCACTGGTATACAGACTTAAATCTCTCGGAGTCAGGATTCATCTTAATGAAGAAGTAAAAGGACTTCTGATAAAGGATGGGGTATGCCGTGGCATCAAGCTGCCGGACTCCCGCAGTGATTTCGCGGATAAAATCATTATTGCGACCGGAGCATGCAGCTATCCGGGTACCGGTTCGACCGGAGACGGATACAGATGGGCAGTATACGCAGGACACAAAATCATAGACACTGTCCCGGCGCTGGTCCCGCTGACAACGAAAGAAAATGTGTCTGCCATGATGGGACTTTCGCTCAAAAATGTGCGCGCGACGATATATGACGAAGGTAAAGAGCTATACTCGGAATTCGGAGAAATGCTTTTTACCCATTTCGGGGTAAGCGGACCTGTCATATTGTCGGCAAGTTCATATATTACGGGAAAACTCCATGATAGAGACCGGACAGGCAAAAACCTGAAACTTTCGATTGATCTCAAACCGGCCCTTGACGAAGAAACCCTGGATGCAAGAGTGCTCAAGGATTTCGAAAAAAATAAAAATAAAGCGCTCAAAAACTCTCTCGGAGAGCTGCTGCCGTCAGGACTGATTGATGAAGCGGTAGCGCAGTCGGGCATCAGCCCGTATAAAAAGGTAAATGAGATTACGCGACACGAACGTGCGAATCTCATAAAAGCGCTGAAAAATCTGACATTTACGATTACAGGTACCCGCGGATGGAACGAGGCCATCATCACGCAGGGCGGTGTATCGACAAAAGAAATTAACCCCAGGACGATGGAATCAAAGCTTGTGAATAATCTGTATTTCGCAGGCGAGATACTGGATGTGGATGCCCTTACCGGCGGATACAATCTGCAGATAGCATGGTCGACAGGATGGTCGGCCGGATCGGAGGAGTGATGAGTTTCAATATTGCAATCGACGGCCCGAGCGGTGTAGGAAAATCAACAATAGCGAAAAAACTGGCAAGGGATCTGAACTTTGTATATATAGACACGGGTGCGATGTTCCGGGGACTTGCGGTTTATTTCCTGGAAAATAATCTTGATATCGATGACGAAATAGCCATATGCGATGCAGTAGAGCAGGCAAGAGAGACTATTGATTACGTTGACGGTGAACAGCACGTTTTTGTAAACGGTGTCGATGTGACAGATAAGCTTCGCACCGAAGCTGTTTCCAGAGCGGCATCGGTCACCTCCCAGTATATTCCGGTCAGAAAAAAACTGCTCGAAATGCAGCGCGAGATGGCGGAAATTCAGGATGTCATCATGGACGGAAGAGACATAGGTACGGTAGTACTACCGAACGCTCATCTCAAAATCTATATGGTGGCCAGACCCGAGGTACAGGCACAGCGCAGATACGATCAGCTGAAGGAATCGGGGAAACTTGCAGATGCGACATTTGAGTCGATTCTGGCTGATATCAGGGAAAGAGATTACAGAGATTCGCACCGTGAAAATGCACCGCTCAGGAAGGCTGATGATGCGTTCGAAATCGATACTTCGGATTTCACGATAGAGGAAGTCCTGAATAAAATCAAAGAACATTTTGAGCGGACCCGGGGAGAGTCGGAAAATGCCTGAAATTATCGTAGCAAAAACCGCAGGGTTCTGCTTCGGAGTGAACAGGGCCATCGACATGGTGACGGGTGAACTGGAGAAGAATGCCGCCGGTAAGACGGACGTGCAGGTATGCACACTGGGACCTATCGTTCACAATGAACTCGTGACCGGTGAGCTCACATCGAAAGGGGTCAGAATCATAGACTCTCCGGACCAGCCCGGACGGGGACAGACGGTTGTGATCCGTGCCCACGGGATAGCAAAACAGGACGAGGAAATGCTGGGGCAGCGGGGCTTTGCGGTGGTTGACGCGACATGCCCGTTTGTCAAGAAAATCCATGATATAGTGCGCCGGGAAGGCGATGCCGGGCGGACCGTCATCATTGTCGGAAATCCCGATCACCCGGAGGTAAGAGGCATAGCCGGCAGGTGCAGCGGCCCGAATTTCGTTATAGAGAGTTTCAGGGATTTCAAAAAAATGAAATTGCCTCTTGACAAATCGTACAGTCTCGTGGCACAAACGACCTTTAACTACGAAAAATTAAGCGAAATTATTGATAATTTGCAAAAATTAAAGTATGATATAAGATGTTTTAATACTGTCTGCAATGCTACGTATGAACGTCAGCGCGAGGCGGCTTCGATCGCTGCGAAAGTCGACGCGATGATAGTTATCGGTAGCAGGAATAGTTCCAACACTCGTAAGTTATACGATATTTGCAAAGAGAAATGCAATGTAACTGTTTTGATCCAGACCATGGACGATTTAACTTGTGCGGATTTTAATTCTGTGAATAGCATCGGTATTACAGCAGGGGCATCGACCCCAAAACATATTATTGAGGAGGTTCAAACTTATGTCAGATATTAGTTTTGAACAAATGTTAGAAGAATCATTAAAGACTATTCATACAGGAGAGATTGTCAGCGGTACAGTTATCGATGTCAAAGACGATAAAGTTGTCCTAAACATCGGCTACAAGTCAGACGGTATCATTACACGCAGCGAATTTACCAATGACCCGGCAGCAGACCTTCGTGAACTCGTACACGTCGGCGATACCTTGGATGCAAAAGTCCTTAAGGTAAATGATGGCGAGGGCCAGGTAGCACTTTCATACAAGAGAATCGCTTCAGACAAAGCAAACAAGAGACTTGAAGAAGCATTCGAGAACAAAGAGGTTCTTACGGCAAAGGTTGCCAAGGTTATGAACGGCGGACTTTCGGTTGACGTTGAAGGCGCAAGCGTATTCGTACCGGCAAGTCTTGTATCTGATATCTTTGAGAAAGATCTCAGCAAGTATGACGGACAGGATATCGATATCGTCATCACAGAGTTCAATCCGAGAAGAAGAAGAATCATCGGTGACCGCAAGCAGCTGATCGTAGCCAAAAAGGCAGAGCTCCAGAAGGAACTCTTTGAGAAGATTCAGATCGGCGATATCATCGAGGGTACAGTTAAGAACATCACAGAGTTCGGTGCATTCATCGACCTCGGCGGTGCAGACGGACTCCTTCACATCTCAGAGATGAGCTGGGGCAGACTTGAGAATCCTAAGAAGGTATTTACAGTCGGTGAGGAAGTAAGAGCATTTATCAAGGACATCCAGGGCACAAAGATTGCTCTTTCCATGAAATTCCCTGATCAGAATCCATGGGCAGATGCAGCAGAGAAGTATAAAGTCGGTACAGTGGTTAAGGGTAAGGTTGCCCGCATGACAGACTTCGGCGCATTCGTTGAGCTTGCTCAGGGCGTTGATGCTCTTCTTCATGTATCACAGATTTCGCATACACATGTTAATAAACCTTCAGATGTTCTCAGTGTAGGACAGGAGATTGAGGCTCAGATCGTTGATTTCAACGAGGAGGATAAGAAGATCTCTCTCAGCATGAAGGCTCTTGAGCCGGCACCTGTAAAGGAAGAAGCTCCTGCAGCAGAAGCAGAGGAGGCTCCGGCAGAGGAGTAATTAAATAATCCGGGTATACCGGATGCACAATTTTATATTTCTTATAAGACAGCAGTCCACTTTGGGGACTGCTGTTTTTGTCCTATAATAGGAAACTCCTCCGCCGGAGGACTTGCGTAATAAAAATGCCCGCACAGA
>JAUNOA010000001.1 GCA_030531245.1 Lachnospiraceae bacterium
GTGCCGCAGGGTCGGCGGCTCATGTATCACATAGAAAAAATGATTGACCCTTTTTAATTATACTTTTTCTAAACTGCTTTAGCAATAAGACGTATTATGAAATATTTCTAAACAGTCTTTATTTCTTTTCCAGTTCAAACCAGAACTCCACACCGTCTTCATGGTTTTTGACGCCATACGGCATACCATGCGCATCCATGACCGCTTTGACTATTGAAAGTCCTATTCCCGATCCCCCGTAGTTTCCTGAATGAGCTTTGTCGACTTTATAGAACTTATCCCATATATGCTCCAGCTCGTTCTCAGGTATCGGATTACCTGTATTAAAGACTGAAACATATACTCTTTGTCCTTCAGTCTTCAGTCTTACATCTATCCTGCCGTTATCGTTTACATGGTGTACGGCATTGCTCAGATAATTAGTGATGACACTTTCGATTTTGAGTTCATCCGCGCGAACATTCACTTGTTCCTCGATATCCCTGACGATATCCACGTGTTTTTGATCCGCAAGAATACCCATACTTGCAGTTACATCTCCCAGCATATCAGACAGGCAGAATTCACTGAGTTCGAGTTCATCCTGACCGGACTCGATTTTGCTGAGCATAAGCAGCTGCTGGACTATCTGATGCATTCGTTCTGTCTCATCGACTATGATACCGGCATAATAGTTTCTGCTTTCCTCATCCTGACACATACCCTCTGCCAGACCCTCTGCATAACCCCGGATTACCGTGATAGGAGTTTTCAGTTCATGAGATACATTTGCAACAAACTCCCGCTGTATCTGATTCTGCTTTTCCTTTTCGTCCAGATCATGCTGCAGCCTCTCATTTTCAAGCTCAAGTTTATACATCCTGGAGACTTTTCCGGTAAGTATGACAACTGCGATTATACCCAGGATCAATGCAGCAATTCCCGCCAGGATCAGAAAATGATTTGATTGCTCCGCAGCATATACCATACTCTGTACCGGCGTAGACATCAGGACCATAATACGGTTATCATTACAGTATCCGAAGAACTCTATATCTGTGTCGGTGCGCGTGATTGTATAATCTCCTGTCTGCGTGACAGTCTCTTCATTCACAGGTCCTCTTCCTGCAAACAGTCTGTCTCTGAGGCGCTTCAACAGATATTCGTTGTCACGCTCGGATGAAACCAGTACCATCGATGTATATGAATCATATATCGCGATCGAGATATTTTCTCTCTCTGAATAATCATCCAGAATATCACTCAGTTCATCTATCTCATCATCTTTAACGGCATCATCGATTTCCCGATATGCCTCCTGCATGCTTCTGATCTTCTGACGTTCATAGTACGGTCTGAGTCCCCAGATATTCAGAATAAGCGTAACAAGCACGATCAGCAGGATCGCGATTGTAAATACCGCTGTGAATCTGTACTCCGATGCCTTTTTCATTTATCCGATGCTCTCAAGAATCTCCAGGGAATTCATTTTTTTATCAACGTATTTTTTAAGGCTCCTGTCTACGCACTCTTCAAGTTCCTGCATGACCTCATCCGTAAGTGCAAAAGTAAACAGCTTCTCTATGGGTGTATTCAGTATGAAATCCCATGTGAATGCTGCCGTGTCCCCCACATCTCCTCCCGGTCGTGACGGCTTCGCGTCATACTGGCCCTCGATCTTCATCATTCTCAGCTCAAATATGCGTCTGGTCAGCCTATGCGGCAGTGACGGCCGCGTAAGTGCAGTAAGCGCATAGTACAACAGATTGATCATCTGAGGCTCGCTCATTGATTCACGCGAATAATAATCCGCCAGCTCCAGAAAATACGTGCCGTAACAACTCGATTCCACATCTTTAAAAAGCGGCTCGAAATAGTTGTCTATACGCGCAGAGCTCAGATTATACGCATCCTTTCCCTCACGCAGTCTGAAATTTCCGCAGGCAAAAATACGTGTCACTCCCATAAGCGCACTGCCCTGCCTTCTGGCACCTCTGGCGAATGCACTTATCTTACCGCGTTCCCTGGTAAGTAAAGTGACCCTTTTATCATACTCTCCTATCGGCTGGACCTTGATTATTATGCCGTTTGTCTCAAAATAATCTATCATTTTTCACCCATTATTATCGAGAAAATTATATCATAATCCGTTAAACGGGTGTATAATTATTCGCGGATTTCACACATAGTTCACAAAGCTAAACAAAGAGGAAAAAAACATGAAAAGCTATAAAGACATACAGGATCTCATCGAGCTGGCTGAGATTCAGATGATTGATTTCAAGATTGTAGACATCGACGGAAAATTCCGTCATGTCACTATACCCGCTTCCGATTTCTCCGTGGAGCTGCTTGAGGATGGAATCGGTTTCGATGCGTCGAACTACGGATATGCCATCGTTGAAAAAAGCGATATGGTATTCATCCCCGATCTCGACACGGCTATTGTTGACCCGTTCTGCGATATACCCACTCTCTCAATCGGCGGAAATGCAATGATAATCGATCATCCGAATAATCGTCCGCTTCCGCAGTATCCGCGAAATGTCGTTAAGGCCGCCGAGGATTATATGAAGCAGACAGGTATAGCAGACGAGATGATCATACTCCCGGAATTTGAATTTTATCTCTTCGATCAGGCGGGATGGGAAGTCAGCCCGCGCCATTCGGGATTCGAGATTGATTATCAGGCAGCTCACTGGAACAGCTATGAAGAAGGTCACGGAAATGTCACCGGTCTTCAGAAAGCTTATCATATCGACAGACCGCTTGATACTACATTTGATGTAAGAAGCCAGATGGTACTCTACATGGAAGAAGCAGGCATTCCGATCAAATACCATCATCCCGAAGTCGGTTCCGCCGGACAGTTTGAAATCGAACCCAGGCTTGGAAAGATGAGCGACATGGCCGATGCGACCATGATGATTAAATACATTATCCGTAATACCGCAGAAGAATACGGAATGACGGCAACATTTATGCCTAAGCCTGTTTATAAAGAAGCCGGAAGCGGACTTCATGTACATATGCTTCTGAAGAAAAACGGAAAACCGGTATTTTCTGATGATAAGGGTTACTCTAACCTCTCAAAGACAGCTCTTTATTTCATCGGAGGTCTTCTTACTCATATCGGTTCACTATGTGCCATCACCAACCCGAGTACCAATTCGTACAAGAGACTTGTCCCGGGATACGAAGCACCTGTTAACGCGGTTTTTGCCACATCAAACAGAAGTGCCGTTGTCAGAATTCCGGCATATGCCAAAACACCGGATCTTCGCAGATTCGAGCTCAGGAATCCGGATGCGACTTGCAATCCGTATTATGCATTTGCCGCCATACTCATGGCAGGACTTGACGGAGTCAGGAGAAAAATCGATCCGAAGAAGGCCGGTTTCGGACCTTATGATGTGAACCTCTTCAATCTTTCCGATTCTGAAAAAGCAAAACTCAAAAAGCTTCCGAAGTCACTTGACGAGGCGCTTGATGCACTTGAGAAAGATTACGAATTCCTCCTTGAGGGCGGAGTATTTACTGAAGATATGATCAGAAATCACATCGCACGCAAACGTGCCGATGCGAATGAAATCAACACAGTACCCAACCCGATTGAATTCGATAAGTACTATAACTGTTAACGCTTTTTTATCTGATAGGATGCAATTTCTTGTCATACAAAAAGGGGCCATCGAAACAATGACATCTTAACATAATGTTATTGCTTCAATGGTCCCTCTGCAATGTAAAAACAAATCCGTTGTTGAAAATTTTTCCGGTCTGCCGGATTTTTTATCCGGTCAATTATCTGGATCAGTCATATATCGGATGCTGCCAGCAAAGCTTTACGACATCCTCTGAAATCTCTTTCTTTTTGTTTTCAAAATCAAAGATACAGTCACACACCCAACCGGCGATAAGCGACATCTCCTTCTCTGTAAATCCCCGGGTTGTCACGGCCGGAGTACCGATACGCAGTCCGCTTGTTACTGTCGGTCTTTCCGGATCTCCCGGGATGGCATTTTTATTTGCCGTGATATGTATACTGTCAAGCCGATTCTGAAGCTCGATTCCGGTGACTCCAGTTCCTGTAAGATCAAGAAGCATCAGATGATTATCCGTTCCGCCTGATACAAGTTTGATTCCTCTCTGCATAAACTCCCCTGCGAGTGCGGCTGCATTTGACACGACCATCTTCTGATAATCTGAAAAGTCTGTGGAAAGTGCCTCACCGAGAGCTACCGCTTTTGCTGCAATAATGTGCATCAGCGGTCCTCCCTGAGTTCCCGGGAATATAGCCTTATCAACCTGCTTTGCATACTGCTCTCTGCAGAATATCATACCGCCCCTAGGACCGCGAAGTGTCTTATGTGTAGTTGTGGTAACTATATCTGCATACGGGAACGGTGAAGGATGTACCCCTGCCGCAACCAGACCTGCTATGTGAGCCATATCAACCATAAAATATGCGCCGACCTCGTCCGCTATTTCGCGGAAAGCCGCAAAATCAATAAATCTTGGGTATGCGCTTGCCCCTGCAAGTATAAGCTTAGGTCTGTTTTCAAGTGCAAGTTTTCTGACCTCGTCATAATCAATACGGCCTGTCTCTGTATTGATTCCATACGCGATTGAATTAAAGTATTTTCCGGAAATGTTTACCTTGGCTCCGTGCGACAGATGTCCTCCCGCAGGAAGTCCCATGCCCAGAACCGTATCTCCGTTTTCAATCATGGCATAAAAAGCTGCCAGATTTGCATTTGCTCCCGAATGCGGCTGAACATTTACATACTCAGCTCCCTGAAATAGTTCCAGTGCTCTCTCTCTCGCAATCTGTTCCACCACATCGACATACTCGCATCCGCCGTAATAGCGATGGGCAGGATATCCCTCTGCATACTTATTTGTCAGAATACTGCCTGCCGCATCAAGCACTGCCTGAGATACGATATTCTCAGATGCAATCAGTTCTATATTATTCTGCTGTCTGTGCAGCTCATCATTTATTGCCGAAGCCACCTCCGGATCAATATCAAAAAGCCTGTCCAATGAATCCATAAGCATTCTCCTCAATCAATCATCTCTGACTGAATAAAATTATATCTTGTTTTTGATATGGTAGCAATCCTGCATATTTTATATTATGTTTCTGCTCTCATATCCGAAATTTTTCAGCTGAATATTGCTGTCTCTCCAGTTTTCTCTGACCTTGACCCATATTTTCAGGTTTACCTTTTCTCCTGTAAGCTCCTCTATGTCTATACGGGCCGCAGTAGCAACACGCTTCAGCATCGAACCGCCTTTGCCGATAATGATACCTTTATGCGATTCCTTCTCGCATACGATAGTAGCATCAACATCATAGATCCCGTCATCACGCCATTCAAATCTGTCTATCATCACAGCGACACCATGAGGAATCTCCTCGGATATAAATCTGAGTGCCTTCTCACGTATCATTTCGGCAGCGATCTGCTTTACCGGCTGGTCTGTCACGGTATCCTCATCGAAATACATCGGTCCTTCAGGCATAAAGCTGAAGATAACATTCAGCAATTCGTCGCAGTTGCTGCCCTTTTCTGCGCTGATCGGTACGATCTCACAGCCCGGCAGCAGATCATTGAACTTCGCTATGATAGGCAGCAGTTCTTTTTTGTCCTGAAGAATATCCGCTTTATTGATAACAATAACAACCGGCTTATTAACATTCCTTAGCTGTGAAGCGATACTCCTGTCTCCGCCTCCGATGAAACCACTTGCTTCGACAACCCATAATATCACATCCGCATCAGCTATCGAATGATTGGTCACATCGATCATATATTCCCCCAGCCTGTTCCGGGCTTTCTGCATACCCGGAGTATCCAGGAAAACTATCTGCCCTCGTTCATCCGTATATACAGTCTGAATCCTGTTTCTGGTAGTCTGAGGTTTATCCGAAGTAATGGCAACCTTCTGACCGATTATTCTGTTCATAAGTGTGGACTTGCCTACATTCGGCCGTCCGAGCAATGTAACGTACCCGCTTTTCATGATCAGCCGATTCCTCCGAGTATCGCGCCTGCAATCAGTGCGATAAGCGCAGCTGCACAGAATACATACTTGCCCATAGGATAAAACCATTTGCCGATTGGCTTATTTGCACCGATATTAACCTGTTCCTCCACAAACTTCTTTCCTGCTATCCAGAAGAACATGATTGCGGCGAGAAGTGCACCTATCGGGCAGATATAGATGGATACCACATCCATCCATTCGGATGTGATAGCCTGAATCATAACTGCAACCACACATCCTATACCTACCGCTATCATTGTTGCGTATACTCTCCTTAGTTTAAACTTCTCCTCAAGAAATGCAGTGAAGCATTCATAAAGATTAATGATAGATGAAAGACCTGCAAACAAAACCGCAATAAAGAAAATGATACATACAATTCTTCCGCCCGGCATAGCATTGATAACATTTACAAGGTAGATAAACATAAGTCCCGGGCCACCGCTTTCAAGAGCTGCCCCCGAAGTTGCCATAGCCGGAATGATAACAAGTGCCGCAAGAAATGCCGCAAGTGTATCAAATATTGCAACGTTACGTGCTGAATAAGGAATATCCTCTTTTTTATTCAGATACGAACCATATATAACGGAACCGTTTCCTGCAACGGACAGAGAAAAGAATGCCTGACCGAAGGCAAATATCCACACCTTTGGATCCGCAAGTCCCGCACCGTTGAATGTGAATATATACTTGTATCCGTCCCCTGCTCCCGGTAAAGTCGCAATATAAATCGCCAGTATTACAAGCAGTCCGAACAGAACAGGCATCATGACCTTGTTTGCTCTTTCAATTCCACCTGCGATGCCGCATGCAAGGATAGCAAATGCCAGAAAAGCAGCTATGATGACCCATGGAGTTGCACCGTTTGCCGATGCAGTAGCCCCGAATGTTCCTCCGATGACATCCATATCAGTTCCCATTGCAGTAAGCTCTCCGGTAAGAGACATTACAAAATACTTGATAATCCATGCAAAAACGACTGTGTATCCTATAGACAGTCCCATTGAACCGATAATCGGGACCGCACCTATGATTTCACCTGATGTCCTGTTGCCGAAACGCATTTTCGTGCACATACCGAAGGCGCCTACCGGTCCGGACTGAGCGGCACGTCCGAGTGTGAACTCTTCGATGATACCTGTTGATGCAACCAGAACGACAAAAATAAGATACGGGATAATAAAAGTAAGTCCCCCGTAAACCGAAACCAGCATCGGGAATCTCCAGAGATTTCCCATACCTACTGCTGAGCCTATGCAGGCAAGAATGAATCCCCAGCGGGACTGAAATCCGTCTCTTCCATTCTCATCATATGACATAATTTTTCCTCCTGACTGCCGGAACATTAAAAATCCCGGCTGCAAATAATCGCTGCCGGGACAAGATATATTTTTATCCTGCGGTGCCACCCTGCTTGACGGTCCATCAACCGTCCCCTCAAAATGTCACTACCTCCGAAGGCCCATTCAGCCCTGTGTCCATTGCCACGCTCTCACCGTCCGCAGCTCGCTTATAATGGATTGTACAAAACCTACTCACTCTCCATCAACGGTATAAATAGATTGTAATTATAATATTCCGGAATGTCAACTGAAAAGAGGCTCTGAAGAATCAAAATATTCAGACTCTTCTCTGGCCTTGCTCTCGCATGCTATGGCACAGACACTCTCATCGCTGATTACATCCTCAATGACCGGTGCAAGTCTGCGGATATCCTCCGGAGTTGCTCCGAGAATCTCATTTCTGGTCTTCTGGCGCATCTCTGTCGTAAGATGTCCCAGATAGCAGCTCAGTGCCCTGAGTCCTTTTCCTAGAGGTGTCATAGGCGTATCCTGATCACTTATCGTCCCGATTACCGCTTTTGTCATCTCCCTTTCGTCTGCATCATAGTTTCTCACAAAATCAGGAATACCTTTCAAAACCTGATCACTTACAGAAAGATTCGGATCCCTGTAAGTATAGAATCCGGCAATCCCGCTGTTTCCGAACAGGGCTCCGCATCCGTAGGCTCCTCCTTTGACGCGTATATTGTTCCAAAGATAATCGTAATTCAGAAGCGTACGCAAAACCAGCATTGAACCGCTGAACATATGCCCGTGATTTTTGTAATTACCGAATCTGGATATAAAATTGACCATTCCTGCGGTAGTAAATGCTTCTCTTCCGTTTTGCCTGAGTTCAACCTTTAAGAGCTCCGGTTTTCCACCTTCAGAACTTCTTATGGCAAGACTGCTCTTTACTGCCTCAAACCCTTCCACATCGCAGACGATATGTATAAGCAGATTATCCTTCGAGAATATCCTCTGACATATCTCCTTCAGTTTTGCAGACATCTTCTCTGCATCCGTATTCTCCAGCATGCGAAGATATGCTATACCCTTTGTATTTTCCTTGAACCATCTGTCTGTACTGTATGCACTTCCGGCACGATTCAGTGCTGTCAGATGTCCTGATGAAACTAGTGATTCTTTTGTCTTTGATCTGATTTCGGCTATTATTTCTTTCAGTCTGTCGACATCATCCAGCCTGCTTTCAAAAAGTATCTCATCCATCATTCCAAAAGCAAAATCCGTCTTGTCGTAAAGTACCTTGCAGTTTGCTGCAAAAGTCATAACCGACTTATTGTCCTCTGCAAGATCCGCATAAGACTCAACACAGAATCCAAGTCCTCCGGAATTAAGATTAATCTGAGTGGAGAGATCGGCATAGCTGTGTTTTTCCGTATCTATGTATCCCATTACCTCTGCCAGAAAAGCAGCGTATGGAATATCTTCCGCCGGTATTTTTTTCAGATCGTAAACCAGTTTTATATACGCTATTCCCGATGTAAATACATCACAGAACAAAAGCCTGTATCCGTCATGACTGCGCTCTTCCCACTTTTCAGGAGTGACATCCTTCCTGATATCCTCACGTTTAAGCATCGGGATCTTCAGGATGTCTTCTTTTTTTGACGGCTCACTCTGGTACTCTTTCAGTGCATTTGTTTTCTCAATGACTGCTGTAACCTCATCCTCGGAAAAACCCGCTTTGATTTCCGCAAGCTTATTTTTGAGTTTTTCTTCATTTTTCTGCTGAAGTCCCTTTACCGGTTTCATTGTGATGCTTGCCTGATATGGGTTGTCGATCAGATATTTTCTGATAGTCTCTTCAAAATATCCTTCATTTATCCTGCTTCTTAATGTTTTGAAAATTTCATCAAATCTCAGATGCATAGTCGGATCGGCATCATAAAGCCAGCTGTCAAAGCTCTGCAGTCCATATGCCAGTCCCTTCGGCATGGAACCAAAATCCGCTTCTCTTGCTCTGAACTCAAGAACATTGATAGCTGCCTCAACGGAAAGCTTGTCGAGTTCCCCGTCCGCTTGGGATTTTAAGACATTTTTTACTATATCCAGAAACTCTCCCTTACGGGCGAGATCTGCATTCTTTGCAATTACGGAGAAATACGGCAGCCTGATTCCTCCTGCGAATCCTCCGCAGATATCATCACCTATTCCTGCCGATATCAGAGCCTTCTGAAGCGGTGCACCGGGAACATCCAGAAGCACATAATCCAGTATCTGCATAGCCGTGGATTCAACAGGGTCAAGCTCACAGTCCACTGCCGCATGCCAGCTGAGTATGGCGGACTTCTCTTCCGATTCGGAATCCATTATCGGATAATCAAAGCTGACATCCTTCGGTGCATTCCATTTTTCAGGAAGCGGTATCTGCGAATCAACCGTGATTCTGTCAAATCTGGAAAGATACTCTTTGTCTATCCTGTCGAGCATTCTGTCCATATCGCAGTTTCCGTACAGGTAAATATACGAGTTGCTCGGATGATAATACTTTGCATGAAATGCTTTAAAAGCATCATAAGTGAGCTCGGGAATGTTGTCGGGGTCTCCTCCGCTTTCCTCTCCGTATGTGCATCCTTCATACAATACCCTGCTTATGGCGCGTTCAAGCAGTCCGTCTGCGGATGAATATACTCCCTTCATCTCGTTGTAGACCACTCCGTTATATGACAGCTCCCCTTCCGGATCATCCAGTTCATAATGCCAGCCTTCCTGTCTGAAGATTTTTTCCTCGGATCTCATTTTAGGGAAGAACACCGCATCCAGATATACATCTGTCAGATTCTCGAAATCTTTATCGTTGCAGCTTGCAATCGGATATACCGTCTTATCCGGATATGTCATCGCATTAAGGAAAGTGTTGAGACTTCCCTTTGCAAGTTCGATGAAGGGATCCTTGCACGGGTACTTATCCGATCCGCAGAGTACGGAGTGCTCAAGGATATGCGGTACTCCGGTACTGTCGCCTGCAGGCGTACGGAAACCTACTGCAAAGACTTTATTGTCATCCTCGCATGGCATCAGAAATACCTTTGCCCCTGTCTTTTTATGTTCAAGTATCAGTGCGTCTGCCCCGATTTCCTCTATCCTGCTTTTATGCTTTAGCTCGTATGATGTCACCAATTTCTATCACCTCATTTTCATTGAATTCGACTGTAAGTGCCTGCTGCGGATGCGGTGCGCTTTCCTGCAAAACTCCGTCCCCGAGTATTGATTTAACGGTTACGTACAGATTACGTCCGTCAGGCTTCATGACCTCAAGTTCATCACCGACACAGAATTTGTTCTTCTGTTCGAAACATATCCGCCCGCCGTCGGCACTTTCCACTGTACCTATATATGTATAATTCTTCACATATGTATTATTGTCATATATCTGACTGTCACTTGTCGGCTTTCCGAAGAAAAAGCCTGTAGTGAATTCCCTGTATGTGCATTTGCCGATTTCATCTTTGTAATGTTCAAGATTGGCTCTGTATTTATCTTCCGATTCAAGCAGATCGTCGATCGCATTTCGGTAGGTTCTGGCAACCGTGGCAACATACAAGGCTGTCTTCATCCTGCCTTCCACCTTGAAGCTGTCTATACCCGCATCGAGCATCTCGGGAATATGCTCTATCATGCAGAGGTCCTTGGAATTGAAAATGTATGTTCCCCGTTCGTTCTCAAATACAGGCATATATTCGCCGGGGCGCTCTTCCTCCACAATACTGTACTTCCACCTGCACGGATGTGTGCATGCACCCTGGTTTGCGTCACGTCCCACCAGATAGTTGCTCAGCAGGCATCTTCCGGAATATGATATACACATGGCACCATGGATGAAAGTCTCTATCTCCATCTCAGGATCTATATGTCCACGTATGTCTTTGATTTCGGAAAGCGACAGTTCCCTCGCCGCAACCACTCTCTTCGCACCCTGCTTCCACCAGAAATTGTATGTGCCGTAATTGGTATTGTTTGCCTGAGTGGAAATGTGGACATCAACATCCGGTGCCGACCTTCTTGCGATTTCAAACATACCCGGATCAGCGACAATAAACGCATCCGGTCCGAGCTTACCGACTTCGGTCAGATAAGCCTCCGCCTCATTCAGGTCATCGTCATGTGCGAGAATATTGGCGGTAACATGGACTTTCACTCCGTGTTCGTGCGCATATCTGATGGCCATATCCATCTCTTCAGGATCAAAGTTTTTTGCAGCCGCGCGAAGTCCGAATGCTTCTCCTCCGATGTAGACCGCATCCGCACCATATCTTACTGCCGTTTTGAATACATCCCAGCTTCCTGCAGGTATAAGTAATTCCGGTTTCTTCATATCCATTTATTTCTCTTTCCCAAGTCTCACGCTTATGCTCATTCCGTCTGCAACGTTCAGAACACTGGTCATATATTCATCACTGTGCGTGAGCTCGTATAAGTATTCTCTGAGTCTTGCATGCGTTGTCCTGTCTCTGCGATCCACCGCAAATCTGGACTGGACTATATCTCCGTCATGAAGCACATTATCCGAAAGCAGTACACCTCCCGGAACAAGGATTTTAGTTACATCCGGCAGCCAGTTGATATACTGTGCCTTCGCGGCATCCATGAAAATAAAATCGAACCTCTCATTGTTTCTGACATATTCCTTCAGCATATCCGTGGCATCGGCCAGATAACAGCTTATCCGGTCTTCATAGCCAGCCAGCCTGACATTTTCTACAGCCATTCCGTAATCATTTTCTCCTATCTCTATGGTTGAGATATGACAGTCAGCCTCCGTATTTGCCGCCATAACTATTGCCGAATATCCCACACAGGTACCGATTTCCAGTATTCTCCCGGGGTTTTTCATTTTTAAAACAGACTTAAGCAGCTGTTCTCCGTCACGTCTTATTATCGGCATGGCGTCCTCAGCTGCTTTGGTCCTGATTTCCTCAATGACCTTATCATTTCCGGGAATCAGACTGTCTATATAGTCTTTTATCCTCTCATTCTGAAACATTATCTTCCTGAAGCCACTCAAACGGTTCATCCGGCTGAGTCTCCTCCTGTACCGGAGAGATTCCTGCTCCGTCCGGAATCGTCTCATCCCCGGGCGGTCCGTCATTCAGCTGATCAAGTATCTCTCTGGATGTCTGTGATGTATTGAAAGTATATGTTCCCGGCTTCACCTCATAATCAAAAAACTTTGCCTGAACAATAATCGAATATTTATTGTCTACAAGTCCTTTGTTCTTAAGAATTTCGGCAACTTCCTTTTCTCCGTCTCCGTCTTTTACAGTCACTGTTATATCGTGTCCCGGAGCATCTTCCACCGCCTGCGCATAAAAGATGCTGTGACCGAAATCATATGCGGCCTTGATACCTTTTCCCGCAATAACAAATACGACAACAACAAGTACGACCCTGATTGCAAGCAGGATGATCGTACCTGTTATATGATTTATGGTTTTCGTTGTCTTACTGCTCATTATTTTCGGATACTATTATACTATCAATGCTGCAATAATCAAAACAGTTTATCTTCAGATATTTACCATTGTGACTATAGGCATGATGACAGGGGTCTTTTTGTATTTTTTAATCAGATAGCTCTTGAGTGCATCCTTCATCTCGATTTTAATCTTATTCTCGTCAATCCCTCTGTAGTTCAGACTGTTAAGTCTGTTCTTCACTACAGTCTCCAGTTCATCAATGATGTCTCCGTTTTCTTTTTCGTAAATGAAGCCTCTTGTCACGATATCAGGTCCTCCGACGATTTCCCCGCTTCCGTCCTGCATCGCAACGGATGTGATAATGATACCGTTTTGTGACAGATACTGTCTGTCCTTGATTACCATATCTCCGACATCTCCGACACGGGTTCCCTCAACAAATACCGGCCCTGCCTCCACATGATCGATTACTTCGCATTTATTGTCTCCGACTTCAAGTACATCCCCGGAGCCAATGATCCTGACCTTCTTTGACGACATTCCCATGTCGATCGCTATCTGTTTCTGAGCCACCAGATGCATGTAGTCTCCGTGGATCGGGATGGCATACTTCGGTTTCAGAAGCGCATAGATAAGTTTGATATCCTCTTCGCACGCATGTCCTGAAACATGAGTGTCATGGAACTCGACCTCTGCACCCTTCATATAAAGCTCATTTATGACCCTGGCTACAGCCTTCTCATTCCCGGGAATGGTCTTGGAACTCATAACGACAACGTCGCCATCATTGATAATGACTTTCTTATGCGTCCCCGCTGCCATACGGCTGAGCGCCGCCATGGATTCGCCCTGGCTTCCCGTCGTTATTATTACGGTATCTTCAGGTCTGTAGTTTTTGAGATTTTCAACATCCACCAGAGTTCCCTCCGGGATACTGATATATCCGAGTCTTGTTGCAATCTCAAGAATATTGGACATCGACTTACCTTCCACGATAACCTTACGTCCGAATTTATGGGCCACATTGATTATCTGCTGTACTCTGTCGACATTCGAAGCAAAGCTCGCAACTATAAATCTCTGATCCTTATGCTCTGAGAAAATAATTTCGATTTTCCGCCCTACCGTCTTTTCAGATGCGGTAGATCCGGCATTCGGCGCATTTGTCGAGTCACACAAAAGCGCAAGGCATCCCATATCTCCTATCTCCGCCATCCTCTGCAGATTTGCAGGATCACCGAATATAGGCGTATAATCGATTTTAAAATCGCCCGTATGGAATATGACTCCTGCAGGTGAGAAAATCGCAAGTGCGGCCGAATCCGGAATGCTGTGATTTGTCTTTATGAATTCAACCTTGAAATCACCTGCCTTTATCACATCTCCGTATTTAACCGTCCTCAGATGAGCACTTTCAAGCAAACCTGCTTCCTGAAGCTTGTGCTCTATCAGTGCCAGAGAAAGCCTGTTGCCGTATACCGGAACATTCAGATTTCTTAATACATAAGGGAATGCTCCTATATGGTCTTCATGACCGTGAGTCACAAAAAATGCTTTTACCTTGTCCTCGTTCTCTTTCAGATACGTGACATCAGGTATTACCAGATCAATACCGGGCATGTCTTCCGTAGGGAACGTCATACCACAGTCGACAACTATGATACTGTCCTCATATTCAAATGCCGTAATATTCATTCCTATCTGCTCAAGCCCTCCGAGGGGAATGATTTTTACGGTTTTATTGTTTGATACGGGCACAATATTTCTGTTTTTTTCTGCCTGACTGACTTCTATCCTGGTCTTGGGCTGTTTTGCTGCCGGATCCCCGGATTTTTTCGGAACATCCTTTACATATTTCTGTTCCTGCCCGGTTGCAGCCTTTGATGGCAGATTCGTCGGTTTCTTATCAGCTGATGCCTTTGATCCCTGCTTCTTTTCAGGCTTTGGTTCCTGCTTCTGTACCTGCTTTGCTTTTCGGTTATCCGCAGTTTTTTTCATCTGACCGGATTCCGGTTTTGCCGCAGACTTTGGTGATGACTTTGCGGCAGATTTGGTTTCTGTCTTTACCGTCTGCTTCTTAGATGTCTTATCCTGCTGCTTAACCTGTTTGTTTTCAGACTTCTTTGAAGCCGGTACGGATTTTGATGTTTTCTTTTCTTTATTCTTTTTTCCGGCATCGGATTTTTTGCCTGCTCCCGCTGCCTCTGTAGCTTTTTTCCCGACTTCCTTAAGTCTCAAAAGCGGATTGATGCTATATTTACTCAAGTACTACCTCCGTATCCTCTCCCATTAATTCCGCGAAAATCTTTCCGACGTAATTAAGTTCGTCTTCATTTTCCACAAACTGAAATATCGCATCTGTATCTTCGGGCTTTGATACATCCTTAAGAATGTAACACTCTCCGTCCTCATCCTCTGCGGCATCAGTTGTCAGAATATAATTTGCTCCGTTGATTTTTGTTGCTTCAAGAACAAAAAGTTCTATTTCATTTCCTTCTTCATCATTGATTGCGATTTTGTTTGTATCCTCTGTCATTTTTTCCTCTCACTTTTCTTTCTGATTCATATAATCGCGAAGTATGATCGATGCTGCAACGCTGTCGATATACTTCTTTCTCTCACTCCTTGGAATCTCCATATCAGCCAGTATCTCATCTGCCTCCACAGTAGTCAGTCTTTCATCCTGCCACACTATAGGGATATCTATGCGCTTCTTCAGTGCCTCGCAGAATTCTTCTGTCTTTTTCACCCTGGTTCCGTCGCTGCCGTCCATCCTTACCGGCCTGCCCAGAACTATCAGTCTGATATCATTGTCCTCTATGAGCTTAACTATCTGCGCAAGCGTCCTGCGCAGGTGATTCTCTTTTTCTCTGACTATCGTCTCCCCCGGCTGTGATGTAATCCCGAGCACATCGCTCATAGCCACTCCCACCGTCGTGGATCCGTAATCAAGTCCCATCATTCTCATAGTATTAACTCCAAATTAAACCTGCATATCACATAACAAAACAAGAACAAGCTCTCCTTGTCCTTGCTTCGAATCTTCAGTTGGATTAAAACATCTATAATTAAGTAACCGTATGTTACTTGGATTCAAGTTTGTTATCGATATAATTTCTGAGCAATTCTTCAAGGATCTCATCACGCTCAGCCTTCATGATGAGTGAACGGGCATTATTATAGCTTGTAATATATGTCGGATCTCCCGACATGACATATCCTACTATCTGGTTGACAGGGTTATAACCCTTTTCCTTAAGCGCATCATATACCAGACCGATGATCTCGCTGACCTCCAGTTTCTGCTCCTCAACCTTTTCAAAAAATCTTGTATCTGTATTATATGTCATATCTTTGCCCTCATTTCTGAATCCATTATATGACAAAGCCCGATTGCAAACAATATACTATTCCTTACATAATCTTACGAAAGAATGAAGCTTTCTCCGGTGACTTTGACCAGTGTATTGATGCATTCATCGCCATACCGCGATATCGGCAGCCTGACACGGACATATTCCGGGGTATGTCCGATAAGAAACTCTCCGTCGGATTCCTCGATCAGTACTTCTATCTCCCGTCCTATATAATACCTGATAAACTCTGATGTATTGCTGTCATTTATCTGTTCCAGCTCATCAACTCTCTTCTGCTTTTCTGCAAGCGTCAGCTGATTGGGCATACGGTCGGCCACAGTTCCCTTACGTCTCGAATACGGAAAAATGTGCATCTGATAAAACTTCATCTCATCAACGAAAGCTTTGGATGTCTCAAAGTCTTCTTCCGTCTCCCCGGGAAAGCCTGCTATGACATCCGTTGTTACAGCAGGATGTTCCCAGAAGCTTCTGACCAGATTTACAGCCTGTCTGTATTCATCCGCGGTATAATGCCTGTTCATGGCTTTAAGTGTCCTGTCGCATCCGCTCTGGAGGCTCAGATGGAAATGCGGACAGAACTGTCTGACTTTTTTCAGACCGTTCAGCAGTTCAGCATCGATAAGTCTCGGCTCAAGTGATCCGAGCCGTATTCTTTCGATCCCGTCGATTTTTCCTATCTCCGTTATCAGATGGACAAGCTCGTCCCTCCCGTATGACGATATATGAATTCCCGTCAGGACTATCTCCTTATGTCCTGTTGCTGCAAGCTGTCCGACCTCCCTGAGTATACTATCTTCCGGCCTTTTGCTGACACGTCCTCTTCTGTAGGGAATAATACAGTATGAACAGAACTGATTGCATCCGTCCTCAATCTTCACATCGGCACGCGTATGCCTGCCCATCTTTGTAATGGCTATCTCCTCAGCCCGGGCTACTATTTCATTTTTATGTGCATTGTCGATAAGCTTATCGCAGTCAAGCTGCCTCGCAGATTCTTCATCAAGTCCTTCCACATAGCATCCTGTTGCCACGATTACTGCATCCGGAGCAAGCTTTCTCGCCCGGTGTATCATCTGTCTGGATTTTCTGTCTGCAATATTTGTTACCGAGCAGGTATTTATGACATATATATCCGCTTTTTCGTTAAAATCCACCACCGTATAACCGGAGTTTTCGAATATCCGGATCATAGCCTCGGTTTCACATATATTCACTTTGCATCCCAATGTATGAAAAGCTACTTTTTTATTGACTTTATTTTCCATAATACCTATTATTAAAGCAGTTAAAAACAGTTAGTGGAGGTAATCTATGAAGTCTGTAACTATATTTTTAAATTCAATCGACAAGGTAAAGTCTTTTGTAAACACACTGGCAGGATTCGAGTGCGACTTTGATCTCATCTCCGGACGTTATGTCATCGATGCAAAATCGATCATGGGTATCTTCTCTCTCGACCTTTCAAAGCCCATTGAGCTCTGCATCCATGATAATGATCAGATGGATGTCATCCTCGAAAAGCTTCAGCCATATATGGTATAATCACTTGGCCTTACACAGGATTCTTTCTTTGGTTGCGACTGCGGTCGCAACCATTTTTTCTGCCTCTTCAGCGATAATCTTCTCTGATTTCTCAATTTTCTCGAGCAAAGGTTTTGTAACCGGATGCTTGGCTACGAATATTGTACAGCAATCCTCATAAGGTTCAATGGATGTCTCAAATGTGCCTATCTTTTCGGAAATGTCAATAATCTCCTGTTTATCGAATCCGATAAGCGGACGGAAAACAGGCATTTCACATACGGCATCTGTCGTTACAAGCGACTGCACTGTCTGGCTTGCAACCTGTCCTATACTCTCACCTGTGATAAGCGCGAGATTCTCATTATTCTTCGCAATTTCCTGGGCGATTCTCATCATATATCTTCTCATGATGATAGTCAGTTCCTCGTGAGGGCATTTCTCATATATAAGCATCTGTATATCGGTAAAATTGACGATATGCAGATTGATCGGTCCCGAATACCTGGCAACCTTGGTTGCCAGATCTATGACCTTCTGCTTTGCCCTTTCGCTGGTGTATGGCGGTGCATGGAAATAAACAGCCTCGATTTTAACACCGCGTTTTGCGATCATATAGCCTGCCACAGGGGAATCTATTCCGCCGGAAAGAAGAAGCATTGCTTTTCCGTTTGTTCCTACCGGCATCCCTCCCGGACCCGGAATCTCGATAGAATAAATATTGATATTGTTTCGTATCTCGACCTTGAGCATTACCTCAGGTTTATGCACATCAACATGTGTTTCCGGAAATGTATCCAGTATGAGTCCCCCGAGATCGCAGTTGATGGTCTCTGATGTTCCCGGAAAATCCTTGTCGGCGCGTCTGGTATCTACCTTGAATGAGAAATTTTTATCTTCGTATACGGTATCTATATACTCGACTACGGCTTTATTGATGGCATCCATCGACTTTTCTTCCACCCTGACCATCGGTGAAAAGCTGTGAACGCCAAACACCGTCTTTATAGCTGCCACAGCGTCATCATAATCATAATCACTCTCTGCATCAACGTATATTCTTCCGCGCTCTTTACTTACTCTGAACTGTCCTTCAACAGTTTCCATAGCCAGTCTCAGCTGCTTGATAAGCGCATCCTCGAACATGAATCTGTTCTTGCCCTTGCAACCTATCTCTCCGTATTTGATCAAAAAACTTTTAAATTTCATTTTCTCGTAAATCTCCTTAACTGAGGAATCAGTTCTTCCATTGCTGCAAGGAAATACTCCGCCTCTTCTTTTGTATTCAGCTCGCACAGCGAAACTCTTATGGTTGAATCCAGCAGGCTTTCTCTGAGCCCTATGCCCTTCAGGGTTCCGGAGATACCCGGATGATGGGTTGAGCAGGCAGACCCGCTCGACACACATATGCCTTTGTCTTCAAGAGCATGCAGTAATACTTCTGATTTAACCCCTTCTACGCTTATGCTGACAATGTGGGGTGCGCCTGCATTTCCCTTTAATGAACTGACTGTTACTCCGTCCATCTGCGATGCACCGTCAATTAACATGTCCTTGATCGATGTTACATATGCGATGCGCTCTTCGAAATTATCATAAGCTTCTTTTGCCGCCTGACCAAGTCCTGCGATACCGGGAACATTGATCGTACCGCTTCTGAGCCCCCGCTGCTGGCCTCCGCCGTACATAATGGGTTTGATTTTGACTTTCTCATCGATATACAGAAAACCGATGCCCTTTGGTCCGTGGATTTTATGACCTGATACGCTCAGCATATCTATACCCAGCCGTTTCGGATAAATCCGCAGCTTACCGTATGCCTGAATAGCATCCACGTGGTAAAGTATGCCGCTGTTATACCCCTTGATTATTTTTGACATTTCTTCTACAGGCTCGATGGCCCCGATCTCATTGTTGACCATCATAGTCGACACCAGTATCGTATCCGGACGCAGGCTCTTTTTTAATTCATCAAGCTTCACATGTCCCGTTTCATCAACCGGCAGTGCCGTGATTTCAAACCCCAGGCTCTCCAGAAACAGCAGCGGCTCATAAACCGAAGCGTGTTCGATACCTGTGGTAATGATGTGCTTCCCCGCTCTCTGATTGGCCAGAGCACAGCCTATAAGAGCTGTATTGTTGGACTCTGTACCTCCCGAGGTAAAGAGAATTTCCTTTTCTTTACATTTCAACGTTGAGGCGATGATTTCGGACGCTTCTCTCAAATACCGTTCTGCCTCAACCCCCATGATATGCTTTGATGAAGGATTGCCGTAATCCTCTCTCATCGTTTTCTCAACTATCCGGGCTACTCCCTCGCTCGCCGCCGTAGTGGCTGCATTGTCAAAATATACTCTCATAGTGAGATATTATAACATAAAGCCGGTTCCGGTTGTGAGAAATTCTTATTCGAACAGTATTTATTTTTGGTGGTGTTTTACATTGACTTAAAATTTTTAATTACTTACAATAAGAAAGGTTTTGGGTAAATGCGCAAATACGTAATCAAAAAGGGAGGAGTTTCACATGGGCAAATATTTCGGTACAGATGGATTCCGGGGCGAGATCAATGTAGATCTCGGCGCCGAGGAAGCATTTAAAATCGGGCGTTTCTTAGGGTGGTATTACGGACAGGATCCGAAAGAACCCGAAAAATGCAGAATAGTCATCGGAAAGGACCCGAGACGCTCGAGCTATATGCTCGAGGATGCTCTCTGTTCGGGTCTGGTTACCAGCGGTGCGGATGTTTACCTGCTGCATGTAACAACAACTCCGTCTGTCAGCTATATGGTCCGTGCAGATGATTTCGACTGCGGAATCATGATTTCCGCAAGTCATAATCCATACTATGACAACGGAATCAAAATCGTCAACGGAAACGGTGAAAAGCTTGAGGAGTCCGTCATAGAAAAAATAGAAGCTTATATCGATAATCCGGTTGATCTTCCCAAGGCCACCCGGGAGAATATCGGTCAGGCTATTTCCTATGATGCAGGACGCAACCGCTATATCGGTTATCTCATCAGCCTTGCGACACACAGCTTCAAAGGAAAGAAAATTGCTCTGGACTGCTCAAACGGTTCGGCATCCGCAATTGCCAAATCCGTATTCGATGCTCTCGGTGCTCAGACTCATGTAATAAATGCCGATCCCGACGGAACCAATATCAACCGCGACTGTGGTTCGACACATATTGAGAAGCTCTGCTGGTACGTCACGCAAAACAGCTGTGACCTTGGATTCGCATTTGACGGTGATGCCGACAGATGTATTGCCGTAGATGAGCACGGTGAGGTCGTTGACGGTGATAAGATACTTTTCATATGCGGTAAATACATGAAAGAAAAAGGTCAGCTGTACAATACTACAGTTGTCACTACTATAATGAGCAATTTCGGACTCTATAAAGCATTTGACCGTGAAGGCATCAGTTACGAGAAAACTGCCGTGGGAGACAAATATGTCTATGAGAATATGCAGAGAAACGGCAATTGTCTTGGCGGCGAACAGAGCGGACACATCATCTTTTCAAAGCATGCCAATACGGGAGACGGAATCGTGACCGCGCTTAAAATCATGGAAGTCATCATGAGCAAAAAGCTGCCTCTTTCGAAACTGGCGGACGAAATACACAAATACCCGCAGGTACTTAAAAATGTTCCTGTGGAAAGCAAGGATGCTGTTATAAACAATGAAGCAGTCGCCGCTGCTGTCAGGAATATCGAATCCCGCCTCGGAGATTGCGGCAGAATACTGCTGAGGCCTTCGGGTACAGAACCTGTGATACGTATCATGGTCGAAGCCGATACGGAGGAAACCTGCAGGGAATGCGTCAAAGCGGTATATGATACAATGAAAGATGAGGGACTTGTCAGATGAAACCAAAGGTCATAAGTGCTGACAGAATGGGAACCGAGCCGACAGGAAAACTGTTGTTCTCAATGAGTGCACCGTTGTGTATCTCAATGCTCGTTCAGGCTCTTTACAATATAGTTGACAGCATTTTCGTATCAAGAATAGATGAACAGGCACTGGCTGCTACAAGTCTTGCTTTTCCGGTTCAGTCACTTATGATTTCTTTTGCCGTCGGTATAGCTGTAGGAATGGCAGCTCTGCTTTCCCGCTCACTTGGGGAAGGAAACCGCCAGCGTGCTCAGGATGCATGCTACAACGGAATATTCATCGAACTCTGCGGTGCCGTCGTTTTTTTCCTTTTCGGACTTTTCGGAACAAAGTGGTTTTTTTCTACACAGACTTCCAATCCTGTCATCATCGAATACGGCATGACTTATCTGTCCATAGTCTGTACCTTCTCGGTCGGATTCATTCTTGAAGTGATTTTCGAGCGCGTACTTCAGGCTACCGGTAATACGATATACAACATGATAGGCCAGTGCTGCGGCGCTATATTCAACTGTATATTCGATCCTATACTTATCTTCGGTCTCTGCGGTTTCCCTGCAATGGGGATCAAGGGTGCCGCTATCGCGACTGTGGCCGGTCAGTTCTTTGCAATGATAATGGCCGTTATATTCAACATCACAAAGAACCGTGACGTTTCTGTCATATGGAAGAAATTCAGACCTCAGGGTACCGTAATCAAGCAGGTACTGTCAGTCGGCGTTCCTTCATTTTTTATGCAGGCAATCACCTCAGTCACAACTTACCTCATGAACTCGATTCTGATAGCTTATTCGGAAGCGGCTGTAACGGTTTACGGTATCTATTTCAAGCTTCAGAGCTTCATATTCATGCCCATCTTCGGTATGAACAACGGTATGGTACCTATCATCGCCTATAACTACGGCGCAAGAAAAAAAGACCGTATCACGAGCACGATGAAGTATGCGGTAATTGCTGCAACAGCCATCATGGCCTTCGGAACCCTTTTGTTCAATCTGTTCCCGGGATGGTTCATGCGACTGTTCAATGCCGAAGGAGAACTTCTTGAACTCGGATCGGTGGCCCTTGCAATTATCTCATATCATTTCATATTTGCCGGTTTCAACATCGTAATCCTTTCCACCTATCAGGCTTTGGGCAACGGAGTTTATGCACTTATCGTGTCGATACTGAGACAGCTTGTCATCATCCTGCCTGCAGCATTCATCCTCGGGAAACTATTCGGTGTCAATGCAACCTGGTGGGCATTTCCGATTGCGGAAGCCATTTCCACGATAGTTAATATTTTCCTCTTCAGGAAGATATACAACGATAAGATTGTCCCGCTCGGAAGCTGAATACAAAGTAAAAAACGCTGCGCTTTGCCGCAGCGTTTTTTGCTATTTATGTCTAATATACTCCCTCCGTCTTCGGGTTTTGATTTCCTATACACTCGAAGTAATCTCCGACTCATCCAGCCAGCAGTCATCCGGCCCCAGATTTTTTACGACATATCGTGCGTGATTATCGTCATGCTTGGCCTGATGATATTTAAAGAGAATTCCGTGTCCGGTTTTCCCGAGTATCTCTATCTTTCCCGTCGGATGTGACATGACATACCGGAAGCCTTTGGCCTGACCGCTCATATGCATTTTCGCACTGTCAACAATATCCACAGCCCTGATCAAAGGAACCTGGAACTGATTTTTTACTCCGGCAGCGGGCCGGCACTGAAAAAGATAATATGGAATAACTCCTGCTGCAACCAGCCCGTTCATCAGATCAGCCAGTGTATGTTCATCATCATTAACCCCTTTTAGAAGCACTGTCTGATTTCTTATCACACAGCCATTCTCATGGAGTATATTTACAGCACATTTTGCCTCATCAGTGAGCTCTTTTGGATGATTGAACTGAGTTACTATTACAAGCTGAATCTTCCTTCCATACTCACGAAGTATTCCTGCAAGTTCCCCGTCTTCCGTAATCCTCTGCGGCAGAACGACCGGTGTTCGTGTTCCGAACCGTATATATTGAAGACTCGGCACTTCTGAAAAAACGTCAAGATATCTGCGGATTGTTTCATTGCTGTTAAGAAAAGCATCACCGCCTGAAATAAGGACATTATTGATTTCAGGATGTGCAGCAACATACTCTGCCATTGCATTTATATCTACTGCCGTTTCGTCCTGTCCGGCTTTGCCTGCCATCCTTTTCCTGAAGCAGTGCCTGCAGTACATGGCACACTGATTGGTTGAAAGTATCAGTGCCGTCTGCCTGTATTTGTGCTGCATCCCGCGAATGACTGTATTACCGGACTCACCGCTGGTATCGGCACTTCCTCCGGATGTAAACTCGATTGCATCAGGAATACTCATTCTCCGGATCGCATCATCCGGATCCTTCGGGTCGATAAGACTCAAATAATACGGATTCACGCACATAGGGTAATCATCGGCAATCGCCTGGATACTCTTTACTTCCTCTTCGGTAAGATCAAGCACCTTCTTCAGAGATGCGGCATCCCTGATACTGTTTTGCAGAAGCTCCTTCCATTTCGTCATTGATTTCCTCCTCTGTTTTTATTTGCGGTACTACTGATGTCTCTGTTTTCGTGCCGTTCCCAGGGGATTTACCGCGTCAATTCATAGTAAAAATCAGAAAAGCCTTTTTTAGAGGCTTTTCTATCTGCCAGATATTATGACGTATGCAATGATGTTTATTATTTTCCTTTATTCGATATTATTTTTTCCATAGCCCAATTGAATAAATCACACAGGCTTCTCTGTGTTCCGGTAAAACAGAACTCTTCTTTTGAGGTCCTGATAACTGCGGATGACTGCAGCAGCTTCTTTGTAAAGCCATATGAAGCCACTGCATTTGCGTTTATTACCTTTATTTCTCCGGAGGCAAGAGCTCCGGAGAAAATGATGATAACACGTTGGTCTGTTATCGCGACCAGTTTTCTGTTTCCTTCGTTAACTCCAGTTATTATACAGTTGATCTGTTCACTGTCTTTGAGAACCGAAGCCAAAGGTTTCAGTTCTCTTCTCATATAAAAATCATTGTATATACCGAGTTCCTGAAGTCTTCCGGTCAAACTATGCTTTTCCATTGATCATACCGTTATCTGAAAATTATGGTTGTACAGCCTCTTATTGCTTAAGGACAGAATCCTCTCTGAGGAATCCCAGCTTCTTTGCTACATATGTTGTACATGTCAAATCTCCTGTAACATTGAGAGCTGTACGTCCCATATCAAGAATAGCATCGATTCCAAGAATCATAGCATAAGCTCCCGCAAGCACCGATCCTGCTTCAATCGGAAGATTTATTCCCTGCATTACCATTGCCAGCATTATAGCTCCGGCTCCCGGTACTCCTGCAGTTCCGATGGATGCGAGCGTTGCAAGCAGTACTATCATACTCATTTCTCCTATGGTAAGTCCGCGTCCGAATGTTGACATAACCAGGAAGAACGTACAGACACCCTGATATATAGCCGTACCATCCATATTGATAGTTGCTCCAAGCGGAAGTGAAAATGCATATACTTCCTTGTCAATACCGAGGTTTTCGGCGGCAGTCATGGATGTAGGAAGCGTTCCGTTTGAAGAACGTGTAACAAAAGCTGTAATAAATGGTGTCCTTGCCTCCTTGAAGAATGTGGAAATCTTTATCTTTCCGAGCTTCAGGATTCCACCGTATACCAGAATGATATGAATAGCATAACCGACGAAGCACGCTACAACTACCATAACGAGCGCACCCGCCACCTTTGCACCATTCTTGGCAAATACCTCACAGATAAGAACCGCAACACCTATAGGTGCATATTGCATGATTCCTCTTACTATCATCATCATTACTTCCGTAAGACAGTCAAACACATTGTAAGTAACTGTTGCGATAGTGTGGAGTCTCTCGTCCTTGGATGCCTTTAAATATGACAGACAGATACCGAAAAGAAGTGAGAAGAAGATAACCTGAAGTACTGACTCATTAACGAGAGATGAAAGCACGCTTGTGGGAACGATTTCCGCAATAACCTGCCATACATTGGTTTCTGCTATTTTTCCTTCAGCCTCGGCCGCAAGTTCCGTAACGGCCGCGAGATCCGCATGCGGCTGGAAAATATTGGCCATTAAAAGACCGATAATTACTCCGAGTGCAGATGTGATCAGATAAATAATGATAACTCTAATACCGACTTTTCCGACATTTGCAGGTGAAACCGATGATGCGCCTACTACCAGAGAACCAACAATTATCGGGATAATAATCATTTTGAGAAGTCTGGTAAATATTGTTCCGAACATACTTATCCATGCCGGGAGTGAAGTGACTCCGCTTGCAGCAAGTATAACACCTGCAATGGCTCCTACAATTAGACCTATCAGAATCTTATAAAGTACATTGACATTCAGATATGCCTGCAATATCCCTTTTTTCTTTGGTGCGTTATCGCTCATACTACCTCCTTTAATTTATAAAATTATTATCCGGACTCATGTCCGGTTTTGCACAGTTTCATATATGTGCCGGAAATCATAGCATATGCCTCATCATCCTTCATTCCCACAGGTATCCCGTCAACCGACATTATACGTTTTGTAAATGTACTTGAACCGGTGATAAATATCTCATCGGCCTCCATAAGTTCCTTCTTTGAAAAGCTCCGTTCTTCAACATCCACAGAAGCTTCCCGCGCAAGCTTCATAATATATTTCCTGGTTATTCCCGGAAGCACCATTTCACCGTCTTCATGAGTGATCAGCTTCCTGTTCTTAATAATACAGACATTCGTGTGACTTCCTTCAGTCACCGTCCCGTCAGGACGCACAAATATCGCTTCTGATACATTTGCCTCCTTTGCTGCCTGGTTTGCCAGAACATTTGGCAGCAGATTCAGTGTTTTTATATTACAGTAAAAACCTCTTTTGTCCTCAAATGTTATGGCAGTGCCGGGACTTACAACATCAGGCATCCCGTCTTTTTCATTTACTGAAATCAGAAGATCCGGTTTGACAGATTCGGGAGGAAAGCAATGCTGGCGCGGAGCTGTTCCTCTGTCGCACTGCCAGTACATAAGACCATACGCTGTCCCCGATCTGCGTGCGCATTCCTCAATAAGTTCTTTCAGATCTTCCTTGGAAAAATCCGGCCTGATTTTTATTGCTGCCATACTGTTGAAAAATCTGTCAATATGATCCTGAATAAAAAGCACACGCCCTTCTACAATAAAAGAGGCATCATAGCATCCATCTCCAAAATATAGTGCCCTGTTCTGAAACGGAACTGTCAATGCCTCGATGTCTCCGTATTTTCCGTTATAATAGCCAAATAAATTCATAATTTACGCCTCTTTTTCTACAATTATTATAAAATATCAGGTTGAATGAGTCAACAATGAATCTGTTGCAATTGAATTTTCACTACTCTTAAGGGCAGAAATCATCGTAAAAATCATATTTATAACTAGTTTGTTTTATAGTAGCATACAGCCTCATATGGCTTTAAGATGCCGGATTCAGAATCCTCTTCTGTAGAAATAAGCAGCTTTGCACCTTTTATGAGATTGCTGTCATAGCTTACTTCGTTTTCTGTAAAGTTGAGAAGAATAGTCGCGCAGCCATTCGCATCTGATCTGGTGTAAGCAAAGATTTCTTCGCTCTCAGGAATCAATTCCCGGTAGTCTCCGTCAATCAGAACGGGATTATCTTTTCTGAGCTTATTTAAACGCTGATACCAACTTAAAACAGAGTTGTCATCATTTAATTCGGTGGCAACATTTATCGTATTAAAATTATCGTTTACCGCAAGCCATGGGGTTCCGGATGTAAAACCGGCATTCTCCGCGGTATTCCATTGCATAGGAGAACGGGCATTGTCCCTGCTGAACCTGCGTACACATTTCATTGCATCTTCTTCGGACAGACCATTATTCAGAGCCATCCGGTATTGATTATGTGATGAAATGTCATCATACTCATCTATAGAAGCACGGTTGACATTGGTCATTCCGATTTCTTCTCCCTCGTACATGAATGGTGTGCCCCTTAAGGTCATCAGCATTGTTCCCAGAAGCTTTGAGCCTTTTTCATGTCCATGCGGAACCGCCGAAGATTCCGCGCCAGTTATTTGGAGCACTGCCATCTTCTTTGGGATCACTCCAGATATACCAGTCACTCTTAGGATTGTCCTTGCTCGCCTTGGATTCAAGGAACCACTCGCACTGGTCAGAGGTATGATTAAAAACGAGATCCATTACTATACGTATGTCCCGCTTCCCGGCTTCTTTAATCAGAAGATCCATATCATCCATTGTGCCGAATCGCGGATTGATGTTGTAATAATCCGCAACATCATATCCATTATCGCCCATAGGTGATTCGAACACAGGTGTCAGCCATATAGCACCAACGCCCAGTGACTGAAGATAATCCAGTTCGGAGATAAGTCCCTTAATATCTCCGCATCCGTCTCCATCGGTGTCCTTAAAGCTGCTAGGATATGCTTCGTATACTATGACCTGCTGCCACCATTTTAATTTTTCCATAGAATCCTCTTTACTCTTTGAAACCTTATTATTGCATCCTGATAATGTCAGCAAAGACATTGATACCAATACTAAGATTGCCAGTATTCTTTTTCTTATTAATAAATCAAACACAAGATACTCACTTTCTTATTTAGTAAAAGATATCCATCAGACCTTCAGCCTCGCATTGCATATCAATTTACTTTTGCGCAAGTGCGCATCCTCCGGAGTGTTTTTATCTTATGGGCGCACTTTCCTATCAGATAAAAAGTACCCCGTTTACCGAAGTAAAACCTGCAAACGGGGTACATATATAAATATAATATACGATTTATTATCTGTTTGATCAGAACAGATTCTTCTCTGTTTCTTTATCAAATATATGCATAAGTTCCGGACGGAATGTGTAATGTACTTCCGCATGTTTTCCATGGATGGCATCAACATCGATATCCGTTGTCGGAACTACGATGACTACATCCTTGCCGTCTGAATTAACATGCAGATGAAGCTCTGAACCCATGAGCTCTGATACGTCTACTGTTGCAGGGATACCATCTGCTGCAAGTGATACATGCACAGGTCTGATTCCAAGTACAATATCCTCGGGAACCTTATCCAGTTTCTTTGCTGCCTCCTGTTTGTCTGCCGGAAGTTCAAAGTCCTTACCCTGTACTGTAACAACATATTTGTCATCCTTCTTTGTAAGCTTAGCCTCAAAGAAGTTCATCTGCGGAGTTCCGATGAATCCCGCAACAAACAGATTGTTCGGATGATTGAATACTTCCTGCGGGGTTCCGATCTGCTGGATGAAACCGTCTCTCATGATGACGATTCTGTCACCGAGTGTCATAGCCTCAACCTGATCATGTGTTACATATACGAATGTAGTATTTATCTTTTCACGGAGCTTGATGATCTCAGCTCTCATCTGGTTACGCAGTTTTGCATCCAGGTTTGAAAGCGGCTCGTCCATAAGAAGAATCTTCGGGTTACGTACGATTGCACGTCCGATGGCAACACGCTGTCTCTGTCCGCCTGAAAGAGCCTTCGGCTTTCTGTCAAGATACTGTGTTATGTCAAGGATCTCTGCTGCCTCACGAACCTTCTTGTCGATTTCATCCTTTGGAGTCTTCTTAAGCTTAAGAGAGAATGCCATGTTCTCATATACTGTCATATGCGGATACAGAGCATAATTCTGGAATACCATTGCGATATCTCTGTCCTTAGGAGCTACATCATTGACAACCTTTCCGTCAATATAAAGCTCCCCTCCCGAAATCTCCTCAAGTCCGGCGATCATACGGAGTGTTGTGGACTTACCGCAGCCTGAAGGTCCTACGAGAACGATGAATTCCTTGTCTGCAATATCAAGATTGAATTCCTGTACTGCTACGACACCTTCTTCGGTAACCTGAAGATTAACTTTCTTCTCTTCTTCGCCTGCATTCTTTGCCTTTTTTGCTTTCTTCTTCTCTGAAGCATCCTGCGGGTAAACTTTCTTAATGTTGACTAATCTTACTTCTGCCATAAAACTGACTCTGACCGTGATGAATCCTCAGTCACGTTCTCGCAAATGCCGGGCATGGCAAATGCATTACGGCATGTCTCCACAATGCCGCACCGCGAGCCTCGCGGATATTATTCCTCCTTTTCCTTAAATGCTGCGAAGCATTGCTGTGGAGTGCTTCGCGCAAGTTTATTTTTTTAATTTTACCAAAAAAGCTGTCGCTTACGCAATGTTTTTTGTGAAAAGTTTTCTATTTTCTGCTCACACACAAAATTCCGCCCTCTTTATGATTTGATCCTGATACTCCTTCTCCAGTTCGACAAAATACCCTGACCATCCCCAGACTCTTACTATCATGCCCTTGTGTCTTTCCGGATGTTTCTGTGCATCTATCATATCATCGCGGTTGACTGCATTTATCTGTAGTTCATGCCCGCCTCTTACGATAAACAGCTTTACCAGCTCAGCGACCTTCTCTACATTCCCATCGGATGCAAAAACCGAATTGTGTATTTCCAGTGTCAGCGGACCGCCGTTGGCACTTCTTATCATATCCTGCTTTGTAAAAGACTTGATTACCGATATCGGTCCCTTTGCATGTGCACACAGACTGGGTGAGTAATTGGCGGGAAAGGCTTCATTTGCTCTTCTTCCGTCGGGGGTTGCAGGACATTTCTCTCCGTACCAGATATAATACATCGCCGATGCAGTTCCGTTTCTGTAGCAGAATCCGCGGTCCGGCTTCTTTCCTTCAAGTTCATCAGCAAATGCCGACATAAGTCCGCCTGCATATCTGTCCGGTCCGTCCTCGTCATTGCCCATCTTTTTCGTGGTATGAAGCAGCATGTTTTTGAGTTCAATATCATCGGCAAAATCACTCTTCAGGCCTGCTTTCAGTCTTTCGGCACTGACCGTTTTTTTCTCATAATATAATTCTTTCACAGCTTCCATGGAATCTGCCGCAACGGATATGCCGACTCCGTGGAATCCTACATTACTGTATTTACAGCCCTTCGCACAGTCACGTCCTTCTTTTATGCATCCGCGCATCATGAAGGATGCCATAGGCGACGGAATCACATACAGATTATGATATTTATCCATCATCCTGCGTGCTTCTTCTTTCACGCTCTCATAGCAGGCATTTTCAAATAGAACAGCATCAGGATAATCATCAATATGTCTCACAACCTTAAGGACAGCCTCCGGATAATTCATACCGTCGGCATTCACAAGGTCAGTTCCGCACCCCGGAATAATCGGCTCCCAGCAGGCTGCGGCACAATATTCATACGCATCATCCGGATCATAACCCCAGCGCAGCAGTGCAGGGATTATAACATCGTCATTAAGATACTGAGGAAAACCGATGCCGGCTTTTGTAAGCTCCGTACATCTGACCAGACGTTCAAACGGAGTGTTTTTATCACATCTTAAGTTGAGCTTCGGGTCGATAAGCTTAAGTTCCAGACATGCCTGAAGCATAATATCACTCAATTCGTTATAAGCATCTCTTCCGTCCTGATTACGGCCTCCTATAACCAGTGTCTGACCGTTATCACCCTGCTGGACTCCGTCATAGAAATCCGAATCTCTGTTAAGACTCAAAAAGAATTCCTCGATCAGTTCCAGGGCTTCGTCATTCGTGATCTTCCCGCTGCCGATATCATTTTTATAATACGGATGCAATGTCTGATCCAGCCGCCCCAGCGAACACTGATAATTATTGGCCGCCCACATTCCGTAGTTCAGGATACGAACGAACTGAAGTGCTTCAAGTAAGGACTGTGCCGGATGTGCCGGAACTTTTTTCAAAGTCCCGGCAACTACGCTGTTACCCTCAAGTTCAGCCTTCACCTGATATCTGCCGCACAGCTCAGACAGTGACAGAATCATTTCTTTCATCGCATTCAGATCAGTCTTTTTTTCTTCATCATCCGCATAAAGCTTCAGGCTCTCATCGATTTCCTCAAGCAGCGTGTCAAATCCTTTGGAAAGGACCATACCGTAATCCGGAGCAAAATTGTTGAAGTCACCTGACTCATGAACCCAGAAGTTTTTCTGAAGTTCCGCCATCTCATCCTCTGTAAAAACCGCGGGTGTAAATGGTATCGTCCTCATCAGAGTGATTTTCTCATCATCAAAAACCACCGGAGTTTCATTGTCCAGGATGTATCTCGCACGCATTACGGCCCGGTCCGTATCCGGAACATCATTCTCTGCAAATGTTTCCGTAAGCGCATAAATATCTTCCGGCTCACACCTGAACGTGTGATGTCCTTTTTCACTTACGAAATACTCTTTCATTTTCCGAATTCTGTCTGTCATTGTTTTCTCCGTCTCAGTTCGTACTCTCTTCCGACCCACTCATACTTGGCCCCTGCCATGGTATTATACGGCAGGTATTCTATACGTATCAGATTTTTTGCATCGGACAGAAAATCTCTCGCCGATGCCAGGTTCTCTTCCGTATCGGTGATTCCCGGAATCAGCGGGATCCTGATTATAAATCCCTTTCCGCTTTTTTTCATGTATTCGATATTCTGCAGGATACAGTCATTATCAACTCCGGTATATCTTCGATGAAGTTCTCCATCTATCAGTTTTATATCGCACATCGTAAGATCCGCTGTATCGAATACTTCTCTGAAAACCTCCGGCGAGGCATACCCGCTTGTCTCTATAACCTTATGAACATCCGGAATCAGTTTCATAGTCTCAATCAGGAATTCACTCTGCATGAGCGGCTCTCCGCCGGAAAAAGTCACTCCTCCATGCATCATGGCATACTCGTCAGCATTTTTCCTGATCCTTGCAGCCAGTTCCTGCGCACTCAGTTCTTCACCGCAAATCCGGCGTAAATAATCAGGGCATGTATTCATGCACTTTCCGCACACGACACATGCCCGCGCTATGATGCTTCCCTCCAGCTTTTCTTCTTCTGTCATATGTTCACATACCTGCGAGCATCTATGGCATCCTGCGCATTCATGTCTGCGTATCAGTAGCTGTGGCTGCATCTGTTGTCCTTCCGGATTATGACACCAGGCACAGCGCAGCGGACATCCCTTCAGGAATACCGTCTGCCGCACGCCCGGCCCGTCATGCACCGAAAATTCTTTTATATCGAATATTATACCCATTAACCCTTTACAGCACCCTGTGAAAGTCCTGAAATGATGAATCTCTGGAATATCAAAGCTATAAGTACCGGAGGCAGTGATGCAAGCACACCTGCAGTACAAGCCAGTATATAATTTGCTCCGAACTTACTTGAAAAATCTGTCAGCAGCACCGGCAGCGTCTTGGACGCAGCTGTAGAAGTAAAGTTCAGTGCAAAGAAGAACTCATTCCATGAAAGTATGAAAGCAAATATAACCGTTGCCGCAAGACCTGTTGCCGCAACCGGAAGCACGATGATAAAGAAAGCTCTCAGTCTGGAACATCCGTCCACCATAGCGGCCTCCTCCAGATCGATCGGGATTCCGTCTATATATCCCTTCATCAGCCATATCATATACGGAAGCACGAAGCTCAGATATGTGATGACCAGTCCTGCTTTGGTATTTATAAGTCCCATATTCGTCAATATCGAATACATAGGGATAATGATTGCAACTGCCGGAATCATCTGCGTGAACAGTATGGAATTCATCAGCGTATCATGTCCTCTGAATCTGAATCTCGAAAACGAATATGCTGCGATAAGTCCGACTGCCAGTGAAATCACCGTAACAATAGCTGTAACCTCAAGGCTGTTCTTAAATGATGACAGGAACTGTGATGCGGCATCCGTAGTCTTGCCGCTGGTTCCCGCAAGCATGGCTTTGTAGTTATCCAGTGTCGGATTCTGCGGAATCCAGTGAAGCGGTCTCTGCAGAAGTTCCTGTTTTGTCGAAAGTGACGAGATAACCATCCATGCAAAAGGAGCTACCGTAATGATGACTATCAGAATAACTAATATATAAAGGACTACTCTTCCGAGTTTCTTTTTAGCTTTTCTGCTCATTGGTTGCCTCCTTTCTTCTTACCGAATCCGAAGGATTTCTTTGTTCCGTCATTGCCCATGAATACCCTGATATAGATGATCGTCATGATGAAGCATATGATAGAAAGCGTAAATGCCATAGCAGAACCATAGCCCCACTTCAGATACTTGAACGATGTCTTCTGAATCAGGAACGTGATGAATTCGGTTGAACCCATAGGTCCGCCTGCTGTCATCAGATATACAAGATCGTATGTCTGAAGCGCCCATATTGTCTTTGTGATCAAAAGTATAAGAAGAACCGGCTTGATAAGAGGAAGCGTAATGGTCCAGAATGCTTTCCATCCGTTAGCACCGTCAATAGATGCCGCCTCATAAAGACCTTTGTCTATATTGGCCAGAGCCGCTATCGTAAGGAGAACTACATAAGGAGTCTCCTTCCATATATTTGCCACCAGTACACAGATGAAAGCCGACCTGGGGGTTGCCAGCCAGGCCTGATACTTGTCTATGATTCCGATCTGTAACATGAGGGCATTGAAAGCACCGTAGTTGGCGTTGAATATCCATTTCCACATGATAGCATTGACTACACCCGGCAAAGCCCACGGAAGTATCATGATACCTCTTACAAAGCCTCTGCCTTTGAATTCTTTATTGAGAACCAATGCTATCGCTACACCGAAGACGATCTCACAGAAAACAGAGATGATCGTAAAAATCAGCGTCTGTTTTACCGAATCGCGCCAGGTCTGGTCCTTGAACATATCGATATAGTTCTTCAGACCTACCCACTCCAGGGAGTTGTCCTTGATGACCAGATTGTTAAAACTCAGAATAAACGAATAAACGATAGGAAAAATCAGTACTCCGAAAATGATGATCATACTCGGAGTAATGAGAGCTACAGGCAGTTTCCCGCCGTTGGACGGATTGCCTTTATGAAGTTTAGGGGTCTTTTTTGTTTCCATATTTACTCCCAAAATCCGGGGCGGGTATAGGCCCGTCCCGGACAAATTATTATAGTCTGCCAACCTCACTCCTCGCCTGCGGCTCGGGTTCGGTAAGGTCTCAATCCACTTTCACGACTCCAACTATATTCGAACTTCGCTCAGAAACACTCGCTCGTTCTCATCAAGTTTTCGCTGTGTAAGTTCGAACTAACCTCACACCTCGCCTGCGGCTCGGGTTCGGTAAGGTCTCACTTAGTACTGTGCCTGAACCTCTTCGCACTGTTTCTGCATTTCCTTAAGGCCTTCTTCTACTCCGACTTCGCCGAGGAAGATCTTCTGGCTTTCTACAGTAAGGATGTTGCAGTACTCATCATACCAAAGGAGATCCGGAAGACCTTTTGAATGAGTAATCTGATTTGCGAACTGCTCCCAGTACGGATAGAGTTCAAGAAGATCAGGATCTGAGTAAAGATCTGTCCATACAGGAAGTGATCCGATAGTTGCACAACGCTCTTTATCAAAGTCATGTGATGACATGTACTCGATATACTTCCAGGCTGCATCCTTGTGCTCTGATGTCTTCGGGATAGCCATAGCCTCCGGAAGTGTAAGAACCATGAAGTCCTCTCCGTCTGCATGCGGAGCTGAATCTCCGACTGCTATCTCATCTACAATGCTTGATGTCTCCGGATCATTTGCTGCTGCATATACGCCCGGCCATGCCTGCATCATAAGAGCTGTATCGCCCATATAGAATACGTTTGCAGCATTCTCATAATCTGCTGTAAGAGAAGCCGGATCGATAAGACCTGACTCAAGTCCGTCAACTACGAACTGATAAGCTTCTGCTGTCTTCGGATCCTCGCCCATTACAGGGTTGCCGTTGTCATCGATAAGCTTTCCGCCGAATGATGATACAAGCCAGTAGATCTCGTTTCCGCCTGACTGGCCCTGCCAGTATGAATCGATATAGGTGTTCAGGATCTGTCCTGAATCACGGAGCAGTTCGTCAGCTGCCTTAACCTCATCCCATGTCTCCGGAACCTTGTCAATGCCTGCTGCCTCAAGTTTTGCTTTGTTGTACATAAAGAAACGTGTATCGTTGTTCCATGTGATTCCGTAAAGATGTCCGTCATTTGAGAACTTGTCGATAAGTCCCGGAACCATACCGTTTCTCTGCTCATCGGATACATAGTCATCAAGCGGCTCGAGCCAGTCGTTCTGAGCGAACTTAAGAACCCATGCATTATCGAACTCGATAACATCATAAGTATTTCCGCCTGCTACCAGATCAGCTGTAAGCTTGTCTGCTACATCATCCCAACCCATGTTGATAAGTTCAACCTGGATACCTGTCTCCTCTTCGAACTTACGTGTTCTCTGCTCATGAAGACCTACTGTATCCATCTCATGTGCCGGAAGGATAACCGTAATCTTCTCGCCTGTAGGCTCAGCTGCAGGTGCTGCATCCTCTTTTGATGCTTCAGCTGCGGGTGCTGATGATCCTGAACCGGCTGCAGGTGCTGCCGATCCGCCGCATGCTGCAAGTGATAAAACCATAACTGCTGCGAGTGCAAGAGCTATAACTTTTTTCATTAATACTTCCTCCTTAAATAATTGCAGCGCATTCTGCGCAAACTTATAAGCATATTATACAATAAAGGTTGCCGGATATCCATTTATTTGCATCATTTTATCATTTTTCTTGTTAAAACCAGTAGTGAAATAGTATAATTAAAATGGTGTTTTAGGTTTTTTATAAACAATGATAATAAAGGAGAACCCATATGAGACTTGACGGACATATTCACACAGGACTGGAGCGGGCAGACTATAACCTCAATCCGGCCGGGAACCAGGCAAACCTTATGAAAGGGCTCAAGGCGGCCGGTCTTGACGGTGGTGTCATTTTTTCCGTAGACCCGATCAAATTCGCTGACTGGGATCCTGAAAAAAGACTTCAGGACCTGCTCGATACCTGCAAAGGACAGGATAACCTTTATCCGTTTTACTATCTGAACCCCGTTGAAAGCGACGCACTGGACCAGATGGACATGGCCCTTAATGCAGGAGTATACGGATTCAAGATGATCTGTACATTATACAAACCGTCCGATGACTGCTGTCTGAAGGTTTGCGAAAAAGCAGCTCAGAACAACAAGCCTGTTCTCTTCCATTCCGGTATCTGCTGGGACGGACATAATTCCGCAAACAACAACAAGCCTGCAAATTTCGAGGCAATGATCGAGATTCCCAAACTGAAATTCTGTCTGGCTCATGTTTCATGGCCATGGTATGACGAGTGCATCGCTGTATACGGCAAATTCAACAACGCATATTTCCGCCGTCCCGAGATGAGCTGCGAAATGTTCATAGACGTTACCCCCGGAACCCCGCGTCCGTACCGTGAGACAGTATTCACACATCTGCTTGAGTGGAGCGAGTACGATCTCAGATACAATCTTATGTTCGGTACTGACAGCAATACATCAAACTACAATACAGCATGGGCTCTTGAATGGCAGAAACGCGACGATGCCCTTTATGAGAAACTCATTACCGAGGATGTCGAGGATTTCAAGGATCATGTATACTGCAAGAACATTCTGAGATTCATAGGCGTCAGCGACGAACAGCCTGTAAAGAAAATCCCAATGATCGGAGAATGATGATGACTGAAGAAAAACTCGGAAAAATAATAGATTTCTACGGTTTCAAAGGAACCTTGAAAAATAACGGGAACTACGGCAACGGACATATCAACGACACGATTCTTCTTGAGTTTGAAAATGATGGTGTGACCTCAAAGTATGTTCTCCAGAAAATCAACAAATATGTCTTCCATCATCCGGATGAACTCATGCAGAATATGAAAGGCATCACCGAACATCTGAAAAAGAAAGTTGCCGAAGCCGGCGGAAACCCTGACCGTGAAGTGCTTTCCATCGTCTATGCCAAAGGCGGAAGCATGTTCTGGATTGATGAAAACGAAGACTACTGGCGAATCACCGAATTCATCAGCGGTGCTTCCAGCCACGAAATAGTCGAAAAGCCGGAAGACTTCTATATCACAGGTCTGGCTTTCGGAAAGTTTCAGAGTCAGCTGTCCGATTATCCGGCCGATACCCTTTACTACACTATTCCGGGATTTCATGACACCAGAGCCAGATACAACAACTTTCTCAGGACAGTTGAGGCAGACAAAGCGGGACGCGTTGCTGAATGTAAAGATGAAATACAGTTCATCCTCGACCGCAAAGACCTGGCTTATTATTCGATGGATAGTTACGACAAGGGAGAGATTCCTCTCCGCGTAACTCACAACGACACAAAGCTCAACAATCTTCTGATTGATGACAAAACAGGAGAAGCCATCTGTGTACTAGACCTGGATACGGTTATGCCCGGATTTGCCATGACAGACTTCGGCGATGCAATCCGTACAGGTGCCTGCACTGCCCTCGAAGATGAACCGGATGTCGACAAAGTGCACTGCGATCTCGCTCTTTTTGAGGCATTTGCAAAAGGTTTCATAGAAGGATGTGACGGCAAGCTTACTGATCACGAGATAGAGACTCTTCCAATGGGTGCACTCGGCATCACATACGAACAGGCACTTCGCTTCCTTGCCGATTATCTCGAAGGTGATGTGTATTACAAGACCGCTTATCCTGAACACAATCTGGTACGTACGCATACACAGATACGTATGGTTGAGGAGATGGAAGCAAAATGGAATCAGATTCAGGAAATTATCAAAAAATACAAATAACAGGTTTACACCCGGATTATTCCGAAGGCAGACAGAAAGAGCGTAAATTATGATCAAATTCGGTACAGGCGGATGGAGAGCAGAAATAGGACGTGATTTCCAGATGTCCAACATACAGATGATAGGTCAGTCACTGGCTGAAAGAATCATAGAATTAGATGAGGATAACACACCTGTCGTCATAGGATATGACCGCCGTTTCCTCTCTGAAAATGCAGCACACTGGCTTGCAGAGGTTCTTGCCGGAAACGGTATCAAGGTAATCACGATGCACAGAAGTGTCCCTACTCCTCTCATCATGCACATCGTCAAGAAACATGATTACAATTACGGTGTCGAGGTTACAGCTTCGCACAACCCTGCAAACTATAACGGAATCAAAATCATCGTTAAAGAAGGGCGTGATGCTCCGGTCAGCGTAACGGAAAATCTTGAAAGACGCTGCTGTTCTCTCGGAAATATCAGGACCGTTGATTTTGAAGAAGGGCGTGCATCAGGAAAAATAGAATTCCTTGAGCACCCGTTCAATGAGTTTCTCGATGACATCATCGGAATACTTGATGTGGATGCCATCCGCAGCAAGGGTCCGCGTATCCTCTTTGATTCTATGCACGGTTCCTCTTCATATCCGTTCAACGTAATCTTCTATACAACCAGATGCACTGTTGATCAGATCAATGCAAACAAGGATGCTTATTTCGGAGGACAGATGCCCGCGCCGACAGCAGAGACCCTCAAGCCTCTCGCAGAACAGGTTGTCATGGGACATTATGATCTGGGTATGGGCATCGACGGTGACGGAGACCGTCTCGGTGTCATTGATTCTGACGGTACCTTCATTTCTGCAAATGACATCCTCGTGCTGCTGTATTACTACCTGCATGAATTCAAAGGATGGAAAGGTCCCGTAGTAAGAAACCTTGCAACTACTCATCTTCTTGACCGTGTAGCCGAAGGACTCGGTGAAAAGTGCTACGAAGTACCCGTAGGATTCAAATACATTTCTTCAAAAATCGATGAAGTTGATGCTGTACTCGGCGGAGAATCATCCGGAGGTCTGACCGTACGCGGTCACATACACGGAAAGGATTCGATATACGCTTCCGCGCTATTTATTGAAATGATATGCAAGACCGGCAAAGCACCGGGTGTCATGATCAGGGAACTTAAGCAGAAATTCGGTGACAGAGTCATGGTTGAATACAACGTTCCGCTGTCTGACCATCAGAAAGCAAAGCTTGTTGAACTCTTCGAAAAGGGAAAGAAAGATCAGGATGCTGCCGATATTCATCTTCCTGTATTCTCGCAGAAATACAACAGAGTCAACTATATAGACGGATGCAAAGTTTATTTTCCCGACGATTCATTCGTAATCTGCCGTCCTTCCGGAACAGAACCGCTGCTTCGTGTATTTGCCGAAGCTCCGGAAAAAGAACAGGCTGAAGGATATATCGAAAGCTGGAAAAAAACACTTGCTGAAATGTAAAACCTGCAGAGGTCGTTAAAATGATTTTCAAAAATGCCAATGTATTTAACGGAAAAGAATTTGTACCCGGCGAATTTGCTGTTTCAGGCGGAAAATTCGTCGAAGTCAGAAACGTGTCAGATCATGCATCGACTGATCTGAGTGGTGCTTATGTCATCCCGGGTCTCATTGATATACACACTCACGGCAATTCGGGAGCCGATTTTTCCGATGGAGATTTAGACGGCTTGAAAATGATGTCTAAGTTTTATTTAAGGAACGGTGTTACTTCATTCTGCCCTACTTCGCTTACACTTCCTTATGACGTTCTCGGCAAAGCTTTTGAAACGGCAAAACGACTGGCTGATAATCCTGAATCCGATGGTGCGAGGGTTATCGGGATCCATATGGAAGGTCCTTATTTCTCGGAAAAAGCGAAGGGAGCCCAGAATCCCGAATATCTGAAAAATCCCGACTATGAAGGTTTCAAAAAGCTTTATGATGACTGCGGTGGACTTATCAGACTTGTTGATATCGCGCCGGAGCTTGAGCATGCCGTTGAATTCACGGAAAAGGTCAGCAGGTTCACTACGGTATCTGTTGCACATACTGCAGGTACATACAACGATGCTTCCAGAGTCTTCGATGCCGGTGCTTCTCATCTCACACATCTTTTCAACGGAATGACAACTATACATCATCGGAATCCGGGCGTCATAGAGGCATCATCGGAACGCGACAATGTGATGGCCGAACTGATATGTGACGGATTGCACGTCCATGAAAGCGTTATCCGCCTCGCATTTAAGCTTTTCCCGGAACGTATATGCCTCATATCCGATTCTCTGAGATGCGCAGGAATGCCTGACGGTGAATATATGATAGGCGGGCAGAAATGCCGGCTGAAAAACAATATTGCAAAACTTGCTGACGGACATATCGCAGGATCTGCTTCCAATGTCCATCAGTGCCTGCTCAATGTTATACAATTCGGTATTGATAAAGCAGTGGCTATCAATGCTGCAACTATCAATCCAGCAAGATCCATAGGTCTTGACAACTTGCTCGGCAGCATAACCCCCGGCAAGCTGGCAGACTTCATCGTCTGTGATGAATCACTTGAAAACTTTAAGGCAATATACAAAGAAGGCAGGCTCGTCTGAGCCCGCCTTCTTTAATCCTCACTGTAAAAATCCCATGGCCTGCTGAATATCCGCGAATGTCTTCCTGCTTTGAATCTTCTTCTCCTGCCTTTTGGTTTGCAGGATATTCTCGGTCTTTCGGGAAGTTTTTCAAGCATCTCGTAATGTCTGATATCTGGATCCTTTTTCAGTTCTTCCATAATGACATCCAGAGCTTCCACTCTCCACTTGCAGTCCTTGATAATACACTCTCTGATCCGTTCTCTGTCTGATTCCATTTTCTCTTTTATTTTGTCCATGTCATATATCATATATCTCTTTCTTATTATCAGGTTTTACTGGTTCCATATAATATGGACTCACTTGTTCAGGTATCTGTTTATTATAATTCCGGTTTTTATAACACAGCCTCTACATATACCTTTCTGAGTTTCTTATACTGTTCATACTTCTTATCGTATATTGCAGCATTATCCGGAATCGGGTGAACCGTTTCACGATAACCGGCAAATTGCTTTGCCATTTCAAACTTGTCTCTGCCTGTGACTGCTGCCAGTCCCAGTATAGCCGAGCCCATAGCTCCGGTCTCATCCGAACCTGTCGGTATGATATCACAGCCGAGAATGTCTGCTTTTATCTGCAGCCACTTTGCTGATTTAGCGCCGCCTCCGCATGCATAAAGCTTCTCAAATCTGACATTATTCTCGGCAAGTTTCTCCTGATTATATCTCATCTCGTATGTCACGCCTTCAAGTATTGCGCGGTATATATCTCCTACACGGGTAGCAGTTGTTATCCCGAAAAAGGCTCCTGTTGCATATGGATTGACATCCGGAGTTCCTCCCATACCCTGCAGGAACGGAAGGGCAATGATATCTGTAGGCTTGTCAGCACATACTTCATTGAAATAATCATATGCACTCATACCTTTATCACTTGCTTCTTTTTTAAGCATATCCCCGAAGAAATCTCTGTACCATCTTACTACAGAGCCTGCCGATATGTTGTATGCATATGTTACATATCCTCCTGTTGTGAAATACGGAACACATGCAAAATTGTATTTCTGGAAATCAAGGCTTTCCGGAATGCTTGCGTAAACCGGTTCTATACACTCACAGGTACCGGATACATCAACGGCTTCTCCTACCTTTGACACGCCTACACCGAGTGCATTGACTATCTGGTCATGCGAACCGATCACAATCTTAACATCGGGTGAGATTCCAATCTTCTCTGCCAGTTCCGGAAGGATATTTCCGGCAATACCTCCCGTAGGCAGTACCGTCGGCAGCTCATCACGGCTGATTCCGCTTGCCTCAAGAAGTTCGTCAGACCAGTCCTGCTTTTCAACATCATATAAAAGGCTCCGGCAGGCAAGTGAAACATCACATACAGGATTTCCGCTGAGCTGATAACATATGAATCCGGCTACAAAAAGGAATTTCCACACCGGTTTTTCAGCAGTCTTTTTTGTGTAAAGCATCTTTGCCAGAGAATACGAAGCATCAGGAAGTATCCTTGCTATCCTCATGAATTTTTCTTCTCCGACTTTTTTAACCAGCTCATCAAATTCATCATTTTCCGCATTTGCAAAATACAATATGATATCTCCGAGTGAATTACCTTCTTTATCAATCGCCGCAAAGCTTTCACCGAAGGAAGATACCGTGATTGCAGCTACTTCATCCGGATCAGGGAGCGTCTTTACACAATCAGAGATAACCTTCTTGATTGACTCTGTCAGCATCTCCTGCGGAAGATTAACCATTCCTGCTTCAAGCGGGTATTCAACATACGAAATCGCTTTCTGACTTCCGTTCTCATCAAATGCAACACACTTTGATCCTGTTCCTCCGATATCAATTCCAAGACTGATCATTTTCACTTCCTCCTGTATGGTTCACTGATGTATTTCCTTTGAACAATTATACTATTTTAAATAATTATACCATATATATCTATTGTATATTTCCCAATTTTGAACGATAATATATTTAAGAAGCTTTTCTAGACTTCAAAATTTGATACGGAGGGTTTTTATATGTTAACACCAAAGGTTGGTTTCGTCGTATACGGAACACACAGAGGCGTGGATGATCCTATGGGTCAGCCATTCATCGATCAGAAAGTTATTGATAAATGTAAAAAGGCGCTTCTCAAGGAAGGTCTTGATCTCGTTGAGACATCACCTATCGTTGTAGACCGTGCGGATGCAAATAAAGCTATCCTGCCGCTTGTTAAGGATGATTCTATCGATGCTATGATCCTTTTCTCGGGAACATGGATCTGGGCAGGTGAAATGATCGGTGCTATCCGTGAATTCGCCAAAACAGGCAAAGGTATCATCGTATGGACATATCCGGGTTCACAGGGATGGAGACCTGTAGGCGGTCTCGTACTTAAAGCAGCTCTTGAAGAGGTTGGTATCCCGTACCGTTACGTATACGGTGATTATAAAGACAGCAAGGATCTTGAAAGAATCACTTCTTACTGTCATGCTTCGGCACTTAAGAATAAGGTTTCCAATTCCCGTCTCGGTGCTCTCGGCGGACGCGGTATGGGACAGACCTGCGGCGTAGCAGATCCTGCACAGTGGATGAAGACATTCGGTATCGATATCGATTCAAGAGATACCACAGAGCTTATCCAGACAGCTAAGAATGTTACCAAGAAAGAGCTGGATGAAGTATGGGCTATGGTAAAGACAAGATTCAAAGAGCTTCCTGCAGATGACGAGCAGACAGAGCGCTCATTCAGAATCTATGTTGCTCTTAAGAAACTCATCAAGAAAAACAACTGGGATTATTATACAATCCAGTCATTCCCGGGATTCGGTGATGATTACGGTGCAACCTGCTTTGCACAGTCAATGATTCTTGACGATGGTATCCCTACTTCAACACTCTCCGACTTCAATACATGCCTTACATCGATTCTCGTTATGTATCTGTCAAATGACAGCATTTACTACGGAGATTTCCAGTGCATCGACAAGAAGAAGGGCGAAATCAAGATCATCGGCGACGGTGCATGTCCTACATGTCTTGCAGACAAGAACGGTGCTGTATTTGCTACTCACGGAATTCCGACCGAGGGAGCTGCAGGCGGTATCTCGGTCAGCCTTACATGCAAGGCAGGCAAGGGTGTCCTTGCAAGAGTATGCCGTGAGGACGGAAAGTTCGCACTTGTAGTAACCAGAGCAGAAGTTAAGGTTCCGTCAGCAAAGGATCTCAAGAAGAGAAAACTTGAATGCGGTATCCCATTCTGGCCACATGCATTCGTATATCCGCAGTGCGATATCGAGGAACTCCTTCAGCACTGGCACAATGAGTATGCATGCCTCGGATACGGCGAAGAGCTTTATGAGCGCCTTGTAGCATTCGGCGAGCTTACCGGCATGAAGGTTTATGCCCTGTAATACAGGACTGACGTGCGCCGTAAGGCGCACGTTAAAAAAGCGGGTAGGCCGAAACCTACCCGTTTTTTTATATCATCCGCAAAACTCATGCCACTATCTGGCATTTGTATAAATCTTGATCATATCCGCCTCATTCAGCACTTTAAGCTGACCGATCGTTCTGGTATTTCCGCGGGAGCAGTTCGAAGCGATCTCTCTTATTACATCGTCAGTGACATCGAAATCGAAAAGCTCACTCAGCCTGGTCGGCTGACCGAGGCTTCTGAACCAGTCATCCGTAGCTTCGATAGCCTCCAGTGCAACCGTCTCGTCATCTCCGCTGTAATCCCAGACATTCCTTCCGTACTGTGCAAAACGTTCAATATTTGCATCCATACAGTACTTTGCCCATGCGGCCCAGATAGCAGTCATGGAAGAACCGTGAGTCACATCGTAAAGCGCACTCATTGCCTGTCCGAGCTGATGAGGAGACCAGTCTCCTCCCCTGCCTCTTTCGGCATTTGTTCCAAGACCTGTAAGATCGTTATGTGAAATCGTTGATGACCACATAATCTCACTCATAGCTTCATAGTCAGTAGGATTCTCAACTCCAACAGGACCGTACTTGATGATATTTCTCATAAGACCTTCTGCTATCTCGTCCGACATGTGATTTCCGGTAAGTGCATCAGTTGTAAAATATCTGTCTGCAGTATGGAAAAAGATATCCGCTGCACCGCTGCCTATCTGATATTTCGGGAGTGTGAATGTAAGTTCCGGATTAAGAATAGCAAATTTACATCTGTTGAATTCAGAGTTGGTTCCGCATTTAATCGGCGGATCAATTTCCATATTCGTCTGAACACATGAATCACTCATTTCGCTTCCGGCCGCTGCAATAGTCAGTATCGCACCTATCGGAATAGACTTTGTAATTGTTGCCTTCTTTGCAAAATAATCCCATACATCAACACCGGGTCTTGCTACACCGTATCCAACAGTCTTTGCCGTATCGATGACACTTCCTCCTCCGACTGCAAGAATAAGATCAGGATTGAATATGTTTGCGAGTTTAATAATCTCTCTTGTCTTTGATATAACCGGATTCGCCTTTACACCGCCTGCCATGTCATAAACAATTCCTGCATCAGTCAGGCTTTTTGCTATCCTGTCAAGAAGTCCCGATTTTATCGCAGACTGTCCTCCGTATACAATGAATACTCTGCTGTATCCGTATTCGTCACATATTTTTCCTATCTCATTCTCCCTTCCTCTTCCGAAGAATATCCTGGTAGGAGTGTAGTATACAAAATCTCTCATTTATTTAACCACCTTAATGAAGTTCTTTTTCCCGCGCTTTACAAGCTTGCCCTCTCCTTCGAAATCATCTGCCGAATATGTAACAGAGATGTCAGTAATCTTCTCGTCATCAACTGTTACTCCACCCTGCTGGATATTTCTTCTTGCATCACCTCTGCTCGGGCAAAGGCCTGTTGCGACCAGAACACCCATAATATCAATCTTGCCGTCTTTAAGATCTTCTTCTTTTAGCTGATATGTAGGAATATTGGCTGAATTTGCTCCGCCTGCAAAAAGTGCTTCTGCAGCTTCTTCTGCCTGTCTGCATTTCTCCTCCCCGTGAACCATAGTTGTAAGTTCATGAGCCAGGATTTTCTTAGCTTCATTCAGCTGAGCACCTTCCCATTTGTCCATCTCATCGATCTGATCGATTGGGAGGAATGTAAGCATTCTGATGCATTTAAGAACATCGGCATCGTCAATATTTCTCCAGTACTGATAGAAGTCATAAACAGAAGTCTTGTTTTCATCCAGCCATACTGCTCCGCCTGCTGTCTTGCCCATCTTCTTGCCGTCTGACTTAAGAAGGAGTGTGATAGTCATAGCGTGCGCATCTTTACCGAGCTTCTTTCTGATGAGTTCCGTACCTCCGAGCATATTGGACCACTGATCATCTCCTCCGAACTGCATATTACAGCCGTAATCCAGGAACAATCTGTAGAAATCATAACTCTGCAGGATCATATAGTTGAACTCCAGGAAAGAAAGGCCCTTCTCCATACGCTGCTTGTAACACTCTGCGCGAAGCATGTTGTTTACCGAGAAGTACGGGCCAATATCACGGATGAACTCCATATAGTTGAGGTCTCTGAGCCAGTCTGCATTGTTTACCATCATAGCCTTTCCCTCACCGAATTCGATGAAACGGCTCATCTGTTTCTTAAAGCATTCGCAGTTATGGTCGATGGTTTCAACTGTCATCATCTGTCTGAGGTCGGATCTGCCTGAAGGATCACCGATCATGCCGGTGCCTCCTCCTACCAGTGCTATCGGTTTATTTCCTGCCATCTGCAATCTCTTCATAAGACAAAGAGCCATAAAATGTCCAACATGAAGACTGTCTGCTGTTGGATCAAACCCGATATAAAATACAGCCTTTCCTTCATTGACCATCTTGCTGATCTCAGGCTCGTTGGTTGTCTGTGCAATAAGTCCTCTGGCTTTCAGTTCATCATAACATGTCATCTGTTTTTACCCCTTTATAATTATTTAAGCAAACTACTTATTATGTACCAAATCAGAATAATAATACCAATCACTATTCTGTAATATCCGAATATATTGAAGTTGTTCTTCTTGAGCCAGCTCATAAGGAATTTGATTGAATATAATGAAACAAAGAATGCAACCACACATCCGAGAATCATATATACAACCTCTGCCGACGAAAAACCCCCTCCGTATTTTACCAGTCTCAGCAGACCGGCCCCGAGTATGGTCGGAATTCCAAGGAAAAACGAAAATTCCGCAGCTATTGGTCTTGCACATCCCAGCAGCATAGCTCCAAGTATAGTAGCACCTGATCTGGAAGTTCCCGGGATAAGAGCGAGTACCTGAAAAAGTCCTATATAAAACGCCGTCATATAATCGATTTTTCCGAGTCGCATGATCGTAGGCTGTTTATATCTGTTGACGCGCTCAACCACCAGAAATGCGATACCGAAAAGGATGAGAGTGATTGAAATCACCAGCCCGTTTTCCATGCGTTCCGATATCCAGTCATCTGCCAGAAAACCCAGAATTGCCGCAGGAACAGTAGCAATTGCAATTTTCAACCATAGTCTCCAGGTCGCTTTTTTCTGTTCGGGTTTCTTTTTTGAATCAAACGGATTCAGTTTTCTGAAATACAACACTATAAGTGCGATTACAGCACCTACCTGAATAACCGTTATGAATACGTTCTTGAATTCAGGTGATACATCCAGTCGGATGATTTCATCAAGTATCATCAGATGGGCTGTAGAACTTATCGGCAGCCATTCGGTAAACCCTTCGACTATACCAAATACTATTACCTTTAATATTTCTATTATGCTCATATGTTTTCAATCTGCCAGTCCACTGGCTTAACTCCGTTCTTCTCAAGAAAATCATTTGCCTGAGAAAAGTGTCTGCATCCGAAAAAACCTCTGTAGGCACTTAAAGGGCTCGGATGTGGCGCCTTTAAAACCAAGTGTTCCGGATTCGTTATCATAGGTATCTTGGACTGTGCCGGTTTACCCCATAAAAGATATACCACCGGTCGATCCTGCTGCTCTACCGCTTCGATGATGGCGTCCGTAAACTGTTCCCATCCTCTACCTTGATGGGAATTGGCACTATGTGCCCTTACTGTGAGAACAGTATTCAGAAGCAGTACCCCCTGTCTGGCCCATGATTCAAGGAATCCGTTATTGGGAATGTAACATCCCAGATCATCGTGCAGTTCCTGATAAATATTGACGAGAGACGGCGGTATTTCCTGTCCGGGTCTTACGGAAAAGCTCAGTCCGTGGGCCTGTCCTTCATTATGATACGGATCCTGACCAAGTATCACGACCTTGACCTCTGAAAGCGGTGTCAGATGAAGCGCAGAAAAAATCTCATCTGAAGGAGGGTACACGACTTTTCTGCTGTACTCATCCTTTACAAAATTATATAGTTCTCTGTAATATGGCTTCCTGAATTCCGTTTCAAGCGGAACCAGCCAGTCATTTGCAATCATACCCATTTGGATTTATTATACCATATTATTCTTATACACGCGACATATTTCCTTGCAGACAGGTACGCATGCCGCCGGAAGACTTTTTTTCTGACAGGATGCGATTGCCCATCAGATAAAAAGAGGAGCGCCGGCTGAGCGCTCCCCTGAAAATATATGTTTTAAGGATTATTAATCAAACTTTACACGGTCCTTGCTGTATGTTGTATGAAGGAGCTCGTGTGCTTTGTGTGAATTCGGCTCACCAAGGAACTCTGCGTAGAGCGCCTGAACCTGTTCATTCTTATGAGACTGACGGAGAACTGCTCTCTCATCCTCTGAGTAAAGTGCATTTGCTCTCTTCTGCTGATATGTCTCATAGATATCGATATCTTCGTTCGGTAAGAATACGCTTCTTACGTATGGCTGGCCGCCACCGTTGATACATCCGCCCGGGCAACCCATGATCTCGATAAATGTATAAGGTGATTTACCTTCACGTATCTGATCCATGAGAACCTTTGCATTCTTCATAGCTGAAGCTACAGCAACCTTGATATTGATTCCACCGAGTGTGAACTCAGCTTCACGGATACCCTCGAATCCACGAACCTCATGGAATTCGATCGGGCCGTACTCTTTGCCTTCAAGTACAAAGTATGCCGTACGCAGAGCTGCCTCCATAACACCGCCTGTTACACCGAAGATATGAGCAGCACCTGTTGTATCATGAACAAGGTCTGTATCAAAGTCTTCATCAGGAAGCTTTGTGAACTCGATACCTGAACGCTTGATCAGTCTGCCAAGCTCTCTTGTTGTAAGAACAGCATCAACATCTCTGAGTCCGTCCTTATTTACAAGCTGAGGTCTCTGCTCCTCAAACTTCTTTGCTGTACAAGGCATGATAGATACTACGAACATATCCTTAGGATCTACGCCGACCTTCTCAGCATAGTATGACTTGAGGATTGCACCCATCATCTCGTGAGGAGACTTGCAGCTTGAAAGATGATCTACCTGATCTCCGTAGTAATACTCACAGTAGTTGATCCAGCCAGGTGAGCATGATGTGATCATCGGAAGAACTCCGTTTGTCTTTACTCTCTCAAGAAGCTCTGTTGCTTCTTCCATGATAGTAAGATCTGCTGCAAAATCAGTATCAAATACTTTCTTGAATCCAAGTCTTCTGAGAGCAGCTGCCATCTTACCAGTAACAGGTGTTCCTATCGGCATACCAAACTCTTCACCGAGTGCTGCACGAACTGCAGGAGCTGTCTGTACTACTACATACTTGCCTGCTGCCATAGCTGCGTCAATCTTCTCGATTTCAGACTTCTCCATAAGAGCTCCTGTCGGACATACTGCAACGCACTGTCCGCACTGGATACACGGGCTGTTAAGGAATGAACGGTTCTCAGCAGGAGCAACGATAGCCTTGAAGCCACGGTTCTCAAATCCGAGTACACCGATTCCATGAGCATTCTTACAACGTGCAACGCAACGTCCGCAAAGAACGCACTTGCTTGTGTCACGAACGATTGCCGGTGTAAGCTCATCAAGAGTTGTCTCTGTCTTGGCACCTTCGAAATGGTTCTCACGTGCACCTGTGATATGAGCAACATGAAGAAGCTCACAGCACTCGTTTTTAGCACACTCCTGGCAGTTTCTGTTGTGGTTTGAAAGAAGGAGTTCAACAGAAGCTCTGCGGGCTGCAACAGCCTTAGGAGATGAAATTGTGATTTCCATACCCTCATTGATCGGGTATACGCATGATGCTACAAGGCCCCTTGCGCCTGTTGCCTCAACAAGGCATACACGGCATGATCCGAGGTTGCACTCACCATGATTGAAAGAACAGAGTGTCGGGATAGTATATCCGCACTGCTTGCATGCTTCTAATATTGTAAGGCCCTCATCTACCTGATAAGGAATACCTTCGATTTTAATATTAACCTTTGCCATATTATCGTCCCTCCTTATTCCTTATCGATAGCTTTGATCTTACATGATGCCTGGCAGAGACCGCACTTGATACACTTCTCAGGATCGATCTCGCGGCTCGGAAGCTTATGTCCCTCAGGTGTATAATCTGTCTTTGAGATTGCACCTACCGGGCACTGTCTCTCGCAGAGACCGCAGCCGATACATTTTTCCTTGTCAATCTTGTACTGCATCAGGCTCTTGCATACATGTGCCGGACACTTCTTGTCAACGATATGAGCAATGTACTCATCACGGAACTGCTTAAGTGTTGAAAGAATCGGGTTAGCTGCTGTCTGACCAAGAGCACACAGTGAGTTGTTCTGGCAGATAGATGCTATTTCATTCAGCTTATCGAGATCTTCCATTGTTCCCTTACCTGATGTAATCTTGTAAAGGATCTCAAGCATCCTCTTTGTACCGATACGGCATGGTGAACATTTACCGCAGGACTCATCAACGATGAACTCCATATAGAACTTGGCAACATCAACCATACAGTTGTCTTCATCCATAACGATTGCACCGCCTGATCCCATCATAGAACCGCGTGCCTTGAGTGTATCGAAATCGATTTCTGTATCAAGATCCTTCTCTGTAAGGCAACCGCCTGAAGGGCCGCCTGTCTGGATAGCTTTGAACTTCTTGCCGTTCGGAATACCGCCGCCGATATCGTAAATAAGTTCCCTAAGAGTTGTTCCCATAGGAACCTCAACGAGACCTACATTGTTGATCTTTCCGCCAAGTGCAAATACCTTTGTTCCCTTTGAACCCTCTGTACCATACTTAACGAATTCTGATGCACCCTCACGAAGGATGAACGGAACTGTTGCAAGTGTCTCTACATTGTTAACACATGTCGGGCATCCCCAGAGACCCTTTACTGCAGGGAACGGAGGACGTGGACGCGGCATACCGCGCTGACCTTCAATAGAATTGAGAAGAGCTGTCTCCTCACCGCAAACGAATGCGCCTGCACCAAGTCTGATATGTGCACGGAAGCTGAAATCTGTTCCCATGATGTTATCACCGAGAAGACCTGCTTCTTCAAGTTCCTTGATGGCAAGTTTAAGTCTTGCTACAGCGATAGGATACTCTGCACGAACATAGAAGTAACCGTTCTTGGCACCGATAGCATATGCTGCGATAGCCATGCCCTCGATAACCGCTACAGGGTTACCCTCAAGGATGGAACGATCCATGAATGCACCCGGATCACCCTCATCACCGTTACATACGATGTACTTGTCGCCATCGCCAGGAGCTGCGAAACTCCACTTTCTTCCTGTCGGGAAGCCTGCGCCGCCACGTCCGCGAAGTCCTGAATCAAGAACTTCCTTGATCGTAGCATCACGTCCGATCTCAAGTGCTCTTGCAAGTCCCTTGAAAGCGCCTGCACCGAGTGCCTCTTTAAGGTTCTCGGGATCGATCTGACCGCATCCGTGAAGAGCAACACGAACCTGCTTCTTATAGAATGTGATCTCTTCCTGTTTTGCAACCTTCTGCTGTGTGGCAGGATCAACATAAAGCAGTCTCTCAACTACTTCGTGACCGATAATATCCTTCTCGATGATCTCTTCAACATCCTCGAGTTTAACCATACGATAGAGTGTATTCTCAGGAAAGATCTTGCAGAACGGACCCTGTGAACAGAAGCCGAAGCATCCTACCTGATTTACTGTAACCTTGTCATCAAGGCCTTTTTCTTTGATGATAGCTGCAAACTTCTCACGGATAGCTGCGGAATCTGATGAAAGGCATCCTGTACCTCCGCAGAATACAACGTGACGTTTTCCGTCTTCGCCGCTGAACTTGGCATCAAGGCAGGCCGTGCAATCAGCCTGAGTCTTCTTTAATTCGTCAAAACTCTTTATCATTTTGCACCCTCCTTAAGACTGTCGATGATACCCTGAACCTGATCAACAGATACCTTCGGGTAAACTTTTCCGTTGATTGATACTGCCGGTGCGATACCGCAGGCACCAAGACAACGAAGTGCATCAAGTGTAAATAATCCATCCTCTGTTGTCTGTCCCGGAGCGATCTTCAGGATATCAGAGAACTTATCGATTACCTGCTGGGCACCCTTAACATAGCATGCAGTTCCGAGGCAGCAGCCGATAACGTATTTGCCCTTTGGCTGAAGGGAGAAGAATGAATAGAATGTTACTACTCCGTAGATTTCTGCTACAGAGATGCCTGTTTTTTCTGAAACCAGTTCCTGAACCTCAAGCGGAATGTAGCCGTATTCCTTCTGGATGTCGCTAAGGATCATCATAAGAGGTGTCTTTTCATCTTTGTATCTTTCACAGATAGAGATGATCTGGGCTTCAGCCGTTTCACTTAAACGAGCCATTAATAATCCTCCTTAATTTCATATGTCGATATCTCGACACGTAGATGATTTTATTATACCTCTGTGTTTATTAATTATCAATGTATTATTGTTTGAACAGCGCCCATTTCCTCATATGTCTTTATGTAATTCATGGACTCGGTCTGCGGCATCACGGGACTGAAGCCACCGGAATCGAAGGTCTCTATCTCCACCGTACCCCCGAATCTCAGAAATCCGAAATTCCGGCACGCCTCGATTGGTGTACGCGCATAAATAATATCTGCTCTGCCGCTATGGATGTAATATCTGTCACCTGCAGTGTCATCAACAGCGATCATATGGCAGATAAGTCCTCCATCCTCCTGTACGGGGCAACTGACGAAATTAAGTTCATACTCACTCATTCCGTACTTTTTCATGATAATATCTGCTCTCTTTTCAGTTTCACCGGCATCGAACCCGCAAATAACAGCGTTTGTTATCTTTTTATCTCTTTTCATAAACTACAGCCCCTTTCCTGCATATATCTCTGCACAATCCGCAACCGTTACATCTGGTACCGTCAATATATACCTTTATTCCACGCGACCATATTGCCGGACATCCCGATATCGTCCTGCAGTTCATACACCCATCGCAATCATTCATAGCTATCCTGCAATATTGACTCTTATAATTTTCTACAATGCTTCCGTTTCGCTCGCATTTTTCGTCAAACATAAAGACTCTGCTTCTGCCGGAATACTTGGCATCAGGTCTGTTGCTGAATACCACATCTGCTCCCATCACATGCTCTGTAATCCTGTTTGTGCCGGACTTAATTCCCGACCTTACGGTCGTCATCCGTTTCATACAGAAGATATCCTCACAGTACAGACAGTCGTCCGAATCTGTAAGAATCTCTATGATTCTATTTCTGTACGGACATCCCGGACACATAACTCCGGCTTCATACTCCGTTACCGGTTTCCTGATTTTGACATATGTTTCAGCGGAATCATCTTCATATACTACTGTCTCATGCCTTTTGACATCCGGGCAGCTGTCAATGAAATCCTGTACAGCCGTTTTTATTTCATTCTCCCATTCCAGAAAATTGTTTCCAAGCATAAGTTCTCTTACTTTTTTATCTGCTTTATACAGTTTAATGACGGATCGGGTTTTTCCTATCAAAAGAACCTTTTTATAACGACGAAGCAGCCGTGAACCTGTATCATCTCTGATCAATTCAAGTTGCACGACTGCTACATTACCATAACCATATAACTGCTCCCGGACCATCCCTGTCAGTTCTCTTCCTGTGACAATGGCATACTCCCCATCCGTAATATACTTATTATATTTTCCTCTTATTCTCTGTTCTCCTTTCCATGAACCACTCAGGACATTTCCAATCTGAATCTTCCTGTGTACATCAAAATACTGACTGCTGTTCAATATTCTCGCCGGGATATAAAGAAGTGTCGGATAACCTGTGATCAGTGAATACTTCACGGCATCCTGTATCATCATAAATATCTCTTCCGGACATCCCGCCATCCAGCATGTCATCCCGCACAGCGAGACCTTGTCCAGATACTCATAATATTCTGCTCCGATTGCGATTATCAGCATAGGAGCGATAAGTTTTCTGACCTTTTCCATCACCGGAAGCATCTGGTATATCTGGTCCTCACGTATCAGACAGGCCGTTCGTTCTCCCAGCTCGGAAAAAAGACAAGCCCTGCCAATTGCCTCCTCGGCAAACGGCAGGGCTTCAGTTGCTGCTGTCTGTAGTTGTTCTTTTTCAACTGCTTCTTTAATTTCTGAATTCAGCTCACCAAGAGCCATCTCGATTCGGATAACGCCTGACCTCGCCAGGCCGCTGCCCACAGCTTCATAACCACGAAGTTTTGCCTTCATACGATATCCCCCTTTGTTTTGATTTTAGTGAATTTAGGATATCACATGGGGATTGTTTGAAATATCTATTTGGCCTCTTTTTCTCCTATGCAGATAAAATATATTATCACGGTAACTGCAAGATAGAACCAGGTAGTCGGATTCGAAAACCAGGTAGTAAAAAATGCCAGTATCATATATATCGCAAACTGCGCGTAGAATACGGCAGCCATCGGATCATCTCTTTCCATAGAAAACCTCTCAATGAAAACTGCAGTTGCGCCGATAAGTGCCGAACCCAGAAATACACCGAGTACACCGAAATCATAATAAAAATCATAAAACATCGTCAGCGTAGTCAACTCTTCTTTTGTAACATAAAGCGGAAAATCCACAAGCTGCGGTGCGACAAACTTAAGTCCTGTCAGCGCCCACACAGGAAACAGCATTCTGAGCCCGAAGGTATGTTCCGTCAGTTGTCTGACCAGACAGTCGAAATTGTCATAATTATTGGCGATATAGATATAAATACGGCTTATGCTGACCGGCAGGCTTATCTTCATTTCAAAAATCGAATTCAGATACTCTGCGTCATGGCTTCTCGCAGCGCTGAGTACGGCAAATGCTGCCACACCCAGAAATACAGCCGATATTACAAGCTTAACCGATACGTTTTTCTTAACTGCAATGAATGTCAGTATAGCCAAAGCCACTGCAAAAACAAACTGAAATCTTGAAACACAAAGAAGCGGAATCGAAAATGCCATAAAATCACATATTATCATAGCGGCCGTACGCCCCGGCGTTCTGTTTTCCGTCTTCAAAAACCATATGACACTGAATGCCGGAACCAGCACACATGATACGGTAAAATAATGAACCCCTGAAATATGAAAATATGAATACGCATGCGGTACACCTCTGACGAACAGCGGTACATACCCCAGCACGACTGCTTCAAACAAAAAACATGCCGTAGAAACTGCCGTGAGAACCAGTATACAGACAAACAGTCTCTGCACATCCGGTATCCTGCCGAAGGTCATGACTCTCCCCAACGGTTTGATTTTGTAATCAATACGGGCTTTGTTCAGCATCAGCAATTCGTATATCAGATAAAATGCCGTAAATGCAAAAAAGAAGCATAACCACGTCATGATATGCCAGTCCGTCTCCAGATATGAAAGCTTCAGACATGCTACTCCCTCTCCTCCGAGGAAACCGAGAGTGAAAAGTCCGCGCAGATTTATGACATTGCGGGTTTTCAGATAATCCATGGCGTAGAGTGCAAATGACATCAATATAAGAATTATGCCGGACAATACATAATGTCCGGCTGATGCTGCAAAATATGATGCGATATATGAGATTACATATGCGATTATCATTGATTTTCTTCTGTTGTACTTTCGGATGACTCCGACTGAGTCTCGTGACTTGCTTCAGACTCTGTCTCCCTCTCTGTCTCTTTTTCGGTCTCCTTTTCGGGTTCCCTTTCGGATTCCTTTTCAGTCTCCGGCCTGGATTCATCCTGTGCTTCTCCGGAGGTGCTTCCGCTCTCACTCTCAGGATCTTCACGATGTATCTGCGGACTTTCCGGCTCCTGTGACGATTCAAACTCGTGCACAACCGGTTTTCCGGTTACCTTGACGGTAACCGGAGTATATGACTTGACCATATATCCTGCCGGAAGTGTGAAAATAACATCTGCAGGATAGATTCCCTCTTCTGTCATATTAGCCACATCGACGGTTCCAAGTATCTCTTTGGGATCAAGTGAATCAAGATCAGACTTGATACCTCTGAGTACCACACCCACAGTAATCGGCTCAACCATATACTGAAGTCCTTCGACTGTATTTGTAACCGCAACCTGAGTGATATTTATTGAGAAATGCTTTTCTTCCTGTCCCTCGACCTTCATGGTGACTGAAGATACCGAATCACCGACTATCTGAAGATTTCCGGGCACATAATTCTTCAGATCAACAAGGACTTCCCTGTTTACATTTGTGCCTTCAAGATTCAGAACGGACGCCGGAACCACTATACTGTTCACCTCGGCAAGTTCTGCCTTGGATCCTCTTATGATTACTTCTTTCAGTGTTCCCTCAACTCCGATGAAACTGTACCCCGGTGCCGGAGATCCGCTGACTTCATACTGAACAGGAACCGATTTGCCGATAAGCGTAGTCAGGCTGTAATTTACCGTTGTATGGTTGACCGTAACATCTGTCTCATCAAGATCAATCGTCCTTCCCGATGCATCCAGGAACAGCGGTATAGCCGTTCCGGTAATATCCTCGCTGATTCCGTCAACATCGATAAGTATTCTGACCGTCTTTATCTGTCCTACATATGTTGCCGGTCCGGTGATTGAAACGCTCGTCGGTGAGATATCAACATTACCGACCGCATAACCGTCTGCCGGCTGTCCCTCAAGTTCATACTCTATATCCTTGGTCGTCTTTATGATATCCTCGACCTTAACTCTGAGTACACTCGGTTTGGCTGATACATCCAGGATGATGTCCTTATTATTCAGTACTTCAACATTTACCGGCACCGAACCTGTGACATCATAGAGATCCTTCATATCGACATAGGCTCTGAAATCCGATGACTTGATTTTATACTCATCACGGGTTCTGACACTATAAGAAACCGTCACCGTATCGCTGCCGGTAAATTCATATATCTTTCCGGCATTCGTGATCACATCATCATTGACAACTTCAACCTGTACCTGCTTTGTGGCTTTGATTTCCGGATTGGATATATTTACAACTATCATCCATACCAGTACCGCCAGAACAACAGACACGATTTTAAGTCCTATGTTTTTCGTCAGAATATCTTTCATTTGGATTTCTTGTTCCTGAGTTTATCTATAAAATTAGTATCCTTTTTATTATTGCCGTCAACATCCACGATTTCAGAGAGTGCTGCACGCAAAGACTCGGCATCCTGCATAACGGTAAGCTTGCCTTTCTCCGATACCGAAACCTTTCCTGTTTCTTCCGAAACGACAACTGTAATCGAATCGGTCTCTTCGCTTATTCCCAGTGCTGCTCTGTGACGCGTTCCGTATGACTTACTTATGCTCATGTTCTCCGACAGCGGCAGGTAACATGTCGCAGCCGTGATGATATTGCCTCTCACAACCACCGCACCGTCATGAAGCGGTGTATTGTGTTCAAAAATGTTGATAAGGAGCTGACTGGAAACCACTCCGTCGATCTTGATACCGGTTCTTTCGATTTCCTCAAGAGAATCCTTGTTCCCGATAACGATAAGTGCTCCCGTCCTGGTCTTTCCGAGTTCAAATGCAGCCTTAACGATTTCATTTGCAGTCTTCTCCGTAAATCCGGTCTGCTGCTGCACAGGCACCAGCTTTTGGAGCAGGCTGTTGCTGCCCAGCTGCTCAAGAGCCTTTCTAAGTTCAGGCTGGAATATGACAATAAAGGCAACCGCCGCTACTGTTGCGATCTTTCCGAATATCCAAAGCAGCGTATCAAGTCTGAGAATTACGCACAAAAAGATAAAAGCAACAATGATTCCTATACCACGGAGAAGTACCCACGCCTTTGAATCCTTGATCCATGCAAGTATCAGATAAATCAGGATTGCAATGATCACTATCTCGACAACATTTCCCCAGGACATCCTCGGGAACAGAGATGCACAAGACTTCACATATTCAATTATACCGTCCATATGCCCTCCTTATTGTCTTTCCCTGACCTTTTCTTTCTTACCTGTTTTATTCTTTAATGAAGAATCCGCAGCACGATTTGAATCGCCGACCTTATAGAATGTGTCAACGGAAATCTTCGGAACAGCTGTCACATAGTAATAATAATCATCGTCTGCAAACTGCAGGCGTTCTGTCCGCTTATAATCCACATCGTGCTTGAATACTGTGTAAATACATGCGATAACACACGAATCAAGTATCATGATAAGTGATTCCCCTGATTTCAGGATAATGGCAGTGATGATAAGCAGAATCGAGCCTGCTCCGACTGCAACGAACCATGAATACCTGAACGGTAATTTCCTAATGATGTAGACAATAACGATAACAGCTGCAAAAATCGCTATCATTACCCACATCTCTTTATTTTTAACAACCTCATCGATAATGGAGAGGAACTTATCCGGAAGATCCATGATGCTGATCTTGCTGTCTGTCGCAATAACTGCCGGAGTCCCCTTGATGTAGGCAAGAAGATAATAAAGTACTGTTCCGCAGGCTACCGGAATTATGGAATATATACTTCCTGCAAGTCCGACCATAAGCGGAATTACATACGGTATCCTGAATGCGAACAAAACCGGTGTAAGTATAAAAACCACTGCATCGCCCGGATGGAAACTGTAATACAGCAGTGCAACTATGATCAGAAAAACACCGATGATTACGGCCATCTCAAATGATGCCTTGTAGACATTGGCAAGCAGGCAGACCGACAGAACGGTTGCGATAAGCCCGTACGGAAGTAATGAACATACGAGTGAAATGATTATAAGAACAAACGGATTTTCAAATAAAGCGATATAGCCAAGTCTGTCTCCGATAAGTTTAAGGGTGACAAATGCAATGAGGAACTTGACTAAGGTTACGATCACTATATCGTACTTTCCGTAAAATGCCTTTAACCAGTCTTTAATTCTTACTAAAGTCTCCATTTTGCTCCTGTTTACTGCTCTTTATCCGAATAGAACCTCCGTCCGAATCTGCGAAGTTCCGACGAATTCATCTTTATTGCTTTCTTACCTATGGAATATCTGATGATATTCACAATCATAATTATCAGCTCATATACAAGGAGTCCCGCAGCATAATACCCCAGATAAGGCTTGAACATCGCCAGAATACTCAGGATATTCGTCTCTGTCATGACCTCGTCAAATCTGTAGATTACGATAAGGGAAAAAACCATCATAAAACAGACAGTATATGCCACCAGTCCTGCAAGCATATGCTTCTCAACATAGTCGAACTCAAAATAAGAATTAATAATATAATTCTTTCTGCCCTCGCTTTCTTCATACCTTGCGAGCTCTATCATATCCTTGAGTTTTTCCTCATTTACCATAATTCCACCAAAAAACGAGCCTTCTAAGCGCACTATAGTTAGTTTAACATAAATAGAGCGACTGCGCCACACGAATAGGGTAAATTAAGCAAAAAGCAAGGATTATTATCCCTGCTTTCTGTTCATCTCCCTGATGATATATTCAATTCCGTTTCTGGCTGCCGATTCTTTCGGAAGTATCCACTCTATCCTTACTGTTCCAAGCATCTTCTGAACTATCGGCTCCAGCAGATTTCTGAAATATCCGCTCTTGTTTACACCGCCTACATAGACTATCTTAAGTGTATCTCCGCGGAACTTCATCTTGGAGAAAGTCGTCCTGATGTATCCTGCGATATGAAATGCCGCTTCAAGAATTATCTCCTGTGCAGTCGGTTCTCCTGCCTCGGCAAGTTTGATTACATCAAATGCCAGTGAAGCTGTAGTCGGAACATCGAGTTCATTTATAACCCACTGAAGAGGAACTCCTTCTGTTTTGAATCTGCTCATCAAAGTCACTATAGGACTATCTTCATTCATGCCTTCATCCAGAAGCTGTATGGCCTCCTTTATAGCCTCGGCACCGATCCATGTACCCGATCCCAGATCCGAATAAGGCATGCCCCATCCGGCAGTCCGGTATATCTCTCCGTTACTGATACCGTACACAATTGCACCGGTCCCGCAGACAACAGCCATCCCGTCACCGTCAACCATACCCCGAAGTGAATACTGACAGTCATTGCATATGATGACCTTGTCCATATCCAGTCCCGTGGTACTGATAAGATTCCGATAATACTCCAGATCCTTTTCGGAATCAATTCCGGAAATACCGAATACGACACCTGATATATCATTGAGGTCTATCTTCTCAGCCTCCAGAGTTTTCAGGAACTGCTGAGCGATATCCATCCGGTCCTCGCTTTTATCGACATTTTTATAGTTGGAACCTTTATAAAATGCCAGCGAATAGCTCCCTGTACTCTCGTTATAGATACAAAATTCAGTTTTGGTTCCGCCTCCGTCGACGGAGATGTATATTCTGTCAGCCATGACTGACCCTCCTCCTGATTTCGTAATTATTCACAAATGGATTTTACCATCCGCTTTTCTCCTGTACAATATTACAGACCTTAAATATTTCTGCATGATATAGTAAACCGGAGTATCAGAACCATTTCCTTTTCTTCCCGATAATGAGAAGAATCGCTATGACTATAGCCGATATAAGAATTACCAAAATGTATCCGTATTCCCATTCCAGCTCCGGCATGTTTTTAAAGTTCATCCCGTACCATCCGACAATGATAGTAAGCGGGAAGAAAATCGTAGTTATAACAGTGATTCTCTTCATCGTGTTGTTAAGCTTCTGGTCCATCATGGATGCATAGGCATCCTGAAGATGATCTGCAAATCCGTTCAGAGAACTGATCTCGTCCCTGGACCGTCCCAGCTTGTTTATCATATTTGAAATATAAATCAGATTTGAGTCATCAAAAATATTGTTATCATTATTCTCAAAAGTCTCAAATACATCCTGCATCTGACCATAGATACCACTGTATTTGCGCAGGCGTTTTTTTATCTGTAAAAGACTTTCATTCAGCTCCTTTTCCGCTGTTCCGCTAATGATTGTTTCTTCAAGTCCGCAGAGCTCATCCTGCAAAGTTTCCATCAGAACATTGCCGTTCTTAAAAAGATCTTCAACGAAAAAACACACGAGCTTTTCCAGAGTCTTTTTCCCTGAAAGCTGTTTTTTCAACGAATCCATAAGACATTTCGCCGCAGAATGATCATCATCCTGTATCTCTACTACAAGCAGCAGGTTCTGTTTCAGAAAAATCGAAATGAAGTCATCATTGTCAGAAGAATCCATCAGTCTCAGTTCAGCGAAGGTGTATGTCTCTCTGACATCCACTCCTGTGCGAAACCGCATGTTTATTCTGCGTCCGGATTCAATTGTATCAGGATCAAATCCCAGTGACGGCCCCGCAGTTTCAAGCTCTTCACTTGAAATAACACCAACGGTAAGAACACTGTCGGAAATATCTGATACACTGATTTCTTCAAGACTTTCGCCAACTTTATATATCATTTTCACTCCTGTTATAATCTGTCAAGGTCAGGCAATACAGCGCACGGCTGTATGCCTTGCCTGCTCACATCCTATACTGTTGAATAAAACTTTTATAGGTACAATTTTTATTAATAATAGCATATCTGCAGTCAGTTATACAAATATATAGACAAAAGCAGAGCCCGCTTCTTATGAAGCAGGCTCCGTATTTAATCTGAGAAACACTCTGAAAACCTGTGTTTCACGGATACATTATAATTATTGTCATCCTTCAACCCATGCACCGTTAGCATCTACGATATAACCGTCATATGTCTTTCCGGGTCCGATAAAGCATGCGCCGAATTTTTCACCGGCAAACGGATTGAACAGATACCACTTGTTGTTAATCTTCTGCCATCCAGTAAGCATACTTCCGTTAGCATCGAAGAAGAACCAATCTGCACTAACCTTACCGTCAGCAGATGCATTTATAATGCAAGCCCATGTATTGGTTATCTTCTTATTGTTGTAAATATAATTCCATGCATTACTTGAAGTGTCAAATGACCATCCGCTTGCGGAAAGAGGTGTTACTACAGAACCCAGGAATGCCGGTGCTGTACTGTTTCCTGATGTGGTCGTCTGACTTGTTGCGGATCCTGAAGAACCTGAAGATCCTGAAGACCTACCTCCTGATGAGCTACCTCCTGAGTTAGACTTCTTGTAACCGCATTCAGAACATTCTCCATTTACTAAATTATGACCTTCTTTAGAATTGCAGGTCTTGCAGATATGTCCTTTTGAACCATTGCTAACCCACTCATGGTCACCAAGTTCTCCGTATGCAGCTCCGCAGACTTCACAAACTGCCTTAGCTGTACAAGTTGCCTTTCCGCCCTTATGAGCCTCTACGCTGGTTTTTCCACCACATACAGAGCACTCCTGCCAGTGGCTATCGGCATCTTTCTTCTGCTCATATTTATGCTCACCAAACTCTCCGTATGCCGCTTTGCAGACCTCACATACTGCCTTGGATGTACAGGTTGCTGTTCCGCCCTTGTGAGCTTCAACATTTATTTTTTCTTTGCAGTTTGTACACTCCTGCCAATGATTGTTTCCGTCAGATTTCTGAACATAATTATGTCCGGTTCCTCCCGGCTGATAGATGGAGCCCTCCTCAGTTGCCTGCTTGGTGAACTTTTCATTATCAAAAGTTACTTCGTAGTGACCAGCTGCCGGAACATACCTTAGTCCATTGACTGATATTCCGCTCCTTGTCACAAAAGCAGCATCTCTCGGCAGGGAACGTATATATACTTCCCTGTCATCAGCCCGAAGGAGCCTATCCTTACCATTCCTCTTATGCCAGTTCCATAATTCAAGAGGAGTATTCGGTGCATCTGCCGGAAGATGCCCGATATTCTCAAGTATCCGTGACTTGTTCAGCGTGAGGATACAGGTCACTACTATCCTCTTATATTCCGTTAGGTTCAGTATCGCCTGCTTACGGTAATCCACAGCCCATCTTTCCTGTGCATCATCCCGTACCACGCCCTTTCCCTCAAGGGTAGATCGGTATGCATCCTGTATGAACCCTATGTTCCTCTCGATTATCGGCTTGCAGTCTGCCCTGAACGGTGGCTGATTGGTCACTGTCATACCGTATACCCTGCATAATTCCTCTAGCCTGGACCCGGAGAACTCCCTTCCTCTGTCCGCTATCAGCTCCTTTGGCATACCTCTTACCGGCCAGTCATCTTCTGTGATCTCTATCCCCAGTTCCTTACAGAAACTGACCTTATCCATTGCCGCATTCGCGATACAGGACATCACAGCGTTCTCTCCTGCCTCGAATCCCACGTATGCTCCGGTTATCATCTGTGTTGCAGTATCTGCTGCAAGGTATATGTTAGGCCTTCCGATCACTGTATTACGGTCATACTCCGACACGAGATGGATATCTGCCATCGTCTCATCGATCTGGTAGGACCCTATGGCATCCCTGAATGCCATTGCTGAGCCACGGATCATGCGATCATTCCTCTGATAATCGTATATCCCGTTCCTGGATATCAGTTTCTGAGGATCTTTTGACCATCTGCGGGTATAATACTGGCTGAATGATGACAATGTAGGGACATTTTCCATCACTTTCCCTTCAGGATCGGTGTAATTCTCAAGGATCATGAGCTCATATACCGTCTTGAGCGAGTTCTTCTTAGCTGAAAAGTAGTATTTCCTTATGGCACGGTCGAATATCTCATTGGATTTCCTGCCTTTCTTCCTTCCTTTGACCAGGATCCCGGTCGCAAGGTACGTATAATACAGCCTCCTTACCCTCCTTACGGTAGTCCCATGCGCCAGGGCCTGTCCTTTAAGCATTTCCTTCCTCTTTTCAGGATCGGAGATATTCCTGTCATCTGCCAGGAGCGGCCTTATTATCTCCATACGGGCTTTCTGAGCCTCTGTTTCGTGCTTTTTATCCTCTCTGAGACAATGCTCAGGTGCCTCGACCCTTTCTGCTTTATCCAGCTCCTCCCTTGAGATGAGCTTTGGCTCTCCCGGATCCTCACATGATATGATCCATGAAGCTGATATTCCTGAAATCAATTCTTTAAAGACCTCTCCGTTTGCCATCTTTACGTACATTACTATCTTCCTCCTCTCATAATCACCACTTTCCAGTCATGCACACCGCATAGATCCGTCCAGAATCGCCTCGAAAGCTCAAGTTTCTCTGCTTCTGCCCTTGTAGATAAGGCTTTCTCTGTTGTGATCTCCCTTACAGATACGCTTCCATCTGTGTTCTCGATATAGAAATCCGTCTCCCATGATGCATCAAGGTATTCCTTCCTGATACCGATCCGGTTTAGCAGCTTCATCTTCTGCGAATCGAGTGCCCTTCCTGCTTCATACCTTCCGATATCATCTCTTTCCTCGAGTAATACCGCGTATCGGTAAGAATCTGAGCTATGAACCATCACCATTGCATCATTCTTTCGGCTGAAGAACTTGATGTCCCTTCCTTTCTTTCCTGTCTTTAACACTTTTTCCTCCAATTGATCATAGATTTTGGCAATTAATCCGAGATTTTTGGATTTTCTCCGTTTAATTCGAATTATTCCGAGATTTTTGAGTTTTCTCTGTTTAATTCAAAAGCTGAAAAAGCTATATTTCATAAGGCTTTTTGTAACTTTTGCAATTAATCCGAGATTTTTCATTTTTCTCCGATTAATTCAATTTTCCTTAAACACTTTGTCCCTCATACATCTAAAACCGTCCGGTACATACACTTATCCTGACACAGGGGGAATTTCTGTTTTCTTACCTATATAAGCTTCAAAATCTCCCCCTCACCTCTCTTAACCACTTCCCGGGTATGCTTTTCCCTCTGGAACCATCAAATAAAATCCAAATTTTATTTGACTCCCGGAAGGCATGTGATATACGCAAAGTGTTGATTTCAGGGCATCCGAGGCACATAAAAAAGAAGCCCCGGATCTCTCCAAGACTCCTTATGACTTTTTCTTTATATTATCCCCTGGGGCTGTACTATCATGATAGCAAGCTTCCGTATCATCAACAATTCCTTTATAACCATGTCGGATTATGTGTAGAAATATGGCTGTTTTTGATGTGGGGAGGACAAGCTTTACCCTATTTCAAATTTATAACCCATGCCCCATATGGTCTTTATATAATCTCCCTTGTCTCCCAGTTTCGCACGAAGCTTCTTCACATGGGTATCGATGGTTCTTGCATCACCGAAGAAATCATAATTCCAGACACTTGTAAGAATGCTCTCTCTGCTTAGCGCTTTGCCCTGATTCTCAAGAAAATACTGCAGGAGATCATACTCCTTGACGCTCAGTTCAACCGGATGTCCGTCTACAGTCACCGTATGTGCCGACTTGTCCATAACGATTCCTCCGGCCTCTATCGTCTCATCTGCGGCATCATTGTAACGTCTAAGTATAGCCTCTACTCTTGCCACAAGTATCTTCGGGCTGAACGGTTTTCCGATATATTCATCGGCTTCAAGTCCGAATCCTCTCAGTTCATCTTCTTCATCAGTTCTTGCAGTCAGCATGATGACAGGCACACGTGAATACTGCCGGATAGTTTTAAGTGTCTCATATCCGTCCATTACCGGCATCATTACATCCAGTATGATGAGATCTATATCCTTATCTCCGAGAAATTTTTCTACAGCTTCCTGCCCGTTGGATGCCTCGACAACAGTGTATCCCTTTAATGACAGATAATCTTTGACAAGTTTTCTTACTCTCTCTTCATCATCGACAACAAGTATCTTTGCACTCATAATTTTCTCTCCGGAACTTTAGTTTTCCTCAACAGGTGTGCACGCAATATTAAGATCCTTCAGCTGCTGATCATCAACCGTATCAGGCGCATTCGTCAGCAGACATACTGCATCCTTGTTCTTCGGGAATGCGATGACATCTCTTATGGAATCCTGTCCTAGCATCAGCATAACTACACGATCAAGTCCGTATGCAAGTCCTGCGTGAGGCGGTACTCCATACTTGAAAGCTTCAAGCAGGTAACCGAATCTTGCATTTACGATTTCCTTTGAAAGTCCGAGTACCTCGAACATCTTCTCCTGTATATCATTCTGATGGATACGGACAGAGCCTCCACCGATCTCGACTCCGTTAAGTACGATATCATATGCCTTGGCACGTACTCTTCCCGGATCCGAGTCTATGTACTGCCAGTCCTCATCCATCGGCATCGTGAACGGATGATGCATTGCTTTGAATCTGTTCTCTTCCTCTGACCACTCAAGAAGCGGAAACTCTGTAACCCAGAGGAATCTGAAATCATCTTTCTTCAGGAGTCCGAGATCCTCGGCAAGTTTGCAGCGGAGCGCTCCGAGTACGCTGCATACCAGAGCTTTTTTATCAGCTGCAAAGAACAGAAGATCTCCCGGCTTTCCTTCAAGCTTCTTAACGATAGCCTCGATCTCTTCCGGCTTCATGAATTTTGCAAATGATGACTTGAAGCTGCCGTCTTCTTCTATAGCCAGGTAGGCAAGCCCCTTTGCGCCGTATCCCTTAGCAAAGTCTACATACGCATCTATCTTCTTACGCGGCATAGCAGCCTGACCGCATGCATTGATTCCCTTTACGGCTCCGCCTGCTTCAAGAGCACCTTTAAATACTGCGAAATCACAGTCCTTGACTTCTTCACTGATATCTTTCAGTTCCATTCCGAAACGAAGGTCCGGCTTATCAGAGCCGAATCTGTCCATAGCCTCAGCCCAGGTCATCCTCTGTATCGGAGTCTTAACATCAACATCAAGCACATCCTTGAAAAGCTTTTTAATGAGTCCTTCATTTACTTCGATTACATCATCTACATCGGCAAATGAAAGCTCCATATCGATCTGAGTGAACTCCGGCTGACGGTCTGCTCTCAGGTCCTCATCTCTGTAGCAGCGTGCCAGCTGGAAATATCTGTCATATCCTGAACACATAAGCAGCTGTTTGAAAAGCTGCGGTGACTGCGGAAGCGCATAAAACTTGCCCGGCCATACGCGGCTCGGTACCAGATAATCACGCGCGCCTTCCGGAGATGATTTAACGAGCGTAGGAGTCTCTATCTCCAGGAAACCATTATCCTGCATATAGTTACGAACTACATTGCAGATTTTGCTTCTTACCATGATATTCTTCTGAAGATCGGGACGGCGTAAATCAAGGAAACGATATTTAAGTCTCAGATCTTCTTTTGTCTTTGAATCAGCTTCAATCGGAAATGGAAGTACCTCTGATTCCGAAAGTATACGAAGCTCCTTCGCACGAACTTCAACTGCACCTGTTTCGATATCTTCGTTTGCCGCACCTGATCTCTTCTCAAGGGTTCCGACAACTGCTATACAAAACTCGGAACGAAGCTTTGCTGCTTTTGCAAATGCTTCCGGACCGCAGTCAGATTCTTCGAATATTATCTGAAGTATACCTGTTCTGTCCCTCAGATCAGTAAAGATGATGCTTCCTTTGTTTCGGCTCTTCTGAACCCAACCCATGACTGTTACTGTACTGCCGATCTCTGCACCGACTACCTCTGCACATCTGTGAGATCTTTTTAATCCTACCATTGACTCTGCCATAATGTTTACCTCTTCATCTCCTCGTTGTAAAACTCTCTAAACTCGGTATAACCTTCTGCCGTAAGCTGTTCCTTCTGGAACTTCTTGTTCTTATTCATCTTGGCTACGAGTACTGTATCTCCCTTTTCTCTGGCGTCATTTGCTTCACGTATAATAGAAGCCAGTTTATCTGCCGCCATACCTTTTTCATAAAGATATGCCGTCTTGGCATGCGATGTCGGAACCTTGAATCCAGCATCCATCAATATGGTTATGATTCTTTCAAAACCGATTGAAAATCCGCATGCCGGTGTGTCCTGTCCGGTGAATCTTCCGATCATCTTATCGTAACGTCCGCCGCCTGCAACGGAACCTCCGAAGCCTTCCATCGAAACTTCAAAAATCGTTCCGGTATAATATCCCATACCCCTTACAAGAGTCGGATCATATAACAGATCAAAATCAACTTTTCTGCAGGCATTTACCGCATCTTTGATTTCACTGATGCTCTGCGCTGCCTCCGGAGCAATCTCATTCAGGCTTACGTTTCCTGCGACGCAGTTCATGTATTTATCGATAGAATCCTGTGAAAAGCCTGCTTCAAGAAGTTCGGACTTCACTCCTTCTTCACCGATTTTATCCATCTTATCAAGAATCACAAATACGGTATCGGTTGAGTCCTCAGGAAATCCTGCATAGTCAGCCATACCTTTGAGGATTCTTCTGTCGTTTATACGGACCTCGAATTTCTTTCCGGGGCAGATAAGCGAAAGCGCCTTTGTAGTCGCAAGTATCAGTTCGATCTCTGCTATGTTGCCTGGCTCACCGAGTATATCTATATCGCACTGCGTGAACTGACGGAAACGCCCTTTCTGGGGTCTGTCAGCTCTCCATACACTTCCGATCTGCAGCGCCTTGAAGGGATTCGGCAGATTTGCATTGTTGTTTGAATAATACCTTGCAAGCGGAAGTGTCAGATCATATCGCAGTCCGCTGTCTGCAAGGTCCGCTTCAGACTGAGCGGTCTCCAGATTTAGTTTCTCGCCTCTTTTCATGATTTTGAAAATAAGCTTTTCATTATCTCCGCCCTGCTTTGAAAGCAGATTTTCAATATGCTCGACACAGGGGGTCTCCATGCAGGAAAATCCGAAACCTTTGTAGGTCGTCTTGATGATATTCATCAGATAATCTCTGAGTTCCATCTCCTCCGGGAGTATGTCCTTCATTCCGTTGACCGGTTTTTTAATAAGTGCCATTATTTATTTCTCTCTTTCTCGCAATCATCTCATCGATTCTTTCGATATAGACCTGCGGGTCTTTTACATTTTCAATTCTCTTTACTCCGCCCAAGCCGCCATCGATAGGAATCTTCGTCGTTGTTCCCGCTCCGCATCCCACTATGATCTGCTTTTCCTCCATGATCAGGATGTTGTAGATTCCTTCTTTGCCTTCATGTGCATAGCCGACATTTTCAAAATTACCGGCCATATTTTTCTGACGGTACATATAGTACGGTTTGAGGTTCATCCTCTCACAGCGTTCCTTCGTCAGTTCTATCATCCTCGACACAGCGTCAGGTGATGCCGACTCGTAACGGTCTTTCTCCTCCGAAAGTCTCGCCGCTCTTTTAAGCGCCAGAGAGTGAACTGTGATATCATCAGGTCCGAGATTTTCCAGCTCATCCATCGTGTGTTCCACATCCTCTATCGATTCCCCGGGCAGTCCCACGATGATATCCATGTTAATGTTATCGAATCCCAGCAATCTCGCCAGCCTGAATTTCTCTGCGACTTCACCGACCGTATGCCTTCTTCCGATAAGGTCAAGTGTCTTCTGATTCATCGTCTGCGGATTGACTGAAATCCTTGAAACTCCACATTCCCTGAGTGCTTTAAGCTTGTCCTCTGTAATACTGTCAGGTCTTCCGGCTTCTACCGTAAATTCAAGGACACCGTCCATGTCATTGCATTCACGTATCTTCATGAGAATATGCCGGAGTTCATCTGCCTCGAGTGATGTCGGTGTACCTCCGCCCATATATATGGTCTGAAGTTTTTTCCCCGACATAATCTTCGAAACTTCTTCTATCTCTCTGCAAAGTGCATCGATATAGTTTTTCTTTTTATTCTTCCATAGGGCTATAGGATAAGCGGTAAAAGAACAATAGAGACATCTCGTCGGGCAAAAAGGTATCCCTACATAAAGGCTCCACCCGTTTTCAAAATCCGTCTTCTCAAGTACCTTCTGTTCACGAGCCGCAGTATCAAAGCAAAGTTTGATTTTCTCATCGCTTGTCAGGAATACTTTTTTGAAATCTATTCCCTGCATTGCCAGTTTTGTCGGACGTATACCAGTGAGCGTTCCCCACGGAAGTGTCCTGCCTTCATGCTGCGACAGTACTTTATACAGTTCGCGCTTTATGTCGCATTTCTCTGCAAACCTGTCTCCTGATGCAGGAAATGAAAATGTCCCGCCCGCTTCATCATTTGCAAAATCAACTGTTACATGATAGCAGTCCTTTTCCTTATGTCCGTGTACTCTGACATCAGCGCCGTCTGGATAAAAAGCCATAAGAAGTTCACGCACATCCGCTTCAAAAGGTACCTCTTTGAGGTCTATTTCCCACATCATCCTGTGGCCCTCTCAATATCCACTATACCGTCAACCTGACGCAGTTTTTCGATAACCGCATTAACTTCTTCGGCCCCGACCGTTTCAAATGAAAGATTGATTGTAATCCTTCCGTTCTTCCCGGCATGCGTATCCAGCGATCTGATGTCGATTCCTTTTTCGGTTATGGTCCGTGTGATATCAACAAGCAGACCTATACGGTTTGTAACATATATTCTGAGTGTTGCAACATATTTTGCTTTTGATCCTGTCGCACTGCTCTGCCATTCTGCAGGTATGAGCCGCGCTCTGTCCTCCGGAGGCATCGAAATAATGTTGACGCAGTCTGTCCTGTGTATCGTGACTCCGCGTCCTCTGGTAACGAACCCCACGATTTCATCTCCGGGTACCGGATTGCAGCAGCGTGAAAATCTGACTGCAAGATCATGTACTCCCTTAACAGTGATTCCATGATTGGAATTACTTATTTTGGCCTTAGGATGATTTGCAGATGACGATTCACTCAGAACCTCAAGAACCTGCTCATCAGTAACTTCTTTCCTGACCACTTTATTGTATTCATCAACCATACGATTGATGATCTGACCTTCTTTAAGTCCGCCGTGTCCTATAGTCGCAAGTATTGAATCCCAGCTGTTTGCAGAATATCTGGCACAAACCTTATCGACTATATCCGGTCTGTTGATCTCACTGAAATCAATCTGCTTGGCCTTACAGTATTTCTCGACTTTTTCTTTGCCTATGGCAATATTCTCTTCCTTCAGAGTTGACTTGAACCACTGATTGATTTTGTTTCTTGCGCTCGTCGACCTGACCAGTTTCAGCCAGTCCATACTGGGTCCGCGCGAATTCTGAGATGTGATTATCTCAACCCTGTCTCCGTTCTGAAGCTTGTAATCTATATTGACTATCTGGTCGTTGACTCTGGCTCCGACCATCTTGTTTCCGACGGCCGTATGAATCGCATATGCAAAATCAATAGGTGTGGAACCGGCCGGAAGATTCTTTACCTGACCCGTAGGCGTGAAGCAGTATACTGTTTCGGAAAACAGATTGAGGTCCGACTTGAGCAGTGCCAGAAATTCCCGGTTATCATTTTCCTTCTGCAGTTCCATGATCTGATGAAGCCAGTTCATCTTGTATGTTTCATCGGTCTGGTCGCTCGTTTCTGATCCGCCGCGTTCCTTATACTGCCAGTGTGCTGCGATACCGTATTCGGCAATCCGGTGCATCTCATAGGTCCTGATCTGAATTTCAAAAGGAGTACCGTCTTTTCCGATGACAGTCGTATGCAGTGACTGATACATATTCGGTTTCGGCATAGCTATGTAATCCTTGAACCTGCCGGGAATCGGTTTGTAATGTTCATGGATTATTCCCAGTGCCGCATAGCAGTCCTTGATAGAATCAACGATGATTCTGACTGCGAAAATATCATATATCTGATCAAGCGTCTTATTCTTTTTCTTCATCTTATTGTATATAGAGAACAAGTGCTTGACTCTTCCGTTTATAGTTGCGGAAATGCCGGCATCTGCGATGTGCTCCGATACTTCATCAATAAGGCCCTGCATATACGGACCGAGATTGGAGTTCTTCGCAGAAAGCTTTTCTTTCAGGTCTGCGTATTCTTCGGGTTCAAGATAGCTGAGAGCGATGTCATCCATCTCATCCTTGATCTTACTGATACCGAGTCTCTGTGCGATAGGGGAATAAATATCCAGAGTCTCTCTGGATTTTTCCACCTGTTTTTCCGGCGACTGGTACTGAAGCGTACGCATATTGTGCAGCCTGTCGGCAAGCTTTACTATAATGACACGTATATCATGAGACATAGCCATGAACATCTTGCGGAGGTTCTCTGCCTGTTTCTCATCATTATTCATACCGCCTATATCAAGTGCAGTCAGTTTGGTGACTCCGTCTACCAGTCCGGCAACATCTTTTCCGAAAATTCTCTGAAGCTGGTCCTTGTGCAGAATCGTATCTTCGACTATATCATGAAGCAGTCCTGCCATAATGGTATCAAGATCAAGTCCCAGATTAGCAAGAATGATAGCAACACAAACCGGGTGAGTAACATATGGCTCACCCGACTTACGTTTCTGATCCATGTGCGCGTTCTTTGCGGTCATGTAAGCTCTGTGAAGAAGCTCCAGATCTCCGTTGTTTGCTGAGTTCCTGCGTACTATTTTTACAAGTTCCGCATACAGCGCATCGGGATCCGTAAAATCGCTCGGCTGCACAATGTTTGTATCTAATTCTATGTTTTGAATCTTATCTGTTTCCAATATTACCTGACTATGATGCTGATCTTCCGGTATTACTTAACTACAATGTTAAGTATCTTTCCCGGAACATAGATTTCTTTTATTATATTTCCGTTCAGTTTTCCTGCCGCTGTGAGGGCATCCTTACCCTTTGCTATAACATCATCTTTTGATGCTGTCGCAGAAACACTTACCGTGACCTTGGTCTTTCCGTTGATCTGTACAGGAATCTCAATCTCATCATCCTTTGCCGCATTCTCATCGAATTCAGGCCACTGTGCATGGAATACGGAATCTGTTCCGCCCAGGAGTTCCCAGACTTCCTCTCCCATATGAGGAGCAAAAGGAGCAAGCAGAACTGTCATTGTCTTAACCGTCTCAAGATCAATTCCGCCTTCTCTCTTGGCAATCTCCATGAACTTGTTATTATACTCCATGAATCCTGCTATAACTGTGTTGAGTGAGAACTGTTCAAATCTGCTCTCGATATCCTGCACGAGTTTATGGCGAAGCTTGATCATCTCGGGAGTTGCTTTTACATTGGCTGCGATTGAATCCTGAACCAGGTTCCAGAATCTGTTTAGGAATCTGGCAACACCGTCGATACCTCTGTCATCCCATTCAGCATCAAGCTCCGGCGGTCCCACGAAAAGTTCATAGAGTCTCAGTGCATCACATCCGTAATCCCTTACAAGATCATCCGGGCTGACAACATTACCCTTTGATTTACTCATCTTGATTCCGTTCTTGCCGGTGATCATTCCCTGGTTAAACAGTTTTGTAAACGGCTCTTTGAAAGGAACCACATCAATATCGTAAAGGAACTTTGTCCAGAATCTTGAATAGAGCAGATGAAGTACCGCATGCTCTACACCGCCGATATACATATCAACAGGAAGATATTTTGCCGCTTTCTCTTTAGAGATGAGCTCCTTATCATTGTTCTTATCCACATAGCGCAGGAAATACCATGATGATCCTGCCCACTGAGGCATGGTGTTGGTCTCTCTCTTTGCATCTGCGCCGCACTGAGGACACTTGCAGTTTACCCACTCATCGATTGCAGCAAGCGGTGACTCACCTGTACCTGTAGGCTGATAGCTCTCAACCTCCGGCAGTCTGAGCGGAAGCTGATCCTCAGGTACGGCAACATTACCGCACTTCGGGCAGTGTACAATCGGGATAGGCTCTCCCCAGTATCTCTGACGTGAGAATACCCAGTCACGAAGCTTGTACTGAACCTTTTTCCTGCCATAGCCCATATCCTCGATAATCTGAGGACCGTTCTTCTTCATATCTGCAGATGACTTTCCGTTCCAGTCTCCTGAATTGATGAGTATACCCTGCGGAGCCTCATATGAATGCTCTGATACATCAACATCATTTCCGTCAGGAGAAATAACCGGAATGATATCAAATCCGAACTTCTTTGCAAATTCCCAGTCACGCTGATCATGCGCCGGAACACCCATTACAGCTCCGGTACCATAATCTGCAAGTACATAGTCAGCTACCCATACCGGTATAGGTTTCTTTGTAAGCGGATTGATAACGTAAGATCCTGTAGGAACACCTGTCTTTACCTTATCCTGCATACGGTCTACGTTGGACTTCATAGAAGCCTCGTAGATGTACTTCTCAACAGCTTCCTTATTCTCAGGTGTTGCCAGCTTGAGTGCAAGCTCATACTCAGGTGCCACAACCATAAATGTCGTTCCGTAAAGTGTATCCGGACGAGTTGTATATACAGTGATCTTATCCTGTCCGTCGATAGGATTCTGAAGCTTGAAATCAACCTCTGCACCATAGCTTCTTCCGATCCACTCTGTCTGCATCTTGATAACCTTCTCCGGCCAGTCAAGTGTCTGAAGGTCGTCAAGCAGTCTGTCCGCATATGCAGTAATCTTGAGCATCCACTGACGAAGGTTCTTCTTGGTTACAGGGCTTCCGCAGCGCTCGCAGACACCCTCACGAACTTCCTCGTTTGCAAGACCCGTCTTGCATGAAGGACACCAGTTGATCGGGAACTCTTTTTCATAAGCGAGTCCATGCTTGAACATCTGAACAAATATCCACTGAGTCCACTTGTAATAATCAGGATCTGTGGTATTAACCTCCATATCCCAGTCATAAACAGCGGCGATCTGCTTGATCTGACGTCTGATATTATTGACGTTTGCTTCAGTGGAAATAGAAGGATGAATTCCGTTCTTGATGGCATAGTTCTCTGCCGGAAGACCGAAAGCATCCCAGCCCATAGGATGGATAACATAATGTCCTTTTAAGATCTGATATCTTGACCATACATCAGAAATAACATAACCTCTCCAATGACCTACATGCAGTCCTGATCCTGACGGATACGGAAACATATCCAGACAGTAATACTTTGGCTTGATGCCGTCTTCAACGTTAATCGGATTCTCCTGCCACTTCTGTGTCCATTTCTGCTCGACTGCAGCATGGTTGTATCTAATCTTCTCTGCCATAATAACCTCTTTATCCTTTAGCTTTTTTGTACCAGAACAATTCATGCATTGTTTTGGTTTTTGCGCACCACACAATCAGGTCTTTCAGCTGAAAATGCATAAAGACCCGATTTTTACCCGTTTATTATATCTCACACATTTGCAAGTTTCAAGAAAAACGTCCCGGTTCATTTTCTAATACCGGCTTTTTTTCTACTGCAAAAAGCCCCTCAAAAATCTAAAAACGATGGCTTGAAGTCCATCGTTTTTAAATAAAATAATCATCTGTTTCATTTGCAGAAGTACGTATCAACACCTCTTGCCAGTCCCTGTGCCATTTTTTCAAGGTTTTTATCACTGTGGTCTGTGCATTGATTGCCGAGTTCGATATCGACCGAAGGGATACTGCTGTACGATGTCTGTGTCAGATCAATATCCATATTCGGGGTTTTCTTTATCTTGCAGCCCTGTCCTCTGAGTCCTTCAATCAGGTTCTTTCCCAGTTCTTCGCTTTCCTGCCATACTGATTTCACCGGCTCTTTTGACTTAAGCCCCTCCGGTGTCGATATATAGAAGCAACCTTTGTCATAGTCCAGTCCGTCCCCGTCGAAATGGATGGCTATATGACAGTCAGCAGCATTATTGCATATTACAGTTCTTGCTACATTATCAAGCTGGACATCGTCCCCTTCCCGGATCATCAGTACATCATATCCGTTTGCAAGGAGAATATCCTTCAGCATCAGTGCCGTTTTCAAAACGGCCTTGCTTTCCCCGGTACCATCCTTAAATACCATTCCTGATGAAACAGCAGTTGCTTTGACTGCACCTGACGCGGTACTGCCTCCTGTCAGCTTGGCTGTATGGTCGGGATGACAGTAAGTTTTTACAGAAGTGCCGCCTTTTGTTCCGTGTCCTGCATTCACTCCGACAGTGATGTTCTTTCTGTTTTCTTTTGCTTTATACATCACTGCGCTGCCGGAATTGATCACGGATTCATCTGAATATTTCCAGTTCCTGTCGAGTCCGATTTTTGCACCGTTTTCATAATTATTCGTAAATCCGGTCAACATCGCAATGCAGGTGATCATGACCGGTATGATAAGCAATTTTATATATTTCATAGCATGCCTCCGAATTATGCTTATTATATCAGAAAACTACCCGTACAGTTATTGCGTTTTTCTTATATCTTTCTGACATATGGCGGCTTTTGCAAGTTGTCATTCCTTACTTTTTATCCTGTTGTTCCTGTAAGATACTAAATCGATTACTGCAATGATAAGCCAGATCAGTTGAGCCAGCACCATGGCATAATGGGCACCCTCAATACCTTCTTTAAGTATAAGTACAAATACGACGCATGCTATCGGCTGAACGATCCCGGTACAGATATCACCGGCGCTCAAAAGTTTCTTTTCGGTATACCCCTCATCAACCAGTCCTGACAGAGCCATCCTTGGGACCATAAAAAGTGTCGCTATTGCGCCGAACAGACACGCATCGAATCCTATTTCCAGGAACTCCTCTTCTGCGCAGAACAGCGAGCAGTACGGTTTTGCAAGCAGTATCATCAATCCGCCTATAATAAATGCCGCAAGTATTCCGTACATAACAAGTTTCTTCGTGTATCCTCCGGTCTTATCCGGATGCGTATTCCCTTGCTGTTCTTCATCATTCAGATCCTCGCAGAATTCCTCTGCCGCCTCCTTAAAGGCCGTTCCGAACGCCATCGCTGCTTCAAACAGACAGTCGCAGACTGTATAAATTGCAAATTCATACGAGCCCATTCTTGCAGCAGCCACTCCTGTGAAAAACGCTCCGGTTCTCGGCAGTATTGTATCCGAAATGGATTTTTTGAATCCGTTCATTATTGAGCCTAAATACTCCATACTGCCTTTGATTTTATTTTTAAATATGTAAGCAATGCTTACGAAATTCGAATCACCGAAAAGGATAACTATATCAAAAAGCAACGCTGCCGCTGTCGCAATGACTGTAGCAATTGCGGCACCTTTGATACCAAGCTCCGGAAATCCGCATTTTCCGGTAATAAGAAAATAATCCAGAACTATGTTGATAATATAGTAAATCAGGTTCGCAGCAAAAACCTTTCTGGCCTTACCTGCACGCTGAAGCGTTATGTTAAACAAAGACAACAAATTGGAAAGCAGTATGCATCCCACAGTGATTTTCAGGTATATGACTGCCATATCGTGAGTATCAACCTGTCCGGCGCAGAAATCTATGACCTGATTCGCAAATACAACTATTAGCAGTCCGATTACAACCGAAGCCGCTGTCACTGTTTTCACCGCTGTTATAAACAATCCGTTGGCTTCATCACGTTTCTCCCCGGATATACAGCCATATATGAGTACTCCTGCCGCAGTGATAAAAACAGAAAATATCCCGGTTATAAAAAGTGTCGGATGTATACAGACTGCGACTGCAGAAACTCCTGCTGTTCCAAGTGCTGCCACCATAATATAATCAATAATGATAGTAATAACCGCACATAGTTCTGCAATTATACCCGGCAGAAGTCTGCTTATAATATTGCTTTTTGATTTATTATCTTCCATAATAATTTTCCTCACAAAGTATTCCTCATACCGTCCTCATTACAAAGCATATCGCTTGCGATATGCCCGCGCCGAGTGTGGTCTCTTCAGTGACATAGTACCTTTCGCGCGAGTGCGCATCCCGCGGAGCGTTTTTATCTGACAGGGCGCAATCTCCTGTCGGATAAAAATAGCGGCCGAAGCCGCTATTTTTTTATAATCCGTCAGCCCGATCAGTCGTCGTCGCCGCCTGCAAGTAAAGCTGCACGCTCTGCAACCTGCTTAGCCTGAACATCTGAAGGAGCCTGCTCATAATGATCGAAATGATACTCATATGTTCCGATACCACCTGTCATCGAACGGAGATCTGTGTTGTATCCGAAAAGCTCACTCATAGGAACTTCTGCAGAAACAACCTGCTTACCTGATGCGTTGTGCTCCATACCGAGAACACGTCCGCGTCTCTTGTTGAGATCGCCCATAACATCACCGGTAAAGCTGTCCGGAACTGTTACATCAAGTTTTGCAATCGGCTCAAGGAGAACCGGGTTAGCTGCCATGAATCCGGCCTTAAATGCCATGGAAGCTGCCTTCTTGAATGCCATTTCGGAAGAATCTACAGGATGATAAGAACCATCGTAAAGTACTGCCTTGACACCAACTACAGGATATGCTGCAAGAGGTCCCTTTTCACATGACTCGATGATACCCTTTTCAACTGCAGGGAAGTAGTTCTTCGGAACTGAACCACCGAATACTTCCTCAGCGAACTCGTAAGATTTCTCCTGATCATCAAGCGGTTCAAATCTCATCTTAACATCACCGAACTGTCCGTGTCCGCCTGACTGCTTCTTATAACGTCCCGGAGCTTCAACTGTCTTTCTGATAGTCTCACGGAAGTTAAATTTCGGCTTGTCAAGTGTAACATCAACTTTGTATCTGTCTTTAAGTTTTGATTTAACGATATCAAGCTGCTGATCGCCTATAGCATAGATAAGTGACTGCTTTGACTCCTTGTCAACTACTGACTTAAGAGTAGGATCCTCATCCATAAGCTTTGCGATACCTGTAGCGATCTTATCCTCTTCGCCCTTGTTAACCGAGAAGTATGCCATGTATGTATACGGCTTTGATATCTTAAGCTCAGGGAACTCAACCTGGTCTGCCTTGATTGCAAGTGAATCGCCTGTACGTGTTGCATTAAGCTTAGCCATAGCACCGATGTCACCGGCCTTGATCTCAGGAACTTCCATAGCTTCCTTGCCGCGAAGGACATAAAGCTTACCTGTCTTTTCTTCGGAATCCTTTGTTACATTGTAGAATGTTGAATCACTCTTAAGTGTTCCGTTATAAACCTTAACAAGTGTATATTTTCCGATGAACGGGTCAACGATTGTCTTGAATACCTGTCCGCAGAAGTTAGCAGATGAATCAAATTTAGCAACGAATTCTTCTCCTGAAGGAACCTTTTTGCCTGTTACAGGATTTGCATCCGGTGTAGGAACGTAAAGCTCGATAGCTTCGATAAGAGCCTTGATACCCTGAGCATTGATTCCTGATCCGAGGAATACTGGAGCCATCTCACAATCAGCGATACCTGTCTTTACTGCCTCTGCTATTTCGTCAGCCGAGATATCCTCTCCGCCGAAATATTTCTCCATAAGCTCCTCTGATGTCTCTGCTACAGACTCCATAAGTCTCTCACGTGCCTCATCAAGTGCATCCTGAGCATCTGCAGGAACTTCACATTTCTTTGTATCTCTGCCGTCGAACTTGGCAGCCTCAAGAGATACTACATTGCAGAAGCCGACTGTCTTATCGCCTTCCTTGATAGCTGTCTGGAACGGAGCTACCTTCTGTCCGAACTTCTCCTCAAGGGCTGCAACTGTATTGGCATAATCAGCTGAATCAGCATCAACACCTGTTACAAAGAACATACGCGGAAGCTTGAACTCATTACAGAGATCCCATGCTCTCTCAACACCGACCTCAACACCTGACTTGCAGTCAACGACGATGACTGCTCCATCTGCTGCTGTAGCTGCTTCTTCTGTCTCACCGACAAAATCGAAAAATCCCGGAGCATCGAGAATGTTGATCTTAACCTCTCCGAATTTACCCTTATGCTCGATCGGAACAACCGATGTAGCGATAGAGAAACCTCTCTTTGTCTCCTCTTTATCAAAATCACTTATAGTGTTACCGTCTGTCGTCTTTCCCATCTTGGAAATTGCGCCGGTAACAAATGCCATAGCCTCTGCTATTGTCGTCTTACCTGCACCTCCGTGTCCAAGTAGTACAACGTTGCGAATCTGTTTAGTTTCATAAACTTTCATTTCGGTAACCCTCCTAAAAATTTAAACGCATTTGTTAATATCATACTAAAAGATATCTGTAATTACAACCTCTTCCAGTCTATCTTCATCAGCTAATTTCTGTAATTCTCCGAGTTTTACAGCATCTTCTATTCTGAATCTTCCCACTCTGGTACGTACCAGGCTCTCCATGGCCGCCCCGCACCCGAGTTTCTGTCCGATATCATGGCATAGAGTCCGGATATATGTACCTTTTGAGCAGGTGACCTTCATAGTTACCCTAGGCAGATCCACACTTTCTATATCTATCCCCATAATGTTCACGAATCTCGGCTTTCTCTCGACCTCGACGCCTTTTCGTGCCAGATCCACCAGCTTCTTACCTCCGACCTTCTTGGCCGAGTACATCGGCGGCAACTGATCATATCCCCCGATAAAGCTCCTGATGGCATCAAGTATACGACTTTCGTCAGCATTTACCTCTGTTTCGGTCAGTATCTCTCCGGTCATGTCCTGCGAATCCGTCGTAACTCCGAGCAACATCACCGCACGATAAACCTTATCGTCGGCCATAAAGCTTTCAACTTTTTTTGTGCCTTTTCCGATGCATACCGGCAGTACACCCGTTGCAGCCGGATCCAATGTTCCCGTATGCCCGATTTTTTTGATTTTCAGGATGCCTCTCATCTTTGCAACTACGTCAAATGAAGTCCATCCTGCTTCTTTATAGATGTTGATTACTCCATCCATCAGGTCACAACTGCTCCTTAGCTTCTTCTATGATCATCTGAGCAATCTCCAGCGGATCGCCCCCGATAGTACAGCCTGCTGCTTTGGCATGCCCGCCGCCTCCGTGTTTAAGCGCAATCAACGAGCAGTCCAGATTGTCAGACGAACGCAGACTCAGCTTATAAGTATCCGGTCCGTCCTGATAAATGAGCATAGCCAGATCCACACCGCCCACCAGCCGGAGTTCGGAAGAAATCCCGTCCAGTTCGATGCTTGTGATGCCGAATTTTTTCATATCCTTCCATGTGAAAACCGAGTAAATACAGCGTTTGTCTTCACTGAGGACAGAATTCTGGAATGCGTAACCCCATGCTCTTATCTGCGGATACGTCTTCTGATAAAATGACGAGTTGATTATGAATTCCGAATTCACGCCTTTCTCAACCAGTTTTCCCGCTATCTCCATGGTTCTCGAAGATGTGCATGAATACTGAAATACTCCTGTGTCGTGAACAATACCTGTATAGAGACATTCAGCTGTTACCCTGTCTATCCGGCTTTCATCAAGCAGCTCGTATACCACTTCGCTTGTTGAACTGGCCGAGGGTCTTATTTCATTAAACTCGCAGAATCCCGGATTTGTCTTATGATGATCTGCACAGAAGCTGTGTTTTCCACGGTTGAGTATTTCCGCAAAATCTCCCATTCTCTCGGGTGTTGAAATATCCTGACATATCACCAGATCATATACCTCATCTGCCTGATTGAGTTTGCAGCATATGTCATCAAATCCTTTCAGAAAACCAAACTTGGATATCTTTGACTCCAGAAAAACCTGCACTTTCTTCTCAGGATAATTCAGCTTTATGTAATTGTATGTTCCGAGGCACGATCCTATATCATCACCGTCAGGTCTGATGTGACCGATCACGGCGACAGTCTGTGCGCTCTCAATAAGTTCAGTCAGCTTGCTCATCATTTTCTTCAGGCACATGCGCCTCATTGTCTTTGGCGATAACTTCGTCAATCAGTTTTGACATATGTATGCCATACTCAAGAGATCTGTCCAATATGAATTTCAGCTCCGGAGTATTACGCAGATTCACTCTTGAAGCAAGTTCCCTTCTGATAAATCCCATCGCATTTGTGAGACCCGTTATCGTCTCCTGTCCGTGTGCCTCATCACCGAGTACACTGACATATGCCGTACAATACTTCAGATCCGGAGTAACATTAACATCGGTGACCGTAGCCATGGGATCGACACGCGGATCCTTAAGTTCTCCGATGATAAGTGAAAGTTCCTTCTGGACCTCTGAATTGATTCTTGTATTTTTTATACTGCCTTTTCGCATTATTCTCTTGGTACCTCAACCATTATGTAGCCTTCTATCTGATCGCCCTCGCGGATTTCATTGAATCCGTCAAATACAAGACCGCACTCATAGCCTGCCTTGACTTCCTTGACATCATCTTTGAATCTCTTGAGCGAAGCCACATTTCCTTCAAATATCTGCTCGCCTTCGCGGGTGATTCTGGCCTTGCATCCTCTCTGGAACATACCGTCAAGAACATAAGAACCGGCAATAGAACCTACACCCGAAGCCTTGAATACCATACGGATCTCCGCATGTCCGATTATCTTCTCTTCATATACAGGCGCAAGCATACCCTTCATTGCATGCTCGATATCTTCGATTGCATTGTAGATTACGGTATACAGTCTGATATCGACCTTCTCGCTCTCTGCGGTCGGCTTTGCATTGGGATCTATGCCGACATTGAAGCCGATGATGATAGTATTGCTTGCCGATGCAAGCGCAACATCCGACTCATTGATGGCACCTACGCCGCCATGAATAACCTTGACCTGTACCTCATCATTGGAAAGCTTGAGCAGACTCTGCTTGACTGCTTCAACCGAACCCTGTACATCGGCTTTAACAATGATAGGAAGTTCCTTGACATTGCCTGCCTTGATCTGATCAAAGAGATCATCGAGGCTCATCTTAGCCTTTGTATCCTCAACAAGTTTCTTCTTATTCTCTGTTACGAATGTAGCTGCAAAGTCTTTTGCTTCTTTATCACTCTCACATGCAACGAATACTTCACCTGCATTCGGTGCAGCGGAAAGTCCGAGGATCTCCACCGGAGTTGACGGTGTTGCTTCTTTTACCCTCTGACCCTTGTCATTGATCATCGCACGAACCTTACCGGAGCATGCTCCTGCTGCTACAAAATCACCGACATGAAGCGTACCCTTCTGTACAAGAACGGTTGCTACAGGTCCGCGTCCTTTATCCAGCTCTGCCTCGATGACGATACCTCTTGCAAGTCTGTTCGGATTTGCCTTAAGCTCCTTGACATCAGCAGTAAGTATGATCATCTCAAGCAGATCCTCGATACCCTCTCCTGTCTTTGCGGATACCGGGCAGAACGCCGTCGTACCGCCCCAGTCTTCCGGTATGAGCTCATATTCCGAAAGTTCCTGTTTAACACGGTCAATGTTGGCTGCCGGTTTGTCGATCTTGTTTACTGCAACAACGATATCTACGCCCGCTGCCTTTGCATGATTGATAGCTTCGACCGTCTGAGGCATTACACCGTCATCAGCCGCAACAACAAGTACCGCGATATCCGTAGCCTGTGCACCACGCATACGCATTGCTGTGAATGCTTCATGTCCAGGTGTATCCAGGAATGTAATCATACGATCACCGATTCTTACCTGATATGCACCGATAGCCTGCGTGATACCACCGGCCTCACGGCTGGTTACATTTGTCGCACGAATCTTATCAAGAAGTGATGTCTTACCATGATCAACGTGACCCATTACGCAGACTACCGGAGGACGTGTAACCATATCGTTCTCGTCTTCTTCCGCCTCCTTGAGAAGCTCTGCAATGACATCCACTTTTTCTTCCATCGTACAAATGACATCATATTCAAGCGCTATCTCCTCTGCCTGCTCAAATGACAGTTCGGTGTTGACATTTACAAGCTCACCCTTGAGGAAAAGCTTCTTAACGATAACTGCAGGCTGCAGTTTCAGTCTGCCCGCAAGATCCTTGATATTGATGGTCTCGGGGATGATAATCTCCTTGATATCCTCATCAACCTGTTCCTTGACAACTGTCTCCGGCTTGATGAACGGATGACGTGAAACCTTGCCGCCCTTATTGATCGGGCCGTCCTCCGTGCGATGCTTCTTATCGCTCTTATCCTTGTAATTATTCTTACCCTGTTTATTATTATTTGTCTTCTTTCCGCCGAATGCGCCGTTTGTTGCTCCTGCCGGTGCCTGTCCCGGACGGGCCGGATTCGGTTTCTGATTGTTTCTGTTTTCGAATCTTACAGGCTTACGCTCAGGCTGTCCGTCCTTACCCTGCTGATTCGGCCTTGAACCCTGCTGATTCTGATTTCTGTCCGGACGCTGATATCTGCCGTCACGGTTATATCTGTTTCCGTCTCTGTTATCTCTGTTGTTTTTCTGATTTGCATTCTGACCTGATGATGCCGGAGTTTTCTCTTTCTTTGGCTGGTTGGCAAATACATTGCCAAAGGTTGTGACTCTGTCACGACCCTCTACTAACGGAGCTTTATGTGTTTCTGGTTTCTGCTTCTGATCGGCCGGAGCTTTGGCCTCTTCTTTTACGGGTTCCGCTGTCTCTGCTGTCAGAGGTTTTTCCTCTTTGACAGATGCCGGTGATTCGGTTTTTTCCTGCACCGGTGCCTGCATTGTTACCGGTGCGGGTTCCGGTTCAGGTGCGGGTTTTTCCTCTTTCTTTGCAACAGTAATGACACGTCCTGTCATTGAAGGATCAACCTTCTGACGGACTGGCTTTCGCGGCTGCTGCGCATTCTGCGGCCTGAATACGGCTGTGAGTTTTTTCTTTTTCGGTTCATCGTCACCCGTGTCTGCATTTTCCTGAACAGGTTTTTCCTTTGTTACAGGTCTGTCGACTTTAATGGGCTTTGACGCCTTCTCGATTTCTTCAGCCTTTGAAGATTTGACAGGCTTCTCCCTTTTGATCGGTTTATCAACCTTGATAGGTTTTTCAGGTTCGGGTTTCGGCTCTCCGAATCTGTCCCTGACTTTCTGGGCCTGTTCATCTGTCACATTGGACATGTGACTTTTTACTTCTGCTCCTTGTTCTTTCAGGAAAGCAACCAGCTCCTTGTTTGCTACTCCCAGTTCTTTAGAAAGATCGTTAACTCTCAATTTTCTCCTCCGCAAATCAGTCTAATAGTTTCTTTATGCTATCTGCAAAATTTTTATCACTGATGGCCATTGAAACATGGCCTGTATCTGTTCTTGTTCCGTATTCATAGATCGGGATGTGATAATACCTGCATTTGTCATGAAAAAGCTTTTTCGTATTATCCGAAGCATCTGTGGAAATGATGACGATGCCCCGTTTGCCCGAACGAATGAAATCCAGAACCATCTCTTCACCGCATATGAGCCTGCCCGCTTTATTTGCAAGGCCAAGCATGCTTATCACTCTGTCATTCAAGATTTGCAAGCGCCTCCTTAAGCTGACTGCCTGTTTTTTTGCTTTTCATCAGTCTGCCTGTGCATTCGGGATCGTTACAGACGTATACTCCCCTTTCGGCAGCATTACCGTTGATTCTGATAAGTTCACTCTTCGGTCTTCTCTTCCTGCACGCCAGACACATCCTCATCGGCACGTGTTTCGTCTTCTGACACATATTCTACCTCTTCAAGATCAAGTGCTCCCTCCGGCTGATAATCTATACCAAGCTCATCAAAGAGACCTGTCTCTCTTGCCTGTGATTCCGACTTGATATCAATCTTAAAGTTTGTAAGCTTGGCAGCAAGTCTTGCGTTCTGTCCTTCTTTTCCGATTGCCAGTGACAGCTGATAATCAGGAACAATGACTGTAGCTTCCTTTGCATCTTCATCTGCAACTACACAGATAACCTTTGCAGGGCTCAGTGCGTTCTCAATAAGGTATGCCGGATTCTCATCCCAGTTGATGATATCGATTTTTTCTCCGCGAAGCTCATCGACCACTGCATTTACACGTGAACCGTTCAGACCGACGCATGATCCGACAGGATCTACATTCTCATCATATGATGCCACCGCGATCTTGGTTCTTGAACCTGCTTCACGGGCAATGCTCATGATTTCAACCGTTCCGTCCTTGATTTCCGATACTTCCGACTCAAAAAGTTTTCTTACAAGATCCGGATGAGTTCTTGATACGGAGATCTTCGGACCCTTTGGATTGTCTTTGACTTCAAGTACAAATACTCTGACTCTGTCCCCGAGCTTAAGATTTTCCGATGCAACCTGCTCGTTCTCTGCCAGGATTCCGTCAACTTTTCCGAGGTTGATTGCAAAGTTCTTTCCGATAGTTCTCTGTACGACACCTGTTACTATGTCATGCTCTTTTGCAAAATAATCATAGTAAACAACCTTACGTTCTTCCTCACGTATCTTCTGCAGAATAACATTCTTTGCAATTCCGGTTGCTATACGCCCGAATTCCTTGGATTCAACTGGGAACTGAATATAATCACCGATTTCATAACTTGGATCAATGAGTTTGGCCTCGGCAACTTTAATCTTGAATGCCTTTTCTTCTACCGGATCAGCTTCCGGATCGTAATCTTCGACTACTTCTCTTGTACGTACAACTTTGTAGTCACAGGTATCCGGATCGATGATAACCTGACAGTTGTCAGATGCACCGAAATGATTCTTGCAGGCTGATAAAAGAGAATTCTCAATTGCTTCGAGCAGACTTTCTTTGCTGATGTTCTTCTCTTTGCCAAGTATTGTAATAGACTCCATAAGTTCCTTACTCATTGTCGTTTTCCTCCTGATTGACAATATCTTCGTCTGGTTCAGTCTTTGCAGGATTCATAAATCCAGGTGAACAGACTTCTAAAATGTAATTATCATCTTCGATAAAATCTGCTATGTCCAGCGCTTTGCTTAACGGGCGCGCGATATTGGCACAGTCGTCCGAACCTATTCCGCCTTCCTGATCCATATCGCAATATACCCGCAGATAATTCATTCCGTCTTCATTGACATACTCGACCTTGAGAACTTCAAAATCAAGTTTGTTTTTAGTCCTGATTTCTTCAAGAAGTTCTTTAGTCTTCTTTACATAAATTTCACTGTTCATTTTTTCTCCGAAACACACAGGAAAATATGCTGCGATACCCGCAGCGTACGAGATAGCATTGCCGATAGTATTTACCGGTGCATCCCCATATCCTGCAATAAATTAGGTGGACCTGCCGGCCCACCTTAAGTATCATTTGTTACTGAAATATAATACCAAATCTTCTCATTATTTGCAAGCAGAAACTTCAATTATGCGTTATAGTTTACCACTTTGCAGAATTATGCCTTTAAAACGGCTATCACCTCTGCTTATCACTTTTCTGTACACCTGAGTAACAGTGAAAAACACAATACCTTCTTCAAAGTACACTTCGAAAAGTGCCTCCAAAAGAATAACTGCAATCATCTTCAGAACCGGGCCTGCATACTCTAACAGATAATTCTTATTTGCCGCAACTGTAAGAAACAGCAGAATCAGCCCTACCGGAATAAAACACAGCATGATGGTTTTTTTCTTTTTATTATGATTTTCCTCTGAATAACCTCTGATCCGGCAAACTGTCTCATATGCCTCAAGTAAATTATCAGGATCATAATCCTGATAATCATCTATCGTCACGGACATCCTTACATCAAATTCCATGGGAATAAATGACATCAGTTCATTGATATAGTCAATCGCCTCGTCTCTGATCCAGGGATTATCTTTATCTCCCTTCGATGAATCAACGATTTCTTCCACACTGTCATAATGTACATGCAGTGTAGCTATACCCGTCTCTGTGTCAAAATCACATATTTTTTTCAGATTTTCCATGCGCCTGTACGTGCGCCTGCTGATGATCATACTATTAGTTTCTCTGCTTTCTTCAAATTTCGATTTTCTGTTTTTTTAAATATGCGATGCATATGCTGTTTACCAGTAGACCAACAATAAATATACATCCGAAAATAAAACCAGCCGTATCGTTCAGGAAATGTGATGTGTATAAAACAACATCAAGAACATTATAGACAAATGCTGCAACAGAAAAAGCAAAAGCATATTTTCCAAGCTTTCCCTTATCAAGATAGAAAGAAACATTGCTTATTACCAGAAGCAGTGTAAGTACCCAGTTGACTGCATTAAGCAATACAGATATACCCGTTGCGGCAGGCTCGGCTGCAATGAACATCACGATCTGAATTATCAATGATGCCAGAAAAATGACGTCGGAAAGCAGGACAAAGCATCTGGAAAATTCCTCTCTTTTTCCTACCTTCACCCAGCTCTCATAAAACTGATTTTTATCCATGGAGACCAGCAGCTTGCCATCGCGGTTCCTGAAGCTGACTTTGTGAAATCTCTGCATATCTTCACCGAAAACTGTGGATTCGTTCTCATAGGTCAGAAACAATAATGCACATCCTTCCCAGAGAAATACCCATGTAATTACATCTGCCACAGTTTCGATAAAGCTGCGCATCATGGTTCCTTTTTCACCAAACCAACCCGCCATTCCGCCGATTACTTCAATGGATAATGCCAGAAATCCTACAATAATGAAAAACACAGCAAGTACATTGTTATTTCGCTTCTTCTCATCATGATAATAATAGGTATTCTCAATCGTTGCCCTGAGAGCATCTATCAGCTGCTCATAGGTGTAGATTCCGCAATCATCCACTGTCAGTGATATCTCAACCGAAAACATGTCCGGAACAGATGAGATAATCTCCTGTATATAGTCTATCGCATCATCTGAAATTACAGGGGCATCCGGCCAGCTGACATGTATATCCAGAAGGTCTTCCGGAGTATCATAATGTAATGGTACATATGCTACCTTATTCTCTATATCAAATGTACAGATCTTTTCCAGATTTTTTATCTGACGATATGCACGTTTACTGATTTTCATATTCTGCACCTCACAGCATTACTGTTAGACCTTATTTCGTAATCTCAACCATGATTTCATTGGTTCTCTTTATAAACTCCGGTATCCTGTCCGGTGCAAGCTGATTGTTGCTTACAAGTGCAAGATCGTACAGCTGATTTGCAACCTTCTCTGTCATCGCACTCTTCTTATGGTCAACCAGATACTGAACCAGCGGATGCTTTGCATTGAGAACCAGAGTCTGCTCCGTCATGCCCATATCGCCCATATTCATACCCATCATTCCGTACTGCTTCATCATTTCCTGCATACGTAGTGACTCCTCTGATGTGGTGATCATGGAAGCTATACCGGCATCCTTCAGTTCCTTGATTTCAACCTTGAGCTTATCGTTTCCGATATACTTTTTGATTTTTTCTCCCAGCTTCTCGAATTTCTTCTTATCGTCCTCACCGATTTCTTCCGTATCAATCTCTGTATCGATACGTACGAAGCTGACATTATCCTTGGCCATCTCGACTCTCTGAACGAAAGGCATATCGATGTTATGTGTAAGAAGAACTGCTGTCTTGTCATCCTCTTTGAATCTGTTCACAAACTGAGACTGCTCGCGTTCATCGCTGACATAGTAAACCTTGGTCTTTTCTTTTTCCTTATTATCCTCAGCATCTGAACTGCCGTCAGCAGCGGTATTGTTCGGGTCATCAACGATCTCGGCTTCTACTGCATTGCCCTTATCATCGGTTGCCGTTGTCTTCTCATCCTCCGGAACCAGATCCTTAAATGTGAGATACTTGCCGTTTATATCCTTATAGAGAATGTAGTCGAACATCTTGCTTCCGAATTTCTCATCCTTGAGATATCCGTATTTGATGAACGGTGAGATATCATCCCAGCATTTCTCATAGTTCTCACGGTCCGTCTTGCACATTCCGACAAGCTTGTCTGCAACTTTCTTGTTGATATAGTCCTGTATCTTTTTTACGAATCCGTCATTCTGAAGTGCGGAACGTGATACGTTAAGCGGAAGATCCGGACAGTCGATGACTCCCTTGAGCAGCATCAGGAATTCAGGTATGACTTCCTTGATGTTATCAGCGATGAATACCTGGTTATTGTAGAGCTTGATTGTACCTTCCAGAGTCTCATATTCGAGATTGACCTTCGGGAAATACAGTATGCCCTTCAGGTTGAACGGATAATCCATATTCAGATGGATCCAGAACAAAGGCTCTCTGTAATCATGGAATACCTTGCGATAGAACTCTTTGTACTCCTCCTCCTTGCACTCGCTCGGAGTCTTGGTCCAGAGCGGATGTATGTCATTGACAGGCTTGGGCTCCTGCGGCTTATCCTCTTCGGATTTGTCTCCGTCCTTGTCTGATTTGCCGTCTTCCTGAGCCTTGGATTCTTCAGCGGCTTTCTTTGCTGCCTCTGCGGCTTTCTTTGCCTCCTCGTCAGCATTTACCAGATAAATCTCTTCCGGCATGAATGAACAGTACTTTTCAAGCACTTCTTTGACACGATACTCATTGCAATACTCATAACAGTTATCGTTAAGATAAAGCGTGATTGTTGTGCCGTGCTCCGTGCGTTCTGATGATGTCATCTCGAACTCACCGTTTCCGTCCGACTCCCAGTGAACAGCCTCGCTGCCGTCTTTGTATGAGAGCGTATCAATAGTAACCTTGTCAGCTACCATAAATGCCGAGTAAAATCCGAGTCCGAAATGTCCTATGATCTGATCATCATTGGCCTTATCTTTGTATTTCTCGATAAAGTCCTTTGCGCCGGAGAATGCTACCTGGTTGATATACTCCTCGACCTCGTCGGCGGTCATTCCCAGTCCGTTGTCGATAAAGCTGAGTGTCTTTCTGTTTGGACTGATTTCTACCGTGATCTTGTACTTCTCGTCAGCCGGTGCATTGTACTCACCGATGAGACTGAGCTTACGCAGCTTGGTGATGGCATCTGTAGCGTTCGATATCATCTCACGTACGAAAATATCCTGGTCGCTGTAGAGCCACTTCTTGATGATTGGGAACAGATTCTCACTGTTTATCGAAAGATTACCTTTTTTATCTGTCATTGTAATCGCCTCCTTATGTACAGGCCTGCGGTGCATCGGCTGCGATTTTTTGGGGGGATGTTTTGTCCTGCCCTTACGCAAGCGTTTCGACCGCGCCGGCCCAATATTCTTTAAATAGTATACACTAAATTATTAGCACTCGCAATAGTCGAGTGCTAATTTAACGGTTTTTTCACATTTTCAATTATTCCAGAAGCTTTCAACGACACTGCCTACCGAAGAAAGATTCACCGTTCGGCAGTCGCTCCACTCCCTGGGAAAAAGGCTCCGGTAATCTGAATAATTAAATCTCTCGTCGAGCAGCAGTATCACCCCTCGATCTGTCTCTTTGCGGATGACGCGTCCCGCTGCCTGCATGACCTTGTTCATCCCGGGGAAACGATAGGCATACGCAAAACCGTCCTTGCCATCCTCATCAAAATACTTCCTGGCAATCTCCGACTCGGTATTGATCATCGGAAGTCCCGTGCCGATGATCATAGCACCGATCAGTTTTTCATCGGTCAGATCAATTCCTTCTGAAAAAATTCCGCCCATAACGCAAAGTCCCAGCAGTGACCTGTCTCTTTCCCGTCCGAACTCGGCAAGAAATTCCTCACGTTCCTTCTCCGACATCTTCTGATTCTGGACGAGTACGTCCATACACTCAACGTTTCCGTCATCCGCATATGTCTCCACGAACTCTCTGACATGTTCCATGAACTCGTAAGACGGAAAGAACGCTATATAGTTGCCTTTTCGTACCGAAACAACACGTCTTATATATTCAGCTATTTTGCTGTATTCCTCTGCATTTCTCCTCGTATATCTGCTGCTGACATCCCGTGCAGCCGCAAGAAGTCTCTGATCCTGTGTGAATGAAGTTTCGGCATAGATTGCGTAGTCATCCTGATCACCTGTAATCAGTTCCTTATAATATGGCATCGGAAGCAATGTCGCGCTGAAGAAAACCGCGCTTCGTGCCGCAGCCAGACAGCTTTGGATACTGTCGCTCGGATTCACACAGAGCAGCTTCACGCAGAAGCTTCCGTCGCTCTGTATCTTGCCGTATATCTTGTACCCGCGAAACATCTCTGCATAGATATCATTAAATTTCTTTACTTTAAAGAAGAATTCCAGTACATCATCTCTGGTATCGAAGAATTTCTGCTTTTCCATCAGCTTTGACAGCTCCGTCTGAAGCCTGGTCATCGCCTTCGCCAGATCTGCTACATCATTGTATAAGACATAACTATCATCGCACTCCCGTTTGAGCTCGAGCATCTTTTTATTGGTCACTGTGAGGGCCGATGTAAGTGTCTTGCTCATGCCTTTGACCATGCGCGCACATTCAAGCACATCTTCTTTGATTATCGTTGCCGAATACATCTCCCCGGCACGTGAAGCCAGATTATGCGCCTCGTCAACCAGAAAGATGAAGTCATCCTGTGACTGCCCCTCGAAAAACCTCTTCAGTCTTACGCGCGGATCGAATGCATAATTATAATCTCCTATGATAGCATCGCACCAGTTGCTCACATCAAGCGAAAACTCATACGGACATACCTTGTGCTTTTCCGCATAATCAAAAATCACCTCTCGCGTGATGATGCTCTCATGTGTGATGATGTCAAAAACCGCATCATTGACCCGGTCAAAATGACCTTCCGCATAAGGACATGCATCCGGATTGCATATGAAGTCTCCGTTTGCACACGCTTTCTCCTTGGCAGTGATGTGTACAGCCCTTATATTGAGCCCGTGCTGCTCAAGAAGAGCCAGTGCTGAAGTGGCCACTCCCGCCGTTACCGTCTTCGCTGTCAGGTAAAAGATTCTGGATGCAAGCCCCTCACCGACTGCCTTCAGTGAAGGATACAAAACACTAAGTGTTTTTCCGACTCCGGTAGGCGCGTTGATGAAAAGATTCCTTTCCAGTTTTATCGCACGATAGACGTCTATCGCCAGTTCCTTCTGACCCGTCCGGTATTCATACGGAAACTGAAGCGACATAATAGACTCATCTCGTGCCCGTTCATGTTCGGCCGCCATCCGTACCCATATCATATACTTCTCTGCCAAATCACCGATCCATTGCCGCAGCTCATCAATGCGATAACTGAATCTGAAACGTTTGATTTCCTCTGTATCAATATCACAGTAGGTAAGCTGGACGCCTATTTTTTCCAGATTGGTTTCAGGACCGTAGATTGCAGCATAAACCCTGGCCTGTGCCAGATGTACCGGTTTGGGATCATTCAGATAATCAAGATTCGCGTACATAGATTTGATCTCGTCAATGATGACGATCCGCTGCCCTTCCTCTTCTTTCTCCCATATTCCGTCAGCCCGTCCCTCTATGGTCAGCGCTATATCACCGTAATCACGGGTTTCCTTAAGCGTAACTTCTGCACGATATCCTGCAGGCATAGACTTCTGGATTTTTTTGTGTATTCTAAGTCCCTCCTGCATCGCATCAGGATCGCCGCTTACATCTTTTCTGTTGTCTATATCTCCGCTGCGCAGCAGGAATTCAACAAGGCTGCGCACGGATACAGTGACATTTTTCATCTTGTTATCATATGATGTGGGGTCAAAATTCGATTACAAATCGTTTCGTGCTCCAAGTGGGGCGTGTCATCAAGTCGTATTCTCTCTTACATATAAGCATGTAGTGGAAAATGACCTTTGACACTGTAATCATCATATCACAAAAAAATGATTATTTCAGAATTTTGCAACTACTGCGCCCTCATACTTTTCCTCGATGAATTTTCTGATTTTGTCTGTCTTCAGAGCATCGACTAAAGCTTTGATTCCCTCATCATTTTCATGTCCTGACTGAACAGCGATGATATTTCCGTAAGTGTCTGCTGCAAGCGAATCCGCACCCTCAATAGCAAGTGCGTCGCTGACCTTAAGTCCTGCCTCGATGGCATAGTTTCCGTTTACGACACCGAGATCAACATCCTGCAGAGAACGCGGAACCTGTGCTGCCTCAACCTCAATGATATTGAGATTCTTCGGATTCTCAACAATATCCTGCTTTGTTGCTGTCAGTCCTGCACCATCCCTGATTTTTATCAGTCCCTCCTGCTCAAGCAGAAGCAGTGCTCTTGCCTCGTTTGTCACATCATTCGGAACCGAAATCTGCGCCCCGTCTGCAAGTGCATCTATGCTGTCTGTCTTTCCTGCATAGATTCCGAACGGCTCATAGTGAATGATGGCTGCGGATGAAATCTTTGTCCCGTATTCAGCATTGAATTCATCCAGATACGGTACATGCTGGAAATAGTTTGCATCAAGCTCGCCCGAATCAAGTGCAGTATTCGGCTGAACATAATCTGTATACTCGACGATTTCAAGGGTATATCCCTTTGCTGCAAGATCATCCTTAACCTCTGCAAGTATCTCTGCGTGAGGTGATGGGCTTGCACCGATTTTGATTGTCTTCTCGTCTGTCTTCTTCGCTCCGCAGGCGCAGAGGCTTACTGCTGCTATTGCCGCAACAACTGCTAATATTTTCTTCATGGTTTTCCTCCTGTAATTCTATTTTGTATATGCTTTGATTGTGTGTTTATATGCTCTTAAAAATCTGTTTTCAGGTCTTTCGGTTTCATTCCCTGTTTACCGGTTTACGATATCCTTTTCCTGAAAATGTTAACGTATCCTCTTGTCTGTGTTTCTCGCCAGTCTTGTTCCTGCTTCCTGTATGAGCTGAACGATGAGGACAAGTATCACGACTGTAAGTATCATGATGTCCGTCTGATATCTGTAATATCCGTAGTTGATTGCAATCGTTCCGAGTCCTCCGCCTCCTACAAAGCCTGCCATAGCAGAGTATCCGAGTATGGTTGTGATTGATATTGCAGCTCCGGTAATCAGCGACGGTTTTGCCTCCGGCAGGTACACCTTTGTAACAATCTGCATATTGCTCGCACCCATCGATTTTGCTGCCTCTATGATGCCGGCATCCGTCTCTTTAAGCGAGCTTTCCACCATCCTTGCGATATACGGTGCAGCCGCGAATACCAGCGGCGGTACCACTGCCTTCCAGCCAAGTGTCGTCCCTACTATTGCTCTGGTCACCGGCAATACCATGATAAGCAGAATCATAAACGGTATCGACCGTAATATGTTTATAATGAAGCCAACCGTCGAATTCAGTTTCGGCATTGGTTTTATGCCGTTCACATCCGTAACCACAAGCAGGATGCCCAGCGGGATTCCGATTGCATACGAGATGGCTGATGAGATTGCGACCATCAGAAGTGTCTCTTTTATTCCTACAAGAATCATGCTCCAGACTGCTGCATCAAAGATCATCGATGTTCACCTCCTCATACTTGATGTTATGGCTGTCAAGATAGTCCATACACTCACGTTCCTTTTCTTTTCCGGGCGGCAGTTCCACAAGCATCTGTCCGTATTTGCCGCTCCCCAGTGTCTTGGTAGATGCATGGAGGATGTTGACCGGAGCCCCGCACGCCAGTATCATCTCCGATACAACAGGCAGGTCCGTTGTCTCTTCATCAAATGCTATTCGTATCTTTCTGCCGTCCCCGCCTCTGGACCAGATCTCGTCATCATTTACACGTCCTCCCATGATGAGCTGCTTGCCTATCTTCGACTTCGGATTTGAAAAGATTTCTTTGACTTCTCCGACCTCTGCGATTGTGCTTCTGTCAATGATAGCGACCCTGTTGCATATAGTCTCTATGACCTTCATCTCATGCGTTATCACGATGACTGTGATTCCGAGTTCATTATTAATGCTCTTAAGAAGCTCCAGTATCTGCTTCGTCGTATTCGGGTCAAGCGCGCTTGTGGCTTCGTCACAGAGAAGCACTTTTGGATTTGTCGCTATGGCTCTTGCTATGGCAACTCTCTGTTTCTGTCCGCCCGACAGCATGGATGGAAATGATTTCTTCCTGTCTCCGAGCCCGACACGCTCCAGAAGTTCGTTTGCCCGTTTGAGGGCCTGCTTTCTGTCAACTCCGGCTATCTCCAGCGGAAAGCAGACATTGTCAAGCGCGTTTCTCTGCTCGAGCAGATTGAACGATTGAAATACCATACCCATAGACTGTCTTGTTTTCCGGCGTTCCTTTTCTGTCATATGGGCTAGTGATCTGCCCTCGAAGATTATGTCTCCTTCCGTCGGTTCCTCCAGATAGTTGATACACCTGACCAAAGTGGATTTTCCGGCTCCTGAGAGTCCTATGATCCCGAATATCTCACCTTCGTAGATGTCAAGGTTGATATTGCTCAGGGCTTTGATGCTTCCGTTTGCGGTATTAAATGTTTTTTCAATATTGGCGATCTTTATGATCGGCTCCATGGCAATCTCCTTTCATTGTTTTATCATATAAAATGGCATATCGAATGCAGAGCAATTTCCTATCAGACAAAGCATATCTCTTGCGATATGCCCGCGCCGAGCGCGGTCGCTTCAGCGACATAGTACTTTTCACGCGAGTGCGCATCCCGCGGAGCGTTTTATCTGATAGGATGCAATTTCCTATCAGATAAAAAAGTGTCTTCGACACTTCAACTCCCCTGCCCCTCAATCTTGAGGG
>JAUNOA010000050.1 GCA_030531245.1 Lachnospiraceae bacterium
TTCGGAGCCTATTTTATTTTGCTCCGTTTTTCATACGTCATTTGACACTATCCTTTATTATACTAAAATCGGGTGGCATAAGCCACCCGGAAAATGTTTTATTCTGTTGTTGTTATACCCATGCTTGCGTCATCCTTTGCCGCCCGCTCGATAGCTGCCTGTGCGGCCGCAAGATCCTCTGCCGTCTGTTTGACATTGCCCGCCGCTATGTCTGCCAGTGCTTCCGGATCGGTAGGATCATATTTCTGATTTCTGGGAATTGCCTGTTCTATACAATCCTTCTCTATCGGACCCTTTTCATGAAGGTTTTCATAAATGATGACAGGAGTATTATTCGGAATATTATTGTATATCCAGTTGGCATCACCTGCCCTCAGTCTTATGCATCCTCCCGATGCCGCATCATCGATGAAATTGTAGTTGATGGCATCAAGTGTGAACGGGCTTGGTGAATCATAATATAACAGCGAGTGCATCAGAAATCCGTCCTTGAATCTGGTCAGTTTCTGACAGTAAATAGCACCTGCACCGTCCTCCGAATCATGCATATATTTCCAGTCATATTTGGCATATGTCTTGAATGTTCCCAGCGGTGTATCCGGACCGCATGAACTCATGAATGTCTTATATGGGATACAGTATGTTTTGCTGTCCTGATCGTAAGCCATAACATACAGCGTTCTGGTAGCCTTGTTGTACTTGACATGATAATTTCCGACAAGTCCCATCACCGGTTCAAGATCGGTAGCTATGGCTCCGTCCTCTCCGCAGAAATACTTATATCCGTCAGCATATATCCATCCGGTGCACAGATTTCCTTCATGGAAGTAATACTGCTTATTGTTCAGCCATGCCCATCCGGTGTACGGCTGTCTGTCAAATGTCGAGTATCCTACTTTGCCGGTCTCCTGATCCACGAAAGGCCCCTCATAATTCCGGCCTGCCATCGGTGCATATGTTGAACCGGGGGCTCCACTTCCTCTTTTTGTCTTTGTGATCGCAAAGGCAACTATATACTTATCTGTCCCGACCGTGCCGGAGGTCTGTCCCGCTTCTGCCCAGTCAAGAACCGTGCCGTCATTGAGCACTGACTTGTAATAGATATCTCCGAGAGTTGCCGTATATCCCTTCTGACGTATCTGGATAGCCTGCACTCTGGCCGCATCGGTGCTTACAGGTGTTATTTCTTTGGAATTGCACCATGGGCTCCAGCCATCCGTGTTGGTATAGACTCTGTAATAGTATCTGCCAACACCGTCATGATCCATATAGAATCTCGGAAATCCCTCTTCACTGAACAGGTATTCATTTCCGGCGGAAGATATCGCCGGTAAAGCCGTATTTTCATTCAGGTAGAACGTATACGCAACCTGATGATCCATTCCGAGGATAGGATCTTTGGTCATGTTCGTACCTGCTTTAAGACCTGCCGATTCGGCGATAGCATGCAGGTTTGACGGATTGCTGTTTTTGGTCTGTTTTACTCCGGGACAGCCGGGTCTTGTCTCCCCGGGTCCGGCTGCAAATGACATCACAGAAAAAGCCACGACCGCAATCGCCGTTAACAAAATTGTTTTAAGAATTTTCATATGTTATTCCTCAGGATAATAGAATGTTATCAAAACTATTTCCGTTCCAGTATGGTATATTGTAATGGCTCATTCCCGCTGTGTCAAAGCATATACTCTTTCTATTCTTTTAAGGAATAATTACGTGTTATAATAAAGACATAATACCTTGTGTTAATAATCAGACTGACCGCTATATATAGTTCTTTTGAAAGGAAAAAAATAAAATGACGGAAATTGAAAAAATGCTTGCCGGAGAACCTTACAGCAGTGAAGCCGAAAACCTTCCCGACATTCACATCAACTGCTGCCGTATGTGTCAGAAATATAATAATACTGACCCCGGTGATGCAGAGGGTCTTCATAAAATACTGACGGAATTTGTTCCGGGGATAAATGATGACACGGTTCTGAAGCAGCCGATACAATTCGATTACGGACAGTTCACCACCTTCGGCAAACGTGTATTCGTTAATTACAATTTCATCTGTATGGACACTGCAAGAATCGATATAGGAGACGATGTCCTCATCGGTCCGAATTGCGTGCTTGCCGCACCGCTTCACCCGATGAATGCATCGGAAAGAAGTTATAAGCCCGACGAAAACGGGGTATTAAGACACATCGAATTTTCAAAACCAATCACTATCGAACATGACTGCTGGCTGGGTGCAGGTGTGACCGTATGTGCCGGTGTGACCATCGGTGCGGGATCGGTTATCGGAGCAGGGTCAGTCGTGACCCGCGACATTCCCCCGTATTCTTTCGCCGCCGGAGTCCCTGCAAAAGTAATCAAAACTCTGGAAACATCCTGAAATCAGGAAATTGCTCTGCATTTCCTATTATAAAACAGGTGCCGGTTTTATCCCGGCACCTGTTTTTATTCATTTTCAAATTCCACAACTCCTATATACGGCAGGTTTCTGTATTTCTGATTGTAATCCAGTCCGTATCCAACTACGAATTTGTTCGGAATCTGGAAACAGCGGTAATCAACAAAAACCTCTTTTTCGACACGCCGCGACGGTTTGTCCAGCATTGTACAGATCTTGATGGATTTCGGTCCGCGTGTATAAAGAAGCTGAGACAGCTTGTTCAGAGTCTTGCCGGTATCTATAATATCTTCAACCAGCAGAACATTTCTCCCCTCAATATCCTCATCCAGATCCTTCAGTATCTTTATTACTCCGGATGATTCCGTATTATGTCCATAGCTGGAAACATCCATGAAGTCGAAAGAAACCGGACCTTTTATCCTCTTTGCAAGTTCACACATGAACATCACTCCGCCTTTTAGTATGCAGATCATGTGAATCGGTTCGCCATTGTAATCTTTGTTGATTTCTTCTGCAACCTCTGTAATTCTCCTGTTGACTTCTTCCTCTGTCAGAAGCATTTTTACTGTCTCTCCCATTATGCCTTACTCCTCTTCCTCATACTTTATTTCCAGAACTGTCTGTGTGCTGCTATCTACTTTATATCTCTCACTTATCCTGTAACCGACCAGCCATATGACATTACTGCCTGCCGCAACAATCTGAATACTGTCTCTGTCCCCCTGCGGAATCTTGGCATCAGTCATATAGGCACGAAGTGTTTTTGTTCCCACGCCCTTAAGTTCAAGCTTATCCCCGGGCTGCCTGAAACGGATATCCATGAGGTCATCTATCTTATCATAATCGAACCATTTCGTATACTTATCTTCCGGAACAGTTTCTCCGTGATACGGAAACGCTCTGAAAACAAAATATGCCTGTGTGGCATCCTTTCCCGTCTGCGCTCCGTCCGGATCTTCTATTCTGTATACGGCAATGTCATCGTATATCCTTTCCGCTACAAGTCTGTACGGAAGGTCTATGTGCTTGCCGGATTCACCGTAAGCCAGTGCTGCGATATCCTCAATATGTCTTGCCGTTATATCTTTCATCGTCCTGCTGACTTCTGAAACCAGCAGACGGATCATATAATTTCGTATAATACAGTCCTGTCTGACAAACTCCCCGACCGGGATCTTGTAACCGTTCTTATACGGCTTTCTGACTGAATCAAGAATATTCCGTGCACATCCGGTCAGATATCTGTCCGCCTGTCCTGCCAGTTTTCCTGCCCTGGTGATATTATCCACTGATGCAGCATTGACTTCACTGATGAAAAGCGGAAGAATATCATGCCTTATCCGGTTTCTGGTATAGTCACTTCCGGCATTGGTGGAATCATTGACCCAGCTTTCTTCTTCCCTGATCAGATATGCCTCGATTTCTTTTCTGCTCACGTCCAGAAGGGGTCTGATGATGCGTCCGCGCACCGGCGACATCCCGGCAACGCCCTTAAGCCCGCTGCCCCTCGCCATCTGCATCAGTATGGTTTCGGCATTATCGTCCTTATTGTGGGCAACCGCGATCTTCACCTGCCCTGCGGCGTCATCCTCTGTCTCCCAGCGTACGGCTTCGTTTTCCAGGACCTGATATCTCAGATACCTTGCCGCTTCCTCTGTCGACATTTTATGCTGTGCGGCGTATCCGGTTACATCAACACATATTACTTTGCACGGAACATGATATCTCTCACAGGTGCTACGAACAAAATTGGCATCACGGTCGGCCTCGGCTCCCCGAAGTCCGTGATGCACATGGATAACTCTGTATGATGTTTTAAATATTCCGTTGAGACTCAGAAGTGCATGCAGAAGCCCCATGGAGTCAGCACCGCCGCTTACGGCGATAATGCACCGATCTCCTTTGCTCAGCAGATGGTTCTCCTGAATGGCTGCTTTTACACTGTTCTGCATACCGGATCCCTCCTGATCAGTCCGCATTCGGTTTCAGCAGTATTTCATCAGGATTGACCAGACCGAGCCTGTCTTTTGCTACCTGCTCTACATACTGTTTGGTCTGTACATAAACCCTGTACTCTTCAAGCGTCTTTGCTCTCTCTTCTTCTTCTGCGACTCTGGCAAGTATAGCCTGTTCTTTTTCGATATACTGACGTTCCTTTGCCTTGAGAGAAATGATTCTTGTTCCAAGTACCAGAGCAAAAATGAGCACAACAGAAGTGACGGCGATAATCGCCATCTTATTTCCGGTGCGCTCCACTCTTTTTCTTTTAACACCTGTTTTCACACCATAATATTAAGACAAATCGGACGATTTTTCAAGATGAAAAAATCAGTCCCAGACGCTTTAACACACACGGCGGCCTGTGCTTTTCCGAACCGCCTCCGATATCTATCACCGGAGCCTCTTTGCCCGGTTTTTCGTCCTGTGATTCTTTTTCCGTCCCTCCTTCATCGGGATAATCCGTATTATACATCCCCCGTATGTATTCCGAGATACTCACAGTCCCTCCCACATCCGAATAATAATTCGCAGACTCATCGGAAGTTATCCCTACTATCGCCATTCCGGTAAGTTCCGGTGCCGGGTCGTACAGCCTGACCGTCACCGTCAGCTTTCCGCGCCTGTATTTATACTCATATTCAACCTTTGAAGCCGCCCTGATCTTATTGCCGGCGGAATCCGTAAACCAAAGTCCGCTGCCTGTTGTTCCTTTGCTTATCGGTTCGGTCATATTGTCGTAACCCGAGCCTGCGGTACTTCCGGGAAGCACGTTGCCCGCAGTCTTCCCTCCGGTCACGATCCGGGCATCGTTGGCAAGAAGATACAGATTGAATCTGCCTGCGGCGTCTGCATTGTCGGATTCGTACGTAAGAGTCAGTATATTATCCTCTGCCGAGCCGCTTTGTGAAGCAAGCGCTGTCATCAGACAGCACAAAACCAGAGTCATGGCAGAAACCACAACTTTTATTGTTTTTTTCATTCTTTTCATTTGGAATCTTTTGGCGGACAGGCCAAAGAAACGATAAGAGGTGTACAGACAGTATAGTATGCCGTCTGATAAAAAGCAAGAGACTCCGTTTTCCCGGAGTCCCTTATTTACTCATGTGTCATGAATCATTTCTTGTTAACAGCATCCTTAAGAGCTTTGCCTGGTTTGAACTTTGGAGCCTTGCAAGCTTTGATCTTCATCTCTTCGCCGGTCTTAGGATTGCGACCCTTGCGAGCCGGTCTCTTAGATGTCTCGAATGTACCGAAACCAACGAGCTGAACCTTATCACCCTTTACAAGTGCCTTTGTTGTTGTAGCGATAACAGCTTTAAGAGCAGCCTCTGCATCCTTCTTTGAAAGACCCGTCTGCTTTGCAACAGCTTCAACTAACTCAACCTTATTCATTTCAATTCCTCCTAGAAATTCTCTCTCCATTTGTTCAGAGATTTGTGCATCATACCATATGTATGCTGTACTTTTTATATACTATTTCCCCGAATTTGTCAAGTTTTTCAAGGGTTTACGGCATTTCTTCACCTTTTTCGTCGACATTTCCTTCACCTATATCTTGTGGTTCTTTTGCTTTCAGTTCGTCATTCATCCGGATGAGGAGATCCCGGACCGCCGTGAGCATCTCATCGCAGTTTATCTGTTTCCTTTTTTCATTCAGAATAAAGCTGACACTGTCGCCCTGTCTTATGGAAAGAGCTCCTTTATACCCGTCGATAAGCTGAGGTATTCCAGTCGGATCGATCGGTGCTTTATTGTACATAATGAGCACCGCCGTCTGTTTTCCGATCGTAACATCGGTCACAAAAATGTTATGTGCCAGTGACTTGATCTGTGCGATGCGAAGAAGATTATCGACAGGCTTCGGGATATCTCCGAAACGGTCCATAAGTTCATCCTGCATATCCATGAAGTCATCTTCCGTTTCGATCGATGCAATCCTCTTATATATATCCAGCTTCTGTTCTTCGTTCTTTATATAAGCTGCCGGGATAAATGCATCTGTATCCGCATCAACCGATGTATCAAATTCGTCCCTGGCTATATCCTCTCCCTTAAGGGCTTTGACTGCGGTATTGAGCATCTTGCAGTAAAGATCATATCCGACGGCTTCCATGTGTCCGTGCTGTTCGGCTCCGAGCACATTTCCCGCGCCACGGATTTCCAGATCACGCATGGCAATTCGGATTCCGCTTCCGAGCTCCGTGAATTCTCTTATTGCTTTCAGTCTTTTTTCGGCTTCCTCGCTCAACAGTTTGTTTTTTCTGTACAGGAGAAAGGCGTAAGCGGTCCTGCTCGATCTTCCTACCCTGCCCCTTAGCTGATAGAGCTGTGACAGCCCGAGCTTATCCGCATCATGGATGATCATGGTATTGACGTTCGGAATATCCAGTCCGGTTTCAATGATGGTCGTCGATACGAGCACATCAATCTCTCCGTTGATGAAATCGAGCATGACTCTTTCCAGATCTCTCTCCGACATCTGTCCGTGGGCAAACGCCACCGTTGCGTCAGGTACAAGTGCCTGCACTCTCGCCGTCATTTCCTGAATCGAGCTGACACGGTTATATACATAGTATACCTGTCCGCCTCTCTGTATCTCACGGCGTATGGCTTCCCGCACGATTTCATCATTGTACTCCATAACATAGGTCTGGATAGGCTGCCGGTCCTGCGGTGGTTCCTCCAGCACGGACAGATCCCTGATTCCTACAAGGCTCATATGCAGCGTTCTCGGTATCGGAGTCGCAGTCAGTGTCAGTACATCAACTTCACTGCGCAGCTCTTTGATTTTTTCTTTATGTCTCACTCCGAATCTCTGCTCCTCATCTATGACGAGAAGGCCCAGTCGTTTGGGATTCAGATCTTTGGATAAAACCCTGTGTGTTCCGATGATGATATCCACAAGTCCTTTTGAAAAATCCTCGAGTACTTTTTTCTGCTGTGCGGCACTTCTGAATCGTGAAAGCAATTCGACACGCACGGGAAAGTTCTTCATCCTCTGCACAAATGTATTGTAATGCTGCTGCGCAAGTATAGTCGTCGGGACGAGATAGATTACCTGATACCCCTCCTGGATGACTTTGAATGATGCTCGCAGTGCCACCTCTGTTTTTCCGTATCCTACATCCCCGCAGATAAGACGGTCCATTATCCTGCCGGACTGCATATCTGCCTTTACCGCTTCGATGGCTTTGATCTGGTCTTCGGTCTCCTCGAATTCAAACATCTCCTCGAATTCTCTCTGCCATACCGTATCGGGACCGTACTCATGGCCGGATCCTTTAAGACGGGCCGAATACAGTGTAACAAGTTCTCTTGCTATCTCCGCTACAGCTTTTTTAACAGTACGCTTTGTGCGCAGCCACTGATCCCCGCCGAGCTTGTTGAGCTTCGGCCTGGCTCCGTCACTGCCGCTGTACTTCTGGATGATATCAAGTTTCGTCGCCGGAAGATAGCAGTTGTCTCCTCCGGCATATTCTATCTTCATGTAATCCTTGATCACATGGTCTCTTTCTATCTTTTCGATTCCGCGATAGATACCGAGTCCGTGTTCTTCATGAACCACATAATCCCCGATATGCAGTTCCGCAAGCGAAGAAACCTTCGTTCCTTCGTAGTCGAATTTCTTTTTATAACGGTGTTTCTTTTTCTTTCCGAAGATATCGCTTTCGGAAATGACTACGAATTTTATTCCCGGAAACTCAAAACCGTGATGCAGATTTCCGTATATGACTTCCGTCTCCCTGAGTCCGTAATCACGAAGCGAATCGGCCAGTCTTGATGATCTCGTACGCGATGCGGAAAGCATGGTGATCTCATATCCGAGATTCTGATAATTCTTCATATCCGCTATCAGCATTTCAAACGAATTTTTATATGAAGACGTGTTTTTGGAATGAACCGAATATATATGCCTCGGCTCTATCTCCGCAATAATCTGATCCAGTCCCGTAAGACATACCGTCCTTGGAGTGGACAGATCCGTGATTATTTCCTCTGCCCCGAACAGGTCCGGTACTTCCGATGCATCAAGCTGACCTGCCTCGATCCTGCCTGACATGCCTTCGTTGTATTCTATCTGAACATTGCAGGCACGGTCATATACTCTTGCCGGCTCATCAATAAAAATCGCAGAGCGGTCGAAATCCCAGTATCTTAAAAAGCCTGCGCTTCCACCGAGTTCGATTTCTTTTGCGGGATAAATACTTACAATGTCACAGGTTTCGATGCTTCGCTGGCTCAGGATGTCAAAGCTTCTCATCGAATCGACCTCGTCGTCCCAGAATTCTATTCTTACCGGAATCTCCTCCGTAAGAGGAAAGATATCGACGATACCGCCGCGTACGGCGAACTGCCCTCCGTTTTCAACCTGTGCCTGTCTCTCATAGCCGAAGTCAACAAGCTTTGCGAGAAGCTCATCTATACTGAGCTTCTCTCCCTGAGTGATGATAATCGTTTTCTTTCTGAACTGATCCGGATCCTCAAGTTTGTCCATGAGTGCGTCGATAGTAGTAACTACCACTCCGCTATCGTCCTCCGACATATGTCTCCAGACATCAATACGCTGTCCCGAAATGACATTGCCTCTAATGTCGGCACTGAAAAAGAGCAGGTCCCTTGCGGGATACAGCATTACCTCTTTGTCTCCGGTAAAACATCTGATATCCTCCGCAAGATTCCTTGCTCTGTTCTCATCATATGTTATAAGTAATTTCCACGGCTGCGGAAGCTGTGAAACGAAAAACGCTTTTGCTCCGTCAGGCAGTCCGCTTATCTGAACAGGACCTCTGCCGAGGCGCAGGTCTTTTTCCATTTCATCATATTCTGCAAGTCTTTTTAGCGGATTATTGTATATGCTCATGACGATTGTAATGATTCATAGCTTCACTGATTCCCTGAGACAGAATGCACTCAACTGCCTCTGCAGCCTCATCCGTTCCTTTTACTATTTCCTTATCGGCCTCTGGTGTTATATGGCTCAGCACATAGTCTGCCAGATCCCAGCCTTCCGGTTTTGCACCGACTCCCACCCGCACACGCGGAAAAGCCTGCGTACCCATATGGCTTACGACCGACTTCATCCCGTTGTGGGAACCCGCGGATCCGCTTGTTCTTATGCGGAGCTGTCCGGGATCAAGATCTATATCATCATATATGATAATGATATCTTCGGGCTGTACTTTATAATAGTCCATCGTCTCCCGTACACATTCACCCGAATTGTTCATGTATGTCTGAGGCTTGACCAGCAGGACTTTTTCGCCGCCTATCATGCCTTTTCCGCACAGGCCTTTATGTTTCAGGTCGATAATCTCTATATTATGTTTTCGGGCAATCTTATCCACCGTCATAAATCCCATATTATGACGTGTTGTTTCATATTCTTTTCCGGGATTTCCCAAACCGATTATTATCTTCATAGTCCTCTGCCGTAATACGTATTTTCTGTCGCTATCATTTTACTTCAGCACAGTCAAATTGGCAATTTTCAATCCGACAGGCTTTTCTTCTGCGACGCATTGAAGTTGCTTCCCGGATTCATTATAATATAAGGACGAAAAACAATCTATTCACATTTCGTAAATGAGTTATTCCCAAACAACCCGGACAGGAGAGTTTTTTATGAAACTGAACAAAAAGCATCTCCAGTACTGTCTGTGATTCTTTTATCTACTAAGGAAATTTTATGAACGATCTGAAAAAAAGGACCTGGGCGGAAATAAACCTGGGAAATATTGAAGAGAATTATAAAAAAATAAGGAAGCATCTCCCGAAGGAAACCCGCTTTCTCGGTGTGGTCAAGGCCGATGCCTATGGCCACGGTGCGCTCCAGGTAGCACATCTTCTGGAAAGATGCGGAGCTGATTATCTGGCTGTTTCCTGCCTTGATGAGGCCATGGAACTCAGAGGCAGCGGGATACGTATGCCGATACTGATTCTCGGACATACTCCGGCCGAGTTTGTCGAGACACTTATCGATAACAATATCACCCAGACGGTATCAAACAAGGCAAAGGCTGAAGAGTATAACCTCGCCTGCCAAAAGCTCGAAAAGAAACTCCGGATTCATATCAAAGTCGATACCGGCATGTCTCGTCTCGGTTTCATATGTTCCGGAAAAATGGCAGAGGCAGGAGTCAATAATATCGCATATTCCTGCAAACTTGAAAATCTTGATGCGGAAGGTATCTATACTCATTTTGCAGTATCCGATGAGCCCGGGGATGAAAACAGGAAATATACCCTGGATCAGTTCTCACTTTTTATGCATGTTATAGACTCCCTGGCAAAATATCATGGAGTTACCTTTAAGATAAGACATTGTGCCAATTCCGGAGCTGTCGTGCATTATCCCGAAATGGCACTGGATATGGTCCGCCCCGGCTACCTTCTCTACGGATACGGAGATGACGAGGGTATCGTCGGTGTCAGACCCTGCATGCGCTTTGTCACGACTGTCAGCTGTATCAAGTACTATGAGCCCGGCACAAAAATAAGTTACGGATGCCGTTATGAAACAGATAAAACGACCCGCATCGGAGTGCTGGCCTGCGGATATGCTGACGGACTCCCGAGAGCTGCTTCCGGCAAATGCGATTTCGCCGGTCCTCAGGTCGGAAGTATCTGCATGGATATGTGCATGATGGATATCACAGATCATCCTGAAATCGTCATCGGTTCCGAAGTCGAGCTTTTCGGTGAAAAGAACAGTATAAAGAAAATCGCAGATGCCGCAGGTACGATTCCGTACGAGCTTCTGTGCTCAGTAACAAAGCGTGTTCCGAGAATATATAAGGGCTAAAAATATTGACATATAGCCCTGCGTAATTTACAATTTTACTGTCTCAATTGGAAGCGGGTCTTCCAAAGCAAGATGTTTCGGCAGCATCAGCTGCATTATTGATTGAGTTAAAAGCTCAGTTTCAAAAGTTGGTTACTTCATAACCGGTGCCTATGGCATAAAACTTGTGAAATGGTCAATAAGAGTAGTAAAAGTAATCTTTGCTATATAGACTC
>JAUNOA010000051.1 GCA_030531245.1 Lachnospiraceae bacterium
CTTTACTTATGCAAACTGTCTTTATAAATCTTCTATTGTGATACTCCGGTTCCTATTGCCTTCAGTTCCTCTATCGCCGTGACATTTTCAGCGAGATCTCCTGTTTCGTATGCTGAATAGTCTTCATGGAAGATTATATTCCAGTTCAGGTATTCTGAAATGCATCTGAACTGACCGCGAATCAGCTTATACTGTTCATTATCAACGGAAGATCCTCCTACTATAATAACCCCGACTTTCTTGTCTTTGAGCAAAGATGCCCTGCAATATGCTTTATCAATTACAAGCTTAATCTGTGCCGTAATTCCCCACCAGTAAACCGGTGATGCAAATACTATCATATCTGCTACTACCAGTTTATCGATTATCATATTGGAATCGTCTTTAGCAACACACCCTTTCGAGCACTCACACGCTTCACAGCCCATGCAAGGGCTTATCTTATACCTGTAGGTATCAATGATTTCAATATCATTTTTCTGTTTTGCGCCTTCTGCAAAGGCATTAATTGCTGTAAGTGTATTACCTTTTCTCGGACTGCCGTTTAATATTACTATTTTCATTTCCGCTCCTATACTTTCCTTTTTTGTTGGCATTCTGCCATACTGCATCTGTTTTCAGTCAATGCCTCATTATATAATAATCACCGGCTGTCGTGTGTTCCCAGGGATAATCAGATAGTTGCACTGGACACCGACATCACACCTTGCGACATGTTCCTCCCGGACCGGTGATTATATTTTGAAAATGGTTCCATATGCTATTTTTAGTTACAGTTACTTCTTCTATTAGGATGATGTCTTTTCAGTATTATATTCATATATTTCGAATCCTGCTAAAAAGCCCTCATCTTTTTGGTGTCTTTCTTCCAGTCTCTTTAAAATGTTTTGGTATATTGATTCTATTTCTCGTAGCCAATACTCCTCGTCACAATTATATCATGTTATCCTTTTAAAACCTTTCACTCTCTATGTTTCTAATCGCTTCGATTCTCTGTGAAAGGGTCGGATGGGAATAATCCAGCTTTACAATCCACGGATGCGGATTGATATTTGACAAAGATTCCTTACAAAGCTTCTTAAGGCTCGAAATGAGATCCTCCCCATATCCTTCTTCAGCTGCAAATGCGTCTGCCTGATATTCGTGATTGCGCGATATCTTATTCGATATAAGATCAAGTAACGTACTGAAAGGCCATGTAAAGTAACCCAGGCACTGTATAGCCATCATATAATTAAGCGTCGTAAATCCGAAGGCTGTATACAGAGCAGGTATGTTGAATATAATCCCCAATGCCGCTATGATAAGCACGGTGCGTAGTATTCCAAACGGAAGTGACTTGAAAATGTGCTTAAATTTTGCATGGGCAAATTCATGAGTGAAAACGGCTACGATCTGATCTGTCGTATAGTCCTTTATCAGGTTATCATCAAGTGAAATAGTCTTCGTATTTCCAAGTCCTGTACAGAAAGCATTCGCTGTTGTAGTTCTTCTGCTTGCATCCTTAACCACAATCTTCTTAACCTTAATTCCGTATTTTCCGCATAAATCCAGCAGCTTGGTTTTAAGTTCTCCGTCTTCAAGCGGTGAAAACTTGTTAAAAATCGATAGGAACGTCATAGCAAATATCGATATCAACAAACTGATTGCCACTATTGCCAGACATATCCATATAATCCCGACATTTCCAAACCGATTATACAGCAGCATAATCAGTACTAAAAGCCCATACGATAAAACCATGCCTATAATAAACTCTTTTATTGCATCAAGGAAAAAGGTCTTTTTTGTTGATGTATTAAGTCCATATTTTTCCTCAATCACGAACGTATCATAATAATCAAAAGGTAAAGAAATGATGTCGGAAATAAGGTTTATTACTGTCAGAGCAAAAAGATACCTGACATAGTCATTCGCATTGATTGCATAGAAAACCTTCGAATGAAGGTTAAACAGCAAAAAGCAAAGTAACAATATGCTCGTGACAACTTTCTCTATTCGGCTAAGGTTCTGTCCTTCCTTACGGTATGCTTTCCATCGGTTGTATTCGTCTTCGTTATAAACATCCCGGATATTTTCCGGAAGTTCTCTGTCTACATAAGAATCAGCCAGCCTTCGCTTAAACATAGCAAATGCTGTGCACAGCAGATATGAAATGATTACAAATATCTTCAATTAAAGCTTTCCTCTTTTCTTCTTATTGTCAAACTCTCAGAGGAGCCCCGGCATTATCTCGAAATGACCCCATCAGTATTTTAATAAGTCCGAGTCTCCCTTCGCCCATAACAATCCTTTCTTTGATTGAAATAGCTTTACCCTCACCTTTTTATCAATATTGATACTATCAGGAGTAACGATGCAATCATATGCCGTCTTTCTTTCCGGATTATCCGATTTCGACAGATAGACTACAGCACCTTTTACGAGAAGTTCTTTGCACCTTCCGGTGTTCTTAACGTGAACTGTCGCTTTTTTCCCATTAATTTCTACGATAGCTATAAATCTGTTCGGGCGTTCTATAAATTTTGCTTTGAAAACAGTAGTGTAATTCATCAGTATTCCCTTATAATCAGATCGGTGACTCCCATATTATCTCCGGGTTCGATTCTTAAAATCTTCGGTTCTCTGCCATAGCTAAATTCTTCCTTTATGGCAGACTTGATCCTTGTTCCGCCATTATATCCGTGAATAACCCTGATTCTGTATGTACCGGAATCTGCTTTATTTACCGTTTCCCGTACCTTGTTAACAGCCTGTTCAGTATTCAGGCCATGGCAGTCAACTTCTATTATTGGCATAAACTTCATCATTTTACCTACATTCCAAGCTCATACAACTCAAAATCCGTCCATCCGGTATCCGGATAATACATCGGAATAGTCGTCAGCTTCTTAAATCCGAAAGACTCATACAGTTTATTTGCCGGAAGATTGCCTTTTAAGACCTCCGACCTTCTTATCCTTGCTCCGGTCCCTATACCGGAAGGTAATCTTATTGTTACTGTTTATTGCAGAATGAATTGCGTCAACATTATACAATTAACAGTATAACATTGCATGTCACAACAAACGGTAATATTAACTGAGACGGCTGTGCTTTGTATCAACAGCAAGATGCAAGTTCTGCACTTTCCTGATTGTATCAGTGCATAAACCTCCTGGACCATTTCCCATTCTTCACTCAACAGGAACCAGTACAGGATACTCTGTCTGCTTCGTCAGAAATCCACACATATAAATCGGATAATAAACTGTCTTTTCCTTTACTTCCACATTTCCGTTTGAAAATACGATTGATTTTTCTATTTCATATTGACTATTATATGTCACCTTATCTATAGCACTGTGAACATAATAGTCTTTTCCGCTTTTTACTTCTATTGGCAAAACAGACATATCATGTTCTATTACAAAATCCAGTTCCCCAATACTGTGGCTGTTATAAAAGAATGCTTTATAGCCATGTGAGTTCAATTCCTGCGCTACATAATTCTCATAAACACCGCCAAGATTTATCTGATTATCCTGCAGGAGTATTTTGGTACGCAAACTGCCGCCGTATTGTTCTGTCAGAAGCCCGACATCTGACGAATACAGTTTCAGAAGACTGCTCTTGGAATTCTGATCCAGAGCGATTCTCGGCTCTGTTGCATTATAAACAGGAACCGCCACTCCCGCAAACGTAAGCCATAAAAAGCTGTCCTCAATCCGTTCAAAGCGGAGTCCCTTCTGAATATCAGCATAGTTAAATCGCTTATTCTGTTTCAGAAGCCGCGCCGGAATCCGATCATAAATTGCTACCAGCCTCAGTTTCTTGTTATCAGCTTCATATTTTGTAAAATCACGCTTATACTGGCGGATGATATTCTCCTGTATTTCCGAAACAGTTCCTACATTTCCGCTTTCCACATAGGTTGAAACTGCTGCCGGCATGCCGCCGATTACCAGATAACGTCTCAAATGTGTGAGCATTTTTGCATGCACAACATCATTTACCGGCGTCATTGCATGAAAACACTCTCTGAGATATCCGATCGTTTCATCTTTCACACCGCTTGCATAAAGAAACTCTTCATAATCAAGCGGAAACATTTCAATTTCATCCATGTATCCCACCGGCGTTGAACGCAGATTCTTAAGTTCAACGCCAAGAAGAGAACCACTGAAAATAAACCGGATCCGTCCGTCATCCACCCAGAATTTAACTTTTGTTACAATATCTTTATATTCCTGGATTTCATCAATAAAAAGGAATGTCCGGTAATCGGTAAATGAAACATTTTTCAAAGCGGATATATTGATCTTCAGATCATCGACCGTGACGGACTGCTGCAAAGCTTTCACATATTCCTCATTTTCCAGTAGATTCATCTCTATGTAATCGCTGTCCGTTTCATCAAGACACCGTCTGATACTATATGTTTTTCCTACCTGTCTGGCACCGGTAATCAAAAGCGCTCTTTTTGGATCTCTAATCCATTCTTTTATCTTTGAAGTGACTTTTCTATATAGCATACTGTTACCTCTCTTGTTCACAGTATATTCCGGGGAAAACATTTTTTCAAGAAAAACTCCGTTAAAAACGACACTTTTTCAAATGCTATCGCTGCCGAAATGACACTTTTTCATATATTCAAAATCACTCTTTATGTATTGTTTCTGAGTATGGCAAGATAATCCTCATATGAATAGATCCTTGCTTTTCCTGATTTTGCCGTCTGTTGAAGAATCCCTTTTTCGCACAGGATCGAGATATACCCCGTCATTGCCGTATAGGAGCAATCCAGAGCTTCCGCAGTCTTCCCCGTTTCAATGATTGGATTCTTCTCAAGGTATGCAAGGAGTTCCATGATCTTTCCACGGGAACGCGTCGGCGTATCTTTAAGCAGTGCTTCGCTCTGCTTATGAAGCTCTGTAAGTCTATCAATAGTTTCTATGGCGTCATCCGCCGTTTCCCGGATGCCCCGCAGGAAAAACCTGACCCACTGCTCATAGTTACCGGATCTGCGGATTTCACTCATCCTGTCATAATATTCGACTTGATTAGACTTTAAATAGCATGACAGGTAGAGAATCGGAGAATCTATCACTTTCCGCGATATCAAAAACAGTGTGATAAGCAACCGTCCCACACGACCGTTTCCATCAAGAAACGGATGGATCGTTTCAAACTGGTAATGTACCAGTGCCGCACGGATCAGCGGATCTTCCCCGCTCTCAATGTTCATGTACTTTTCAAGCGAGGACATGCACTCTGCCATATCCTCCGGATTCGGAGGAATATAACGTGCGTTTTTCAGGGTGCTTCCCGCGCCTCCGATCCAGTTCTGAGATGTCCTGAATTCTCCCGGAGTTTTCTCACAGCCGCGCACGCTATTCATCAGTACCCGGTGTGTTTCCCGGATAAGCCTGCAGCAAAGCGGAAGATCCTTTATTCTTTCCAAAGAGTAATTCACCGCCCTTATGTAGTTAACCACGTCAGAAACGTCTGCATTGGCATTTTCGGAAATTGTCGGATTCAGTATGTCCTCCAATGTACATTGCGTTCCCTCGATCTGTGAGGAAACGAGAGCCTCTTTCCTTACATACATTGATATAAAGAGATCCTTATTTACGATTCTGTCCGACAGACCGTTCAGCAGAGAAATAGACTTATAGGCTTCGATCAGAAGCTGCTGCATTTCGCGGTCAATTTGAACCGGCGGACCAGGTGGAAGCGGCGCCGGATAAAAGGAATCATAAGCATTGATTCCCTGAAGGTTATGAACTGTTTTTCCTGCTCGATCCATCAAAAAAACCTCCATCACGAGTTTTTCCGCTATAAATCGGTCTTTATTCTCGCTTAATTAACAATAGGCGAGTTTTCTACGATATTATATCATAAAAAACTCGTCTGTGAATACAATTTGCAAATAATGTGCCGGTGTGGTGTTGATTGTCCGGTTTCTTCAGTTTCAATCAGGCGGTTCTATTCGCGTCTCCATATTCGCGCTTCATTGCATTTACAGATACGACCCACTGCTTTCCGAACTTGCAGACATCCACTCCGTTCACCAGCTTTCCGTAAGAAACGGCCTTTCTCAGTGTACTTTCATTCAGTCCCCACAGTTCTGTTGCATCAGCAAATGACATCAGTCCGTCAAACGGGGTCTCCACCTGAACTCCGTTTTCCCATAATTCATCGCAGGACAGATCCAGATCGTCATTCCAGACGATTCCATATCCTCCGATGTCAACACTAACTCCGTAGAATTCTTCCTCTCTGTCCTTGAAATACGAAAATACAGGCAGCTTCTCAAACAGCGGTTTTACATCGTAAATCTTTGTTACTCCCTCACAGAACTGAACACACAGCTTGTACTCCGGCAGAGCGGCAACATTTTTAATCTTATGAAACATGATACACCTCCCTATTCAAGCGGTGGCAGCTTCTTAAATTCCTGGGTTTCCCAGATCTGCTTCAGATCATCTCTATTTAACTCAATCCAGTCTCTTACCATCTGCAAAGCCTTTGGCGGTAAGAACCCTTCAAGCACTTCTCCGGTCATATAATCGATTGCTGCAACATCATCGTTATAGATAGCATGAATGTGTGGTGGATTATGCTCACTCTGAAGAAAATACATTTTTATTACGATTCCATAAAAACGGGATAGTATCGGCATATCAGTCATCCTCCTTCTGCTTATTATATCACGATAACGTGATATTTCAACTGCGGATATTCCGGAACATTGCAAAGACATTACTCGACATTGTACGAACATTACAGGTTTTCGCAATGCAAAAAGAGCATTGCTTTCCGGATCATAATCCGAATCGCAACACTCTCTATGTAGCTTTGCATCTTCCGATGCGCTTGTTTCAGATTCTGTGCCAGCGTTTTCAGAAGCGCGGCACAGTAAGCTGCCCGTAATCGACCGTTGGAAGAATCTGCTTAACTTCCGCTGTTTTCAGAAATCCAAGTGCATATAACGGATATGTATCAAACCCTTCGCCGCCTCCGACATTGGTGTCAGCAAATTTTACCGCTTTATGAACACCGTATTTCTCCGGATGAGCAATCACATATTTCATGCTTGTCGCACGGTTGTTCGTGGATTTGCATTCCGCAATGACCGCTTCTCCGGATCTCTCAAACAGAAAATCCAGCTCCGGAGATCCGCTGGGAGCATGATAATAATAAAGAGGAAGATCACAAACAGCAAATGCCGATGCAGCCATATTTTCTGCAATCGCGCCTTTATAAGCACTGATATTGCCCGATAAGATCTGCATCGGTACATCATCCCCAAGCTGAGAAATCAGAAGACCTGTATCCACATAAAAAACCTTAAACTCATTAGGGATCTTCACGCCTTCCAGCGGATAGGATACTTCTTTTGTGTTATAAGAGCGAACCACCAGCCCGACATCTTCCAGATACTGAAGCCCGTCTGCCTTTTCCGGGGAATGTCCTTTTGCTTCCACAAGACTGTACTGGAACTTCTTGTATTCCTTCGAGAGCTGCGCCGGCAGTGAATTCAGACAGGCCTCTGCGCGCAGTTTCAATACTTCATTGACTTTGTCATTGCCTTCTAAATCCTTATATCGCCCGAAATCATCCCTGATAGAAGTAAGGATTCTTTTTTGGATCCTGCGTACTTCATTCAGATCGTGTGTTTCAAAAAAAGCTTTATCAGCTTCGGGCATTCCGCCGACGATCAGATACTGATAATACAACGATCTCAATGATTCATGAATTGTTTTTTCAATCGTCTGATTGTTTTCCAATGAAGTACTGACATAGGTCAGAACACTCCCATTCAATCCGGCGTTTCTCAGGAATTCATGAAAGGAAAGCGGATACATTGTCATCTGATCCTCGTATCCTACAGGAATTCCCCTGGGGTAAGGTTCTCTAAAGCCTTTGACCCCCAGAAAGCTTCCGGTGGCGATCACATCATATCTTCCGTCCAGATCCCAGTATTTCAATGAGCTTCTGGCATTTGGGCAATCCTGTATCTCATCCAGAATGATCAGTGTATGATAAGGGATAAACTGAGCATCTCTAACGACAGCAGAAATAGCCATTACCATCATATCAACGTCAAAATTGCCGCTGAAAGCACTATACACCTGTATATTAGCCCTGAGATCCAGATATACTGTGCTCTGATAATTCTCTTCTCCGAATTTCTTAACTATATAGGTTTTTCCCGTCTGCCGGAGTCCTTTTATTACAAGAGGATGATGTTTTTTTTCTTTCCAGACAATCAGTTGGTCCCAAATATCCCGTTTCAGCATAAAAACTCCTCCTTGTATCAAAGGATAACATTTGCATTGACTTTTTTCAACAGATTTTGGCTGTTCATTTTGTCATTTTTAAAAGGATACATCCTGGCATGCCGAATCAGCCTCAAATCTTGCAATTCTTTCATTTTCGCGTCTCCATATTCGCGCTTCATTGCACTTACAGATTATTGCGGATAATATCATAGGCTTGGCATTCTCAGAAATCTGTATCAGACGGAACATCATTGAATCCTGAAGCACTTCATCCGCATCGAAATCCTCGCTGCTTTTTCCTGACATATGAAGGCTTATGAAGGCCAGGTCGGTTTTCAGTTTATTGATATAATAAGCATCTTTCTTCACATTATCCATAAATTTTCACCCCGTCTCTCAGAATCTCCCGGATAAGCTCCGTGTTATTCTGAAGCTGATTAATCTCCAGAACATCCGCTTTCTTCCTAAGGGCATTTCTGAGTTGCTCAACAAGGCCGTAATACCTGAGTCCTTTCAGGTCCGTTGATATCAGAAGATCCACGTCACTTTCTTCTGTAGCTTTTCCTTTGGCATAAGATCCGAACAGATAACAGAACTCGACCGGATAATCTGCAAATACTATTAAGCAGGCTGATCTGATATCTTCCTCTGCCAGGATCCCGTGGGTTTCATCCACCGCTGTCTTATCGGAAAAATCCCTGACCAGATATCTGTACTTTACAGTATCTTTCTTTTCAGGATCATTTTCATAAGACTTATAAGATCTCAGGGAAATCTGAAGAAGATCTGCAGCCTGCTGCTGAGTAAGCCTTGCCTGTTCTCTTAATTGTTTTAAACTCGTTTCCATAGCATGAGGTTATCATGTTTTGCACCGATAGTCAATATTGGAGTGCAAGTTTTGCACTCCATAGATTTTTGAGATGCATATTTTGCACTTAAAGTACAATGAGACCGCCCTCTTTGTACGGGTTCCGGTCATAGTTCCTTCGAAATATCCGAAAGCCCGGCAATGATATCCATAAGTTTTTCTCTGGTTCCGGCTCGGCCGCTTTCATATATTCTTTAAAAGGATCTTTATTCTCCATTGATCACCTCACAGAGCAGTATTGCTCTTTGTTTCGTCCAATATTTCCCCGGCCATCTCTTTGTACTCTTTGACAACAGGATCCGGTCCGATAATTCTGATGCTGCCGCCGAATCCGAATACCCATCCGAAAAATGTCGGACTCGGACAGACGAAGATCTTCGCCCGGAAGTGATCCTCATCTACCGGTTCCGTATCGACATCCGGTCCGAAATAATCGATGAAATATCTCATGACCGATGCATCACAGAGAAGTGTTACTTCCACCGGTTCTTCAGTATCATACATCCGGAACACGGATCTGCTTCGCTCCGCAATGCTGAAATTCTCCGGTTTCGGAACCGCAGGAGCATGCAGGATCTCCGGCTGTTTTTCGATGCGGTCAAGCCGGAATGTCCGCGTAGTCTGCCGCTCGTCATAGAAACCAATCATGTAATAATACTCACCGTCCCACAGAAGCGTATAGGGACTTACCGTATAGGGATTCCCGTCATTGGTCAGGACGCGGTTCTTATGGACATCATAATCTGTATACCGAAAAGAGATCTTCCTCTTTGCCTCGATTGCATCATTAATGGCATCGACAATATAATAGCCTCGCTCATTATCGGATTTCACTCGGTCCGCCGTATAGATATGCCTTCTCATCCTGACTGCGCTCTGTCGCGGCAGGAGAGTGAGCAGCTTGTTAATCAGTTCCTCGCTTTTATGTTTTGTAATGAATTTGGAGGAGGAAATAGCATCTATCAGGACCTTCAGCTCCGGCACGCTGAACAGCTGGCCGTCATAATAATATTTGTTCTGTGTGGAATGGATGACTTCGATCTGAAGATTGCAATTATGAAGCATCGCAAGATCATCGCTGATCGTATTGCGGCTGACCTTAATGCCGTGCTTATCAGCGAGCATCTTTGTCAGCTCCACCGTAGATTCCGAGTGCTCCGAATCTGTGTTCTGGAGCAGATGCTGGTAAAGATATAGGATTCTGAGTTTAGTTCCGTTTTCCATAATAAACTTGTCTTTCTTTTAATAGGCCTCCTAGTTCTTCTTAATTTCTCTTACAACCTGGCCTTCCATTGAAACCGAGTAAGTCTCCATGATCCTCATGTCAGTTTTTCCGGCAAGCTGCCTTTTTAGTTCATCCCTCTCTGCCTGATTAAGGACGATGACCTTGTATCCGCCGTCCTTTGTCCCAACGCTCTGCGCGGAGATGTCAATAGGGACACGTTTATCCGACGCGGGATCCTTTTTAGGGTCCTTCTTCGCGGCCTTTCTTATTTCGAATTTCGTCTTTTCAATAGGGAATGGCACCTCGTTCTTTTTATATTTTTTGACATCTGTAACAATGCTGCTGTCTCTCCGCCTGTAGCGGGAACAATAACGGTATCATTTACTTTGATCGTCTTATCATCCGTGCGATAGGCGTAGGACTTACCGTAGGGCTGGAAATAGACCGAAACAAATATATATGTTTTACCGAAACCAAACATAGGATTCTCCTTCTAGTCCTCAAAGATCATGTCGAGAAACCCCATTTCATCGACCTATGTCGGATCATACTTACCTTTGCTCATTCTGCTGCCACATCCAGGGCAGGTACCATATCTCCTATCTGTGTCATGCCCGCATAATAAGCAGATATACTCATCTGCCTGGAAAAGGTGCGCCTTCTGGGTCCAGTATGCAGTTCTCTGATTATTCTTCTTCATAAACATTCGCTTTACCAGCGACTTCTGGTGTACCGGCACCTCGGAAATCCTGTGCATCCGATAAAGAGGCCTCGGGATCCGTTTCTTTCAACAAGACGATTGCCGCATTCCGGGCATATTTTAGGATCTGCTTTCTGTATTGATGCTGCTTTTTCCTGGCGGGCCTTTTCCCTTTCTTCTCGTTCTTCCTTCAGTATCTGGCTATTTTTGTCACAGTAATAGCAAATTCCCTCGGAACCCTGATAAGTGTAGAAGGCATTTTCATACTCTATCCTTCCACAGTATGGGCGTAGTGTCAAATCCTGACACATACTTTCTTTGATAAAACATTTATTCTG
>JAUNOA010000092.1 GCA_030531245.1 Lachnospiraceae bacterium
CTTCGGAGCCTATTTTATTTTGCTCCGTTTTTCATACGTCATTTGACACTATCAGTATGGGCACTTATAAAGTCGATTCCCGTCAGGATCACTGATAATATTTATTTTATCGAACGGCAGTGTGGGCAGCTCTTTTCTGAACTGTTCCCAACGTTGGCTTTTTTGATCTTCTTCCTGTTTTTTCCGCGCTTCCTTTTCTGCTTCTTCTTTTTCTTTTCGGATCCTGTTTTCCTCAGCCAGTTTTCTAAGTCGATCTTCTTCTTTCTTCTGAGTCTCTTTCCGTTCCCTGCGTACTTTCTCCATCTGAGCTTCGCGCAGTGCTCTGGCCTTCTCAGCTTCGGCTTTCACTATCTCCCTCTGCCGCCATAGTTCCTCCTGTTCGGCATCAAACTGACAGATTTTTTCAGTGGCAAGAGCCTGAATGGAAACATCCTGATAGACTGGTTCTCCGGAGCACCCTATCTCAAAATTTGAAATTTTATCTGTTGCAATTAGAACCTGCTCCCACAGGCCATCAAGATTCTTTCTGTAAACTGCCACTGACAGGGAGGACTTGAAATAATCATTCCCATTCGGCCCAAGGAACAGGCAGTAGCCCTGGCGCTCCTGAATCTTCGCGAGGAATTCAGGAAACTGGCCGGAACTATTGAGATTGAAGATGTCCACCAAATGGATCAGATGGATGCCGCGACTATTTCTTTCTAAAATGTCGAGCTTTTCATCTGTAACATTTTCCTTTTCATGGGAATAATTGACCCCTACCATGCGGCTTAAGGAAAGGAAGGAAAACTCATATCTTCTTTTGGTTTCATCTACTTCACTGATAGGAACCCTAGACATGATATCGGGAGCTTTAAGCTTGTCTTCGAGCCAGCATTTCAGAATCACCTTGGAATTGATAGACACCTCATCCTCAGAGACATAGGTGCAGTTTAAGGCCTCATTAGTTTCTTTTATACGGAAGTGCTGCTCCCGAAGGTTCTGCTCGCCTGCGACAAGGATGAGATTGGACCCGCAACCGCACGGACAGAAAAGCTCGTTGTTCCGACTCTTTTTCCGGAGATCTGCGAGCTTTTCCGGGATATTGATCTGCTTTCCATCAATGACGGTATAGATCGACTCAATTCCTATAATCTTGTTCCTGTAAAGGCATTGTGTTCTCGTAACCATGAATTAACCCTTTGAATCCTGCTTAAGTCTGTCCCATCACAGCATAATAAACCTTCACCTTTATTCTCTTCCGTAACAAATAATTACCTGTTCTTCTATTACCTATTTCATTACCTTATCAAGGAGTGCCTGGTAGCTGTCTACAACGTCATAAACAACATTATTGCTGCTGATTGCCTTGAAATGCTCACGGGCACAGTGAATTTTGGATTCCTCAATCAAGCGAAGCTGCATGGAAGACATGGAGCCTTTTGTTTCAGCAACGAAATAGATATGCTTCACGTTTCCTTCGTAAAAAGCAATCGCCCAGTCCGGATTGTAATGGCCAACCGGCGTGGAAATGTAGAATCCATCCGGCAATTTAACATATACTGCAACATCTGTATTGGTATCCAGATCGGTCGCAAAGTCGCGCTCATTGGTCGAATCATAAACGATGTGATCGTACAGATGCTTCTGCGCTTTCATTGTGTTCACGCCCAGTTTTCCCTTGATCGTCGGCTCGGTAAAAATGTCCGTACCATAGTGCTCGTCCAAAATATTGTAAGTAATATGCTGAATGATCGCGGTGGCCTTTTCGTCATTGATAAGGGAGGCTGACTTAATTATAAATTCCTCTGGATTGTCCTTGAACTGATCGAAAATAAATTTTTTAATACCGGTCAAAATCTGAACAATTGTCTTTCTTGTGCTTGTGTAATGTGAATTTTTAAATTCTAGCGATTTATATCAAAACTAGACGTTAGTCACGCACAGCCATTTTTATCGGCAATTATCAATAATCACCATTTTTCTTACTCTATCAAATTATACGACTCTATTGCCTTTCATCACCTGAATCGCAATATATTCATTTTACACCTTCCGGCGGAATTGGGCATTCTGCTCTTTACCGCGCACCTTCCGCCAGAATTGATCCGAAAGCAGAAAAAACACCTGTTAGATACAGACCCTGTATCGTTAGCAAAATCCATCCTACGCTGGTTTTTATTAAATGAAAACGCAGCTGATCTGCCTAACGACCAACTGCGTTTCCCTTCCGTTCCTAGGCGGATTCGAACCGCCGGCCTTTCGCTTAGGAGGCGAACGCTCTATCCTGCTGAGCTATAGAAACA
>JAUNOA010000093.1 GCA_030531245.1 Lachnospiraceae bacterium
CCGCAGAGCGGCCGTTCTAAAACGCATTTGCGACCGCCGAAGGCCGCAAACTCCAGATAAGAGAGCATAAAAAATCGGAGTGACAAGTGCGGTCTGGAAAGCATCTCTGAGATATTTGTAGTTGAAGTGATGTTTGAACTTCCATGTGCCGGACTTGCCGATACCGCCTTCGGAAATCAGACAGTGGATATGAGGATTCCACTTGAGATTACGGCCAAAGGTATGAAGGACACATATGAACAATCCACTGAAAATTCCCATTGTATAATCCTCCTTAAAAATTGACATGAAAAAGCACCCTAGATTTCTCTAAGACGCTTGATCCTTATTTATCATTCAACTATTCTTCATCTGGCTCTCCAAAAAGGATCGTCATATAGTCTCTTTTGGCCATGATGATTCTGATTACTTCAATATACGTGTCATTAACGCGATAAAAGGCTTTATATTTTTTAAAATTCACAGAATAAAAACCTGTAAAGAGTCCACGGTACAGAAGAGGTATTCCTGACAAGGGAAACTGCTTCTTCTCCGAAATGGTATCCGCAAACTCATTTACATACTTATCTGCTATATCTACACTTTTGGATGCTTCATATACGCCATCCCATACAGCGTCCATATCTCGCATAGCCTCTGGTGTATACCTTAATGAATACATCATTCTGCCCTATTCTTTCTGTTCTGGAAATGACTTCTGAAATCCTCTTCTGAAATCCAGCCTTCCTCTTCAGCTGAACGTAAGCCCGCGTTAAGCTCACACATCAGCTGTATCATCGCTTCTGCTTTCTGAAAGTTCTCTTCATCCTTCATATCACGGATGCTGTACGCACCGTGGCCGTTTCTTGTGAGATATACAGGAGAGCCAGTGCTCACTTTTTCAAGCACGCTTCCGTAATTTCTCAAATCTGATACTGGAGCAATTGTTGGCATATTCATACTTCCTTTCGACTAATTTGTAGAAACATTATATCTTCGCTTCGCAGAAGAGTCAAGATTCTTTCGACGAATTTATCGAAACACATTAAAAAACAACCAACGGTCTCTCATCATATACACTGCCATGCTGGGTCTGGTTTCTGATACAACGGTCAAGTGCCATGATGGCAGCCACAATACCGTCTATCTTTTCTGCACTTCTGGCCTTCGTCGGCTTGATGTTTCCAGCCGGGTCTGTATCTATCACAACGTTTCCTGCCATCCACCTCATGATGGGATTGCCGCCGTGGAGCATGTTTCATTCCATCAAAAGCTTGAAAAACTCCTTGCTCGGAGGTGACATGGAAGAATATCCCTGTCCGAAAGGGACAACGGTAAAGCCCATTCCCTCTAAGTCCTGGACTAACTGCACCGCTCCCCATCGGTCAAATGCGATCTCTTTTATGTTGTAGATCATGCCGAGATCTTCGATGAACTTTTCAATAAAGCCGTAATGGATGACATTTCCTTCCGTTGCTTCCAGAAATCCCTGCCGCCTCCACACATCGTAAGGAACCGATGCGCGTTTTACGAAGAGGAACACGGCTTTACCAAGAAGTGGACGCAGTACACGGTTCGAGGTGTTTTAGCTTCAGAAGTCTATGCTGGAGACATCCTCACACTGAAAAGCTACATATCAGATTATCTGACAAAGACGGTCAAGAAAAACGAGGGGGAAAGGCAACAGTACCTTCTGAAGGATCATCACAAGGCGATCATCGACAGAACAACGGATAGAAAAGTGAAAGCTGTTAAAGCCGCCAACTTTTCTCGCAAAATCGGCGGAGTTGCCTGTCCGTAAATAATCGAATATAATTGTCCACGATATCCATAATTGTATAATACTTTATAGGTATTTCAATGGAAGAATAATATGAATGATGGCTGCAAATGTGCTTTTTGTTGTACCCCTTTTTAAGAAAATCATGTATAATAATTTTCGGAACTTGGTCACAATATAAACAGAATTCCGAAAGGATTAAAAATGATAGAAAGAACCAAATATGTAGATGCTCTGATAAAAAAGAAATGGAACGGAAAGATTAAGGTTATCACAGGAATAAGAAGATGTGGCAAGAGTAGCGTAAGCGTTAGAGGCCTGCGAGTTTACGAGCATCCATTTTCTATTTGTTGTGTAAATATTAGAGAGATATTTATATCTCTCTATATTTATATATATATTAGTTGTGGTTACTTATTACGCCATTATTGGCGTATTATGCGCCACTATTGGTGCAATAGGAGCCAGTATTTAAGAACGTGGTGGTGCAATAGG
>JAUNOA010000052.1 GCA_030531245.1 Lachnospiraceae bacterium
GCGCCACTATTGGTGCAATAGGAGCCAGTATTTAAGAACGTGGTGGTGCAATAGGAGCCAGATAAACTGTTAAATATTAATATTTAGCTTTTTGTTGATAAGGAAGGAAAAATAATAAGTAATGCTGAAGAGTGTTACTGATTTGTCGATATATGTGAACTAAAGGCACTAAAAATCTCCTTTCTACTAGTGGTTTTGACATTTGGTAGTCAGATGTAGTCAGAAACTTTTTCCCCATCAAACCCTGCAAACCCTTGTTTTTACAATAAAAAATCGGAGTGACAAGACTTGAACTTGCGACCTCTTGACCCCCAGTCAAGCGCCCTACCAAGCTGGGCCACACCCCGATTGAACAGTATTATACCAATATGACAGGCTTTTGGCAATACTACATTAATGTTCCTTGACGGGTTTTTAAATATATAATATAATTCTGTTAAAATATGTTCGAACGGCTAAATCCTGGCCGACAATCAAATCGTACAGCCGAACGGCTAAATTTATCCAATGAAAACTTTATTTGTTAACATCGAAATATGCGGTAATAAAACATTTGCCGGAACAATCCGTGGAAATGATTCTTCTGATGCGTGTTTTGAATATGCTCCGGAGTATCTGGATTCAGATGATGCGCAGCCGATTTCAATCAGTCTTCCGCTGCAGACCGGTGCTTTTTCATCAATCAGGACGAGAAATTATTTTGAAGGACTATTGCCGGAGGGCTTTTTAAAAATGACAGTAGCCCAGTGTATGAGGACCGATGAAAGCGATTATCTTTCTATTCTTTCCGCATTGGGCCGTGAGTGTCTGGGGGCAATTACAATATCTGAGGAGAAGGATGCTGCTCCGGTTCCTTCCTATGAGCGTTTAAGTATGGAACAGATACGTGAGATTGCACGCGAAGGTGCTTCATGGTCGGTACAGCTTGTTACAAAAGCACATCTTTCACTGGCGGGAGCATCCGGCAAAGTAGGGCTTTATTATGATGAAGATAACATGTCATGGTATCTTCCTATGGGTAATGCACCCAGTACGCATATTGTTAAGCAGAGTCACGTTAGACTTGATTCTATTGTAACAAACGAACAGCTTTCGCTTATGACTGCCCGCAAACTCGGAATAACAGTACCTGAAAGCAACATCATCAATACAGGAACAGCAGAGGAAGGAGAGGTCCTGTTTGCAACAAAGAGATATGACCGAAACATAGATCAGGGAAATGCTCATACTATAGATAATCTTATGGTTCCTATCAGACTCCATCAGGAGGATTTTGCTCAGGCATTAGGAATAGCAGCCATTAACAAATATGAATCAGAAGACGGACATCACATGAGAGACATGTTTGATGTTGTACGTAAAAATTCATCCAACCCCATCGAAGATCAGATGCGGCTCTGGGATATCATAACGTTTGATTATCTGATAGGAAATACTGATAATCATATTAAAAATGTATCTCTTTTGTATGGAAGCAATCTGAAATCTATCCGATTGGCTCCGGCATACGATATCATCAGTACAGCTGTTTATGAGAGCAGTACCCGTGAGCTTGCTTTCCGAATCGGTGGAGAACTTAATATTGATAATGTTTCGCGGGATTCTTTTAAGCTTGCGGCAAAAGAGTGTGGTTTAGGTGAAAAGATGGCTATGGCCAGATTTGATAAAATGGTATCCGGTTTTGAACAGGCATTGATTGAATCCGCAAGAGAACTTGATGATGAAGGATTTTACAAGGCATATGAACTGAAGGACAGAATCCTGCGCAGAGAATTAAAAGTGTGATAATATGGCATCTCATTTAAGACAGAGGAAGGACAAATGTCCGAAGCGTGTAATTAAAACGATATTGATTATTTTGCTTATTCTGGCCGCAATAGCTACCGTGGTTTTCTTTGTATTAAACAAAGATAGTTTTATTCCCGAACGTGAGACGATGTCGGTGACTATAGAGGAAACGCCTGCAGAATATGTTGAAGAAACAATTCCTGAATCTTTGCCGATTATCAAGGTTGAACAGACCGAATCCGAATCTGTATCCGAACCGGAAACAGAGCCTGTTCCGGAATACAAACCTGAAATAACTCTGACCTTTGCAGGAGATATACTATTTGATCCTAACTATGCAATCATGGCGTCAATGCTGCAGCGAGGCGGAGATATAACAACATCGTTTGATGAAGGTCTTATGGAAATCATGACCGGTTCGGATCTGTTTATGCTTAACAATGAGTTCCCGTATTCCGACAGGGGAGAACCGCTTCCTGAAAAACAGTTTACTTTTCGTGCCAAACCGGAATATGTGACTAAATTACTTGACATAGGTGTTGATATTGTAGGACTTGCCAATAATCATCTAAATGATCACGGACAGGACGCAATGCTGGATACTTTTGATATATTGGATAGTGCGGGTATTCCGTATGTCGGTGCGGGCAGGAATATAGAAGAAGCGAATAAACCTTATTATATAGAACTTGAAGGCGTTAAGATTGCCTTTGTTGCTGCGACTCAGATTGAAAGACTGAATAATCCAGATACTGTTGCAGCAACGGAAACATCACCCGGTGTATTCAGGTGTCTGGATCCGACAGGTTTTATTGATTCTATCAAAGAGGCAAAAGAAAACTCTGATTTTGTAGTTGCATTCGTTCACTGGGGAACGGAAGGAACAGAAAAAACCGACTGGTATCAGGATGAGCAGGCACCGCTTTATGCCGGGGCAGGCGCAGATCTGATAATAGGTGACCATCCTCATGTTCTTCAGAAAATAGATATAGTAGAGGGGGTCCCTTGCATTTACTCTCTCGGGAACTACCTTTTTAATTCCAGTTCGCTGGATACCTGTCTTGTTCAGGCAACAATCGATACTGAATCAAAGACTCTAAAGAGCTTCCGGTTTATTCCGGCATATCAGTCGGGCTGCAAAACAAAAAAACTGGATGGCTCTGAAAAAGAAAGAGTCATCCGGTATATGAGATCATTGTCCGATAGTGTTGAGATAGATGATGAAGGTTATCTCTATCTTTCAAAATCATAATGGCTGGGATCACCGTAGCATTCGCTGAGACGAGGATTCAGACTCAGCGGTTCACCGGCAGTATAAAGGTGTGAGATGTCTCCGTAGAAATGTATGCGGAAGCTGGCCACGCCTTTTTCTATTTCTTCTGTATAGACTTGTGTAACTCCCGATGTCGGTGCGCCTGTCCCATGAAGGAGAACAATAGGAGAAATACCTAAAATGTGACCGAGCATCACTGAAGTAATTCCGAAATGACATACGAATACAAGTGTTTCATGGTTTGGTCGGACTGATTTATAGCGGTTGGATGACAAACGCAGATAACCGTGTTCATTGAGAACATTGTCAATATTTTCAGCAACTTCCTGAGCATATATGTCGATATCACCGCTTTTCATGATGTCGGTTTTGCACCAGAGATCTTTATGAAAGTGTCTTTCGTCCAGAACCCAGTCATCGGGTCTTAGATCCCACGGAAGGGCAGCTTCAGTTCCGTCCTGAAGTGTAATAGGATGCGCAAATTCACGAAGCCAGTCACAGTATATAGCTTCGCGATTCATTGCTTTAAGAAAAGGTTCCGCTGTCTGCATGGCTCTGCCCATAGTTGAGCAATAGCATACACTGAAATCTTCATGAATCATTCTTTCGCAGAGCAGTTTAGCTTCACGTAATCCTTTTTCTGTAAGTGAATCAGTTTTGTAATCCGGTTCACAGTGTCTTATAAATAACAGTCGCATAATTGTTTACCTCGTTCCATCTGATATTTTACATTTTTTTTATAAGATTGCAAAGCAGGAAAGGATATTTATAGCTGCAAACGGTCATGTATGATAGAATAAGAACATGGCTGAATATAATAATACAGAAAATTTAATAAAAGTCATACTTGCGGGAGTATATGAAACAGATGTGGATTCGGGTAGCCAGGAGGAATTCGAACATTCCATGGATGAACTGTCAGAACTTGCACGGGCATGCTATTTTAAACCGGCAGCCAAAGTGACACAGCAGCTGGAACACCGTACAAGTCCGCTTTATATGGGGTCCGGTAAAGTTGAGGAAATCGCTCAGCTTGTTAAAACTGAAGAAGCTGAACTTGTCATTTTCAATGACACGCTGACACCTGTTCAGATCCGTAACCTGAGTAAAGAAATGGGGGTTCCTGTCATGGACAGAACAGCCTTGATTCTTGAAATATTTAAAGACAGGGCAAGGACCCGTGAAGCCAAATTGCAGGTAGAACTGGCGAGACTGCAGTATATGAAGCCGAGACTGATCGGTATGTGGGAGAAACAGAACCGTCAGGGCGGTGCTTCGGGATCTATGTCCAGTAAAGGTGAGGGAGAGACTCAGCTTGAGATCGACCGCCGTATGATAGACCACAGATTATCCGAACTTCGTAAAGAGCTGAAAATCGTAGAACGTGAGAGACAGACTCAGAGAAAAAAGCGTCAGAGTTCGAGGATGCCGCTGGTTTCACTTGTCGGGTATACAAATGCAGGTAAGTCCACGATTATGAACTCCTTCGTAGAAAGGTATGCCGACGGAGAGAAGAAGGTTTTTGAAGCAAATATGCTGTTTGCCACGCTGGATACTACGATAAGACGTATAGAGACAGGAAACAATAAAGATTTCCTTCTTTCGGATACAGTAGGCTTTATTCAGAAACTTCCTACGGGTCTGGTTGAAGCGTTCAAGTCTACGCTGGAGGAAGTAAAAGATGCCGATCTCATAATTCAGGTAGTGGATTTTTCAGATCCGCATTATAAGGACCATATGATTACAACAGAAAATACGGTTTCGGAACTGGGTGCCGGAGATATCCCGATGCTGGTGGTTTATAATAAAGCTGATCTTTGTGATGAGCATCAGGAGTATCCTCGAAAAGCATCCGATGTCAGAGATGCTTCCGGGAGGCTCAATAAGTGTATAGTAATCAGTGCCAAAGAGGATGCATCCATCGAATTCCTAAAGGATTCCATTATTGAGACTGCATTCAGTGACTATATAGAAGCAACCTTTATGATTCCTTTTAATAAGGGTAATATAGTTGCTTACCTTCAGGAGAATTCACATGTGGTTTCACAGGAATATACTGCTGACGGGACAATGATAAGGACCAGATGTCATGTGGCAGACAGAGATAAATACTCTGAGTTTTTACAAATTTAAAAGGTTTTAAGATACGGTATTATACTTGATTTTTAATTATATGCCTGTATAATTGTATGTGTGCATACAATTATACAGGCATATTTCACACATTAACCGCTTAAGGAGGTTTTTCTATGCTTGAGATGTCACCGAAAAGTAATCTTATAGAATACAAGTCATTTAAATATCAGCTTCAGGATGTAAAAGACCCGAATCTGTACAGGGATATTTTTGATTATGATGATGTTCCGATCATTGCATTTAACCATCGTCGTGTTCCGGTCAGTATGCCTGAAGAAATCTGGATAACCGATACTTCGTTCAGAGACGGTCAGCAGTCCAGAGAACCGTATACAGTAAAACAGATAGTTGATCTTTTTAAATTACTTTCCAGGCTGGGCGGCCCATATGGCATAATCCGTCAGACCGAGTTTTTCGTATATAGTGAGAATGACAGAAAAGCCATCGAGGAGTGTCAGTCTCTCGGACTTAAATTCCCTGAAATCACAACATGGATACGTGCCAGCAAAGAGGATTTTAAGCTTGTAAAAGATCTGGGTATTGCGGAGACGGGAATACTGGTTTCATGCAGTGATTACCATATTTTCAAGAAACTGGGCAAAACCCGTTCAGAGGCAATGAAAATGTATCTTGATACGGTAGCTCAGGCTTTTGAAGCAGGAGTTGTTCCGCGCTGTCATTTTGAAGATATTACACGTGCTGATTTTTACGGATTTGTGGTTCCTTTTGTTACCGAACTTACAAAGATGAGTGAGGATGCCGGGATTCCGGTCAAGATAAGAGCCTGTGACACTATGGGACTCGGTGTGCCATATACCGAAGTGGCTTTACCGCGAAGTGTTGCGGGTATCATATACGGTCTGCAGCATTATGCGGATCTTCCCAGTGAGATGCTGGAGTGGCATGGACATAATGATTTCTATAAAGCTGTTCCGAATGCAACTACAGCATGGCTTTACGGAGCTTCTGCTGTAAACTGTACTATGCTTGGTATAGGTGAGCGCTGCGGCAACATTCCTCTTGAAGCAATGATATTTGAATATGCATCACTCAGAGGCAGTCTCGATGGAATGGATCCGACTGTCATTACAGAGATTGGTGATTATTACAGAAATGAGATAGGATACAATGTTCCTCCGATGACACCGTTTGTAGGAGAAAGCTTTAATGTGACGCGTGCGGGCATTCATGCTGACGGACTCCTTAAGGATCAGGAAATCTATAACATCTTCAATACCGAAAAAATCCTTAACAGACAGCCTATGGTAATGGTGGGAAAGACATCGGGACTTGCCGGAATCGCATACTGGATCAACGGGCATTATCATCTTGACGATGATAAGAAAATAGATAAAAAGGATCCGCTGGCTGAAAAACTGAAAGAGTGGATCGATAAGGAATATGAAGGCGGAAGGCAGACGAATCTCTCGACCGATGAACTGGAAGCAAAAATCAAAGAGTATTCCGGTGACAGATTCTACAAATCCTGAAAGGAGAATGATAAGTTATGATCAAGAATACTTCTCTTGCTGATCAGGTTTACGAACAGCTTGAAAGGGGAATAATACTCGGTGATTATGAGCAGGGTTCTATTGTTACCGAAAAAGAAATTGCAGAAAAGCTTGGAGTAAGCCGTACTCCGGTACGTGAAGCGCTGAACAGACTCGAGCATGACAATATGATTGAGGAAACCGGAAAGGGCACAAAGATAATCGGTATCAGTGAAAAAGATATCATCACAATATACAGACTTCGTGAGATGCTTGACGGTATGTGCGCGATCGATGCAGCAAATAATATCACTGATGAAGAACTGAAACAACTTTCTGACATACTTGACTATGCAGACTTTTGTGTTACCAAACAGGATCCGGACAAGATACGGGAGTGCGACAACAATTTCCATGAGATACTTTACAGGTCATCGCGAAATCAGGTGCTTTACAACATATTGATTCCGCTTCATAAAAAGGCGGCTCGTTACAGATGGCTCACTATTTCCGATCCATCAAGAGCACAGCTGTCTACCCAGGAACACAGACAGATACTTGAGGCTTTGAGTAATCATGATCCGAAGGCGACAGAAATAGCAATGGTATCACATGCATCCAGAGCACGTCAGGCTATGGAAAGGGCACAGAAACAATCACAGGTGAAATAACGGGAGAAATATCATGGGACTTAATTTGACACAGAAAATAATAAAAGCACATCTTGTGAGCGGAGAAATGATAACGGGTGCAGAGGTTGGCCTGCGTATAGACCAGACATTGACACAGGATGCTACCGGAACGATGGCATACCTCGAGTTTGAATCTATGGGCATTCCGCGTGTCCGTACAGAATTGAGCGTAGCATACATTGATCATAATATGCTGCAGTCCGGATTTGAAAATGCTGACGATCACCGCTATATTCAGTCGGTTGCACATAAATACGGACTGAAGTTTTCACGACCGGGAAACGGAATCTGCCATCAGGTCCATCTTGAGAGATTCGGTATCCCCGGTAAGACGCTTATAGGATCCGACAGTCATACTCCGACCGGAGGCGGCATAGGAATGCTTGCCATAGGAGCCGGAGGTCTTGATGTGGCTGTAGCTATGGGCGGAGGCACATATTATATAACCATGCCTAAAATACTGAAGGTCAATGTTACCGGAAGCCTGAAACCTTTTGTAACTGCAAAGGATGTGAGTCTTGAGTTCCTTCGCAGAATCGGAGTAAAAGGCGGAGTGGGAAAGATTATCGAGTGGACCGGTGAAGGAATAAAGACACTTACTGTACCAGAGCGTGCGACGATAACCAATATGGGTGCGGAGACCGGCGCAACCACCTCTGTATTCCCATCTGATGAAGTTACCGGACAGTTCCTCAAGGCTCAGGGCAGAGAAAAAGATTTCATCCCGCTCGGGGCAGATCCCGACGCAGAGTATGATGAGGTGATCGATATCGTACTTGACGATGTCGAACCACTGATAGCCTGTCCTCATTCACCGGGAAATGTAGTCACCGTAGCTTCACTCGCGGGTACAAAGGTTGATCAGGTATGTATAGGCTCATGTACGAATTCCTCACTTTACGATATGAGGAAAGCGGCGGCACTTCTTAAGGGAAAAACCATAGCTGACGGAGTATCGATGAGTGTATCACCGGGAAGCAGACAGGTTCTTTCGATGCTCGCTGAAAACGAGGCTCTGAATGATATCATCCAGTCCGGTGCAAGACTGCTTGAGTGCGGATGCGGTCCATGTATAGGTATGGGATTTTCACCGAATTCGGGTGGGGTATCGCTTCGAACATTCAACCGAAACTTTGAGGGCAGGAGCGGAACCAAAGACGCTCAGGTTTATCTGGTATCTCCGGAGACGGCTGTGGCAAGTGCACTGAACGGTGTTATTACCGATCCGAGGACTCTCGGAAAAATGCCTGAAGTAAGTATGCCGGATTCATTCAGGATAAATGACAGTGCAATCATTCTTCCTCTTGATGAGAAAGATGCGGTTAATGCCGAGGTGATCAAGGGACCGAACATCAAAGATTTTCCACAGGCACGTCCGCAGACCGATGAACTGAATGCGGAACTGATTCTTAAAGTCGGAGATAATATTTCCACCGATCATATTATGCCGGCGGGATCCAAAGTTCTTCCGTACAGATCCAATATACCGAAGATTTCAGAGTTCTGTTTTACAGTTGTAGATGAGACCTTCCCGGCACGTGCAAAGGCGGCAGGAAGCGGAATAATAGTCGGCGGCAATAATTACGGACAGGGTTCTTCAAGAGAACACGCAGCACTTGCTCCGCTGTATCTGGGAATAAGAGCTGTAGTTGCAAAGAGCTTTGCAAGAATTCATGCGGCAAATCTGATTAATGCAGGAATAATGCCGTTAACGTTCAGTAATCCTGATGATTACGATAAGCTGACGCAGGGAGATAAACTTCGGATTACAGATGTACATGCTGGCATGGATAAAGGAGAAATGATTCTCGAGAATCTCAGCAACGGTGAAAAATATGCTGTAAATTGTTCATTCACTGAAAGGCAGAAAGCAATGCTTAAAGCCGGAGGGCTTTTGGAGTATACAAAAAATGCAGAACGATAAAGAATATGTTGACCGGGCGGTCGAACAGTTCAGGACTTTACTTGAACAGCAGATAGCAAGAGAAGATAAAATGAAGATGGGATCCGATGCAACTGATTTTTCCCAGAAACAAACGATCACAATAGGAGTCATTCCCGGCGACGGAATAGGACCTGTTATCGTCAGAGAGGCAAAAAAGATTCTTAATATACTTCTGAAAGCTGAAATCGAAAGCGGCAGCATAGTATTGAAAGATATTGACGGACTGACGATTGAGAATCGTCTTGCATGCGGAAAATCAGTTCCGGAAGAGGTGCTTGACGCAATAAAGAGCTGTGATGTACTGCTCAAAGGACCGACAGAGACTCCCAAAGGCGGCACGATGGAGAGTGCCAACGTAACTTTAAGACGGGAACTGGATCTGTATTCAAATGTCAGACCGGTTTCCCTGCCGGAGGGTGGCATTGACTGGACATTTTTCAGAGAAAATACTGAAGGTGAATATGTCCTCGGAAGCCGCGGAGTTGAAATTCCCGGTAAGCTGGCAATGGACTTTAAAGTCACTACTGATTCCGGTACACGAAGAATCGCAAGGGCGGCATTTGAATTTGCCAGGAATAACGGAAAAAAGCATGTCAGTATAGTTACAAAGGCTAATATCATGAAGAAGACTGACGGTAAGTTCTCCGAGATTTGTCATGAGGTGGCTGAGGATTATCCTGAAATTACGGTTGAAGATTACTATATTGACATAATGACTGCTAAACTTATCAATAATAACGAACGGAGCAGATTCAAGGTATTTGTACTTCCGAATCTGTACGGGGATATCATTACTGATGAGGCAGCTCAGATTCAGGGCGGTGTGGGCACTGCCGGCAGTGCAAATACCGGGGATAAGTATGCTATGTTTGAAGCGGTTCACGGTACGGCACCGCAGCTTATACGTGACGGACTGGGAGATTATGCAAATCCGCTCAGCATCATAAAAGCATCAGAAATGCTTCTTCGTCATATCGGATATACGGATCAGGCGGACACCCTTGCTGCCGCCATCGGAAATGTCGGAAATACCGACGGAATGAAAGCAGAGGAAATTGCTGACAGAATTATTGAAATGATATAAATCAGGATTACTGAGACCTATAAGTGGTAAAGAAATATGTGAATTACAGTACGCTGCTTTTCACATTTTCAAGTGCTTTGCGCATTGCGGGAATCATGAGTATGATAATTGTCACGGATGCTTCTGCAAAGATGTAGATAGCATTATATACCATTGAATATGGCAGAGGAGACCATCCGTCCCAGGCAGCCATACCTGCTTTGAACCAGGCCAGACCTGCAAATGTGGCGACAATCCAACGGGCGATTACAGCGATAATATATCCTGTTATCAGCCCGTTCTTTTTATTACAGAAAAGACCTGCGATACCCATGATACTGAATGCCAGTATATAGTCAAGAAATACCTGGGGTACCGAAAGAAAATAGGGTTGGATAATAAACTGAAGTATACCGAAGATCAGGCCGGATATGGTTCCTTCTTTAATTCCGTAGAACCACGCAGGCAGCATTACAAAAAGCATACTGAACAGAGTTATGGAGCCTCCGAAGGGAAATGTATAAATACGTATGAGATTGGTGACAACCGAAAGTGCCACACACATAGAACAAGTGACAAGTTTCTTTACTGACATAAAAAATCCTCCCGATAATCAGGAGGCGGCATAAATTTGCTTTCCTACGCAGGAATTACCCTGTTCAGGTCATAAGGGACCGGGATTTCTCCCCATCTCAGCGTTATGCGCCCCTAGCTTTCTTCAGGATTATAGCATACCGGTAATATATTGTAAATAGTTCTGCCTTTGCTACTA
>JAUNOA010000014.1 GCA_030531245.1 Lachnospiraceae bacterium
GGAACACGAATTATCAAACAACATGATTTCTTTTTTATCAGTTTCAATTATTGATATCGTAGAAGAAGCCAAGGACGAATCCGATACCCCAAAGGGCAAACTGTTTTGTTTCTATATATATAAAGGTAAAGATATCACAAAGTGCACTTCCAAACTGGAACAACTTCGGGACGGCATCGTTAAAGGCAAACTCCCGCTAAACAACTTAAAGACCATGGCCAAGGTACAAGTATCAAAGTCAAATGAGGCGATAGACTCCAATACAAACAACAAGCAATATTTATTAAGCGTTTTACGCGGAGTAACAAGAGAAGAATACGAAGCAATGGAACCCTTGTTAACCGATTCGCATTCAGTTGTAATAGGACAAGACCCGGATACTTTTGACATATACATGACCGAACAGTCAGAAGAACAAATTTCAGAAGTAATGAAAACGGCTTTTGTAATCACCACAGGCAATACATACGACAAATTTAAGGCTTTTTCTATGAATAAAGAAGCCAGAATAAAAGCTTCAATTGTCAGAGCGTTAGATAAACGAAGTTCAACAATTTTATACAATAAAACAAACCCAAGAGAGTTTATTAATGTGAACGCCAATGGGATAAAATACTATATCACATGCGAGCACAACGGACAAATCGTTAATGTAGAGATCCCCGAGTTATCTGCATCAAGAAGCGAAATGGGTGAAAAAGAATTCGAACAAGCCACCTTTGATATTGCCAGTTCATTTGACGAAATTGGAATCCTCGACGCCAACAAAGAGAATACAGAACACACTTTACCGGAAATACAGCAAAAGGGCATTAATTACCAGCCAATCAGTGAAAACATCATAAAGGTACAAAAATATAAAACACAGTTACTCAAGCGGTAGATTCAGCACGAGCGTTACGACGACGACTACAACAGGCGGCAACAGCGGCTGGGGAGGAATCTTCGGAATCTTCAACAGAGGCGGTTCCAGAACCACAACCACAACAACTACATATTATCTGACATATAATGGCAGCAGCTTCCAGACATCAACAAGCAATTCGGGAGCGAACGCAGTATTCAGCATATGGACACAGGATATGTCACACAGCTTCGGTGCATGGAAGTCAAATGAAGACGGAACCCACACAAGAGAATGTGAGAATTGCGGCGAAAAAGAGACCCGTAACTGTGAATATGAGCTTGACTACAAGTGCGCAGACTGCGGACATATAAATCCGGAGTTCGAGCCTGAATGCACATATACGGCAGAGACTTCGCTTGCGGCAGGAGAGCTGACCTTCATCCTCGGAGGCAAGGAGATGGGAGAATACATCTTCGCAAGAAGCGGAAACAACTGGACGATCAGAGAAGTAGACGGACAGTATGTAGGATTTAATAATAACAGCCTGAGGATGCAGAGCAGTGCGTTCAGCTGGACATACTCAAACGGCAGATTCAGCACAAGCGTTACGACGACCACAACAACAGGCGGCGGCAACAGCGGCGGAATCGGAGGATTTATCAGCAGGATATTCGGAGGCGGCAATAACAGAAGGACGACTACTACGACCACAACCTACTATCTTGTAAATGCGGGCGGAGAGATGAGCGTATCCACAAGTACTTCCGGAAGCCAGTGTACCTTCAAGAAGGAGACAGTAAGTGACTTCCATGAGTTCGACGAAGACGGAGTATGCATCCACTGCGGAGAGCAGGAAGAAGCAAAGGCCGAGAAGAAATCAGAACTGGAAGAACTGATGCAGCCTGAAGTTGAAGAAGAGAAGGTTGAGGAAATCAAGGAAGAAGTTTCAGAAGAGCTTAAAGAGGAAATCAAGGAAGAAGTTTCAGAAGAGCTTAAAGAGGAGCCCAAGGAAGAACCTCAGGGTGGAGTTGTAACATATAAGTAGAGTCGTAAAACTCACCAAAAGTATGATAAAGTATCATCATAAAGGACGGTGAAAAAATGCAGTACGACAAAACTTTTAAAGATGAAGCTCTGCGTCTTTCCGATGAAATCGGAATTAAGAACGCAGCCGCTCAACTCGGTATTCCTTATTACACTCTTTCCGGCTGGCGGAACGATCGTAAAAAATACGGTTCCAGCCTCTATGTCGGCAGTGGCCATAAGAGGATCTCTGCTGATGAAAAGGAACAGAGAATCCTTGAACTTGAAAAGGAGAACCGTGAACTGAAGCATTCGAATGAGATACTTCAGGAGGCGCTCGGTTTTTTCGCAGTGAGCCGAAAGAAGTAAAAGCACATAAGAGATATCAGTTCATACTTGATAATCATTCCCGGAAACATTCCGTAAAGCTTATGTGCAGAATCCTATGTGTCAGTGAAGCCGGTTACTATAAGTACAAACGTAATCTCGGTAAACCCGGTAAGGATGAAACTCTTTCGGCTGCAATTAAAAGCATCATTGATGAATCCGAATATAATGATAATCTCGGAGTACCAAGAATGCAGCTTGCACTGATGCAGAGAAACATCAAAGCTGGGATTCGCCGTATAACGCGCCTGATGCGTGAAATGGGCCTTATTCATAAGCCTCACAGAAAGCCGAAGGGGCTTACAAAGGCAACTACAGAAGCTCAAGAACGAGAGAATCTGATAAAGCAGGACTTCTCAGCTGATAGACCTCTTAAAAAGCTTCTTACTGATATTTCTCAGATCCAATGCGAAGACGGAAAGTTATACATATCACCTATAATGGACTGCTGCAACGGAGAAATCTTATCACTGTGCATGGACAGTAACATGAAGAAGGAATTATGTATAGAAACCTTCCGCGGTGTCAGCAAGAGATATAACATCAAGGGTGCCATCTGTCACAGCGACAGAGGCAGCCAGTACACTAGCGAAGCCTTCCGCAGTGAGCTTGAAAAAGCCGGAGTTCTTCAAAGCCTCAGCGGCGTTGATCACTGTTACGACAATTCCAGAATGGAAAGCTTCTTTGCCACTCTGAAGAAGGAACTCCTGTATCGGATTCCTACATACAGGATGAAACGAGATACAGTCAAAACAATAATCTTCAGATACGTATTCATTTATTACAATCAGATGAGAGTCTACACTTCCAATCCGGAAGGATTGCCACCTGTTGTATATAGAAGGCTGCTTGAGAATCAACTCTCTCAGGCAGCATAGCTACCAGAGTAATTTAGTGAGTTTAAAATACTGTACTTATATTGACAGTTCCAGGGAGAGGTTGAGGAGATCGCAGAAGAGATTGCGGAGGAACCCGCGGAAATAATAGAAGAGAAAAAGGAAGAAACCGAAGAAACCGAAGAAACCTCCGAAGAGAACTAATCAAAACAGTGATGAACTGAAATGAGAGGGAAGCGGCTGCGGCCGCTTCCTTTTTATGAAGATAAAGTATACTGCAAAAGTAATGGATTTTTCATACCCGATATGGTATAATTTGAAACACAACATATAAACTATACCACAACAGGTATAAAATCATGAATAAAGGATGATAATATACCCTAAAGGGTATAAAACAATACCCGAAACGGAGGAAACTATGAATCCTATTGCGGAATATGTAAAAAAGAACAGAAAAGAAGCCGGGCTGACACAAGAGGAATTTGCCATGCGATCGGGACTTGGACTTCGCTTTGTCCGTGATCTGGAGCAGGGGAAGGAAACTGTGCGCATGGATAAGGTCAATGTTGCACTTAAAATGTTCGGCATGGAAGCAGGACCGGTGCGAAAGGATAAGGAATAAATGGAATCTTTTAGAAGAGCATTTGTATATGTGGAAGATGAATTTGCAGGAACACTTGCTGAAACCGATTCCGGGTACTTGTTTGCATATGATGAGCGATATCTTCAATCAGAAAATGCCAAAGCGGTATCATTGACATTGCCTGTGAGAGAGGAGACATACAGCTCAAAAGTACTTTTCCCGTTTTTCGATGGGCTTATTCCGGAGGGATGGCTCCTGAATGCCGTCAGCAGAAACTGGAAGATTGATCCGGGCGACCGCTTCGGCATACTGATGGTTGCCTGTAAAGACAGTATTGGGAATGTCAGCATTCGGGAGGAAATAATATGAACTGCCTTTGCTGCGGGAAACCGATTAGGAATGAAAATAGAAATGGTTGGCATAAGGCTTGCATTAAAAGGTTCTTTGGGACGACGGAATTGCCAAAAATAGAACTGAGCAATGACATGCTGGAGACGCTTGTTATTCAGAATACTAAAAATGGAGCAAGTGTAACAGGGGTACAAAAAAAACTATCCTTGAATATTGACACAGGAAAGGACGGAATCAGGCTTACACTGGTCAACTGCCCTGCCGGGTATATTCTTAAACCGCAGGTTGAAGAATTCGAGTGCCTGCCTGAAGCAGAACACCTTGTTATGTGCATGGCGGATGCAACGGGAATAGCGACCGTGCCGCATGCGCTCATATGGTGTGAAGACGAACTTGCATATATTACAAAACGAGTTGACAGAATCTATGCATCCCCGAAAATAAAAAAACTGGCAATGGAGGATTTTTGTCAGCTTGACCTGCGCCTGACTGCCGATAAATATAAAGGTTCGTATGAAAGATGTTCCAAAATTGTCAGGGAATACTCTGATAAGCCGGGAATTGATATGGCAGAGCTTTTTATGAGGCTGGTATTTTCGTTTGTTACCGGAAATTCAGATATGCATCTTAAGAACTTCTCACTTATCGAAGGGACTGATTCAGGAAGATATGTCCTGTCTCCTGCATATGATCTGCTTCCGGTGAATGTAATCATGCCCGAAGATAAGGAAGAGTATGCGCTTTCTATGAATGGAAAGAAACAGAATATCCGCAGAAAAGATTTCATTGTTTTCGCTGAAGGATGCGACATGCCGAGGACTTCTGCAGAGAAAATGATAGCTAAAGTGCTCTCCATGGAGGCAGTGTACATTAACATGTGTAAAGAGTCCCTTCTTTCTGAACATTTGAAATCAGAACTAATAGAACTGATTAAAAAAAGATGCGAGAAATTACTATAGAAGAAGTAACTGCGAAGAAACAAACCGAATATTTTTAATGAATTTGACCGAATGGTATTGGAAAATCTGACCGATTTGGACTTCCGTGAATTCGAAGACGGAGTATGCATCCACTGCGTAGCAGGGGGAAGCGGCTGCGGCCCTTAATGCAGGCCGCAATCCCACAGATGATATAACCCATAACTTGACATTAAAAAAGTTATGGGTTATATTTTGGTATGATGTTTGATTAATAGTAGAGGTGTCAGATTATGAAAGATACAGATTATGAAGCCTTGTTAAAGAAAATTAAAAGTCTGGAAGAAGAGATATCAGGGTATCCTGTCGGAAGCATATCCAGAAAGATAATAAACGGAAAGGAAAGATATTATCATCAATGGTATGAGCTTGGAAGGACAAAGAGCAGATATCTAAAGCAGGATGAAGTAGAGGAGTTCAGGAAAAACATAGAAATGCGAAAAAAAGCAGAGATTGAACTAAAGACTCTGAAGAAAAAAGTCAAAGACAATTCCGGGGAGAAAGGAATACGGTCTTTTTTAAATAAGGAGATGAAAGCAAGTATTAATTTTCCGGTGGAAATAACCGGGTTTTATAACGGACGTTATATCATACCGTATGAGAAAATCCGCTTTTCACCGGGGCAGAAGATATTGCTGACACTATGTGATACTCCGGTAAGTATTTCAGACAGAGATATAGATAAATATATTAATCATGGCGACAGTCTGTTCCCGGAAGACGCACAGAAATATATCGGGGAGCTTAGAGATGAAGGAAGAATATAAAAAGATATTTTTTGACACAGCACCCTTGATATATCTGCTTGATAACAATCAGAAATATGCAGAAACTGTAAAAAAATCATAAAAATCATAAATTCCTAACCAATGACAGGCAATTGAAAAAATTCAGGGAAATAAGCATAGACTGTCTGTCATAGACCGTGAATCACAGAGAGTGAGCCGGAGCATCGCGCTGAAATTTTTAAAATGCAAATACCACTCCGACCACAGCCGAGAAGAGTATAAAAATGATCGGATGCAGCTTTTTTGTTGCAGGAATGAAGCGGGTCAGTAGGATAAGAACGGCGGCAAGAGCGAAGTAGCGCCAGTCAGGCACAATGCCGCCCGAAACTCCTCCCGAAGTTCCAAATGAAATTCCGCCCGAAGTCCGGAAATCAGAGATTTTTTCGACACCGAAAAACGCAATCAGTATGATAGCAAATCCGGCAGCCGAGATGAGTGCGACCGAAGCCGGACGCAGACCGTAAAATGCGGCAGACACATATTTGCTGTCGCGGAACTTTTTGAGAATTCCCGCGATGATAAGTATTATGATAACAGACGGAGCCACGAGCCCGAGAGTAGCTATAATCCCTCCGAATACACCGCAAACGGCACTGCCGCCGGCCTGCCGTCCGATAACATTTCCGACATAGGTCGCCATATTGACACCTATCGGACCGGGAGTAGACTCGGAAACAGCAATCATATCAGCAAGCTCTGCACTTGTGAACCAGCCGGTTGTCCGTCCCATATCCTGCAGAAACGGCACTGTGGCCATACCTCCGCCGACAGCGAAAAGTCCCGTCTTGAAAAATTCCCAGAACAGTTTTAAATACAGCGTCATCATGACTTCTTCACCTGCAGTAAAATGCCGGCAAGCGCCGCCAGAATAACAAAAATGACAGGTGACAGATCAGTAAAAACAGCACCCAGGAAAACCACGATGAAAATGATGACTGTCGGCAGGTTCACAAGAGCCTTTTTGCCGAGTTTTATCGCTGCGTTGATTATCAGAATACACACGCAGATTCTTATCCCCGCGAATGCGTGATTAATCCATGCTATATCCTGAACCTGCGTTATAATAGCGGACAGAACGGTTATGATAACTATCGAAGGAAAAACCATGCCGAGAGTTGCTATTATGCCTCCGAGAATTCCGCAGAGCTCATTTTGAGAAGTGTTCTTTGCGGCATCTCTGCAACCCAGCGCAGATCCCATCTTTTTGCCTATAAACGTCGCCGTATTAACGGCGATGATACCCGGAGTGCACTGCCCGATAGCAAAATAATCCATGAGTTCTTCCTCAGTGCACCAACCCTTATTTTCAACCACCTCACGTTCAAGCATAGGAAGCATAGCCATGCCCCCGCCGAAAGTCATGACACCGATTTTTGCAAATGTTAAAAATAAATCCGGATAAATGTTCATGGCCATATTATAGCATCTGCGGCGTTTTAGTGGTATTATATTGTAGAAGTAATATGTTTTGAATAATCTGCAGGAGTCTGAAAAAACCTACCTGGAGATATTTTGGTATTGCAGAAAAACAGCTGCAGAGGGCAGCATTATTCAAACATACTACAAAGGAGTTTAGTAATGCAGAAACTGACAGCATGGGTCAGATCCATGTTCGTAAAATACAAACATATAATCTGTTATCTGTTTTTCGGACTGATAACAACGGTCGTAAACATCGGAACATACTGGCTGTGCTACGATATCCTGCACATCCCGAATCTGATAAGCAACGTGATAGCATGGATCACCGCGGTTATAGTCTCGTTTGTGACCAGCAAGATATGGGTCTTCAGATCGAAAACATGGACAGCGGATATCGTGATACCGGAGATAATAAAATTCGGCGGAGCGCGCCTGCTGACCCTGCTCATAGATGAAGTGATCATGGGAGTGGGAGTAGACCTGCTTCACTTCAACGGACTTATCATGAAACTGGTATCAGGAGTGGTCGTAGTCATACTTAACTACCTGTTCAGCAGAATCTGGGTTTTCAGAAAAAAAGATCAGGTGTGAATACAGGCTGCGGATATCTGCTTCGGCAGTCAAATGTAAACCAGCAAAGGAAACAATATAAATGATAATCGCAAAAACACCATTCAGAATGAGCTTCTTCGGAGGCGGCACGGATATGCCGGAATTCTTCAACAGTTACGGAGGCAGCGTCATCTCGACGTCTTTTGACAAATACTGTTACACGACACTGCGCCATTTGCCGCCGTTCTTTGATTACAGAACCGAAATCGCATATTCCAGGATTGAGCGTGTCACGGAATCGGCCGACCTCGAGCATCCTCTGGTACGCAGCGCGATGCAGTATCTCGACATCCGCGACATCCGACTGACATATGAGGCTGATCTTCCGGCCAGATCGGGACTCGGCACCAGCTCATCATTTGCAGTAGGAATGCTGAACGCCTTCCACAGACTTAAAGGCAAAAATGTGTCTCCGAAACAACTCGCCGACGAAGCCATCTATGTGGAGCGTGTGCTCTGCGACGAGGCAGGCGGCTGGCAGGACCAGATAGCCGCAGCATACGGCGGATTCAACAGAATCAATTTCAGAGACAATGCATATGAGGTCATACCGCTGGACATCCCGGGCGAGCGCAAAAAGAGGCTGAATGACAATATGATGCTTTTCTTTACAGGGTTCACGCGCAACTCATCGGAGGTTCAGAAAGAATCAAAGCCGATGTCCGAAAAGGAAAAAGAACTGAAGGAAATGCTGACACTCGTCGACGATGCCGAAAAGATCCTGACGGACGACGGACGGGATCTCGATGACTTCGGAAGACTCCTCGACACAACATGGAAATTAAAGAGGCAGACCGGAGACAAGGTTTCGACATCGCACATCGACGATTGCTATGAAAAAGCCATGAAGGCCGGAGCACTCGGCGGTAAACTGCTGGGCGCGGGCGGCGGCGGATTCTTCGTATTTTATGTTCCGGAGGACAGGCAGCAGGCGGTCGCAGAGACACTGAAGGATTTGCTTCAGATTCCGTTTGAATTTTCAGATACCGGTTCGGAGATTATCTATGAATCGGAAGAGATCGCTTATGTAACATATTAAATGACGTGGATGCCAAAAGTCGATTACGAATCTATTAAACAAGTGCAGGCGGTGACAGAAAGCCGGAAAGGGAGAACACTATGAAAGTCGTAATATTAGCAGGCGGTTTCGGAAGCAGAATCAGCGAGGGCAGCGATTTAAAACCCAAGCCAATGGTAGAGATCGGAGGAAAGCCGATACTCTGGCACATCATGAAATATTACTCATCATACGGCTTCAATGAATTCATCATTTGTCTGGGATATATGCAGTACGTAGTAAAAGAGTATTTTGCAGACTACTATCTGCACAACAGCGATGTTGAATTTGATCTAAAAGAAAATACGATGAAAGTTCTCGACAATCGCGTTGAGCCATGGAAAGTCACACTTGTCGATACAGGTCTCAACACGATGACCGGCGGACGCATCAAACGCATACAGAAATACATCGGAGACGAACCGTTCCTTCTTACTTACGGAGACGGAGTCTGCGATGTTGACCTGAATAAACTCATAGAGTTTCACGTAAGTCACGGCAGGATCGGTACGCTCACGGCGGTCAACTTCGGACAGTCCAAGGGAACGCTCGATATCGGACCGGACGGGCGCGTGGCGGCATTCAGAGAGAAAGAGGAGCAGGACGGCGAGATCATCAACGGCGGATATATGGTCATGAATCCGGAAGTATTTGATTATCTCGGCGGCGACGACTGCGTATTCGAGAAGGATCCGATTCAGAACATGGCCCGCGACGGACAGCTCATGAGCTACCGTCATCAGGGATTCTGGCAGTGCATGGACACACAGCGTGAGCACAAGCTGCTCGAGGAAATGTGGCGCGCAGACAAAGCACCATGGAAGGTTTGGTAAAATGTTGGATTTCTATCGCAATAAAAAAGTATTTATAACAGGCCATACCGGCTTCAAGGGAAGCTGGCTTACGAAAATGCTGACTATGGCCGGCGCTGACGTCACAGGCTACGCGCTGTCTCCGGGGGAAGATGAGCCAAGCCTTTTCAGGATCGCCGGACTCGACAGAGACATGCATTCGGTAATCGGGGACATCCGTGATCTCGATGCGCTTATGAAAGCATTTAAAGAAACACGTCCGGACATCGTGATCCACATGGCCGCTCAGCCGCTCGTGCGCGATTCCTACAAGATGCCGCGCTACACTTATGAGACCAATGTGATGGGCACGGTAAATATACTCGAGTGCGTACGTGCGTGTGACTGCGTGGGGAGTGTACTTAATGTAACGACCGACAAAGTCTATGAGAACATCGAGACCGACCGCGGATATCAGGAAAATGATAAGCTGGACGGCTATGATCCTTATTCCAATTCAAAGTCGTGTTCCGAACTCGTGACACATTCATATAAGAAATCATATTTCGACGATGCAGGAATTCCGGTATCTACTGCGAGAGCAGGTAATGTCATCGGCGGCGGAGATTTCTCAAAAGACCGTATCATACCGGACTGTGTTCGTGCGGCGACGGAAGGGGAGACGATAGTAGTCAGAAACCCCGAAGCCGTCCGTCCGTTCCAGCTCGTGCTTGATCCGCTTTACGCATATCTTCTTATCGTGCAGAAGCAGTACGAGGATAAGAAGCTTGCAGGATATTATAATGTCGGACCGGACGATGCGGACTGCATCACGGTTGCTGAGCTTGCTGATCTTTTCTGCCGGGCATGGGGAGACGGGTGTTCCTGGGAGGCACGGCCCGTAGATGGTCCTCACGAGGCAAATCTGCTGAGACTTGACTGCAGCAGGATCAGACAGGAACTTGGCTGGTCACCGCGCTATGACATCAGGACCGCGATCGAAAAGACGGTTGAATGGTCAAAGGTTTATGCAGGCGGGGGCGACGTCAGTGCGGTTATGGAAAAACAGATTGTGACGTAACGGATACTAAGCTCGCAGAAGCTCGCTAAGTACCGACGTCTCCCAAGACACTTGTCAAGACATATATGAAGCTGAGTGTCAGGGTAAGGATATAACAGATCAGCTAAACTGCAATATATTATCGGAGAGAATATGTTTACAGAGAAAGAAGACAGAGAGAAGATACTTGAACTGGTGGCGGAGTATTGCCGCAATCATCACAACCAGAATAAAGATTTTGAGCCGGGGGACCGTATAGGTTACGCAGGCAGGGTTTACGATGAAAAAGAGATGGTAAATCTGGTGGACAGTGCGCTGGATTTCTGGCTTACGGCAGGAAGATATACGGATGAGTTTGAGAAAAAGCTTGCGGAGTATCTGGGAGTTAAGTATGCCAGTCTCGTGAATTCGGGTTCAAGTGCCAATCTGCTTGCATTTATGACACTGACATCACCGCTGTTGGGTGAGCGTCGGATACTTCCGGGAGATGAAGTCATCACGGTTGCCTGCGGATTTCCGACGACAGTCACACCTATGCTTCAGTACGGCGTGGAGCCGGTTTTCTGCGATGTGACTATCCCGCAGTATAACATCGATGTGGCTCAGCTCGAGTCGGCACTCTCACCGAAGACAAAAGCCGTCATGATCGCACATACACTCGGCAATCCGTTTGATATAAGAGCAGTCAAAGCATTCTGCGACAAATATCAGCTCTGGCTCATCGAGGATAACTGCGATGCACTCGGCAGTACGGTGGATGGCAGATTCACCGGCACAATCGGCGATATTGGCACAAGCAGTTTCTATCCTCCGCATCATCTGACCATGGGTGAGGGAGGAGCGGTATATACAAACAATGCACTTCTGAATAAGATAATAAGGTCAATGAGGGACTGGGGCCGCGACTGTGTATGTCCGCCGGGCTGTGACAACTTCTGCGGACACAGATTTGACAGACAGTACGGAGAGCTTCCGACCGGATATGATCATAAATATGTTTACTCGCATTTCGGATACAATCTCAAGGCTACGGATATGCAGGCGGCAATCGGATGCGCGCAGCTTGAAAAATTCCCTGAGTTCGTCGAAGCGAGAAAGAAAAACTGGAAGCTGCTTCGTGAACTGCTTGCAGACACGCAGGACAGACTCATACTTCCGGAAGCACTTCCGGGCTCAGACCCGAGCTGGTTCGGATTTATGATCACGGTTCGCAGTGATGCACCAGACGGCGAAACGGGTGAATCAGCATCCGGCAGCGTGACAGGCGAGACAGCATCCGGCAGTGTGACAGACGAGTCAACTTCCGGCAGACTTACTGCCAATGACCTGATCACGGCACTTGAAAAAGCCAATATCCAGACGCGCAGGCTTTTTGCAGGAAATCTGACGAAGCATCCGTGTTTCGATCACCTTCGCAAGAGCGGCAGCGGTTATCGTATCGCACCGGGAGGACTGGCAACTACGGACCGCATCATGCAGGATACATTCTGGATCGGAGTATATCCGGGAATGACAGAAGAAAAAATCAGATTCATGGCACAGACCATCAGGACCGCAATCAGAGAATGATTTATATTGTAATCAACAGGCAGTCCTGCAGGCAGCCGATGATACGATAAGATAAAGCAGTTCAAAATCTCAAAAGGAGATGATATAAAATGACAAACGACAAAGTAAAAAAACTATTTGCAGACTGGTCGGCAGTTAAACTGGCCGATTCCGACCTCGCAGCAGATCTTGCAGCGGTAAAGGATGACGAGGATGCTGTATTTGACAGGTTCTATAAAGACCTTGAGTTCGGCACGGCAGGACTTCGCGGTGTCCTCGGAGCAGGTACCAACAGGATGAACATCTACACCGTAGCACGTGCGACCCGCGGCTATGCGAAATATCTCAAGACACTTAACAGTGAGCCGAAGATGGCCATCGCTTATGACAGCCGTCACAAATCCGATGTCTTTGCCCGTGAGACGGCGCGTATCATGGCAGCGGAAGGCGTCCATGTCTATATCTGGCCGGAGCTCATGCCTACACCGGCACTTTCTTTCGCAGTCCGCTACTACGGCTGTGACGGCGGCGTAGTAATCACGGCCAGCCACAATCCTTCGCAGTATAACGGATACAAAGCATATGACCCGACAGGATGTCAGATCGATGAGGCAGCGGCCGATGCCGTTCTTAAAAACATCGAGGCGGAGCCAATGTTCCCGGATGCCGACATATACACATTTGATCAGGGACTCACTGAAGGACGTATCGAGTACATCCCGGATTCAGTGAGAGATGAATTTATCACGGCTGCATCAGCATGGTCACTTTGCGGAGATGACATCGACAAGTCGGTTAAGATAGCATACACACCGCTCTACGGAACAGGACTCAAATGCGTGACGACCTGTCTGGAGAGAAACGGATTTACCAATATAGTGCTCGTTGATGAGCAGGCACAGCCAAACGGAGACTTCCCTACATGTCCGTATCCGAACCCTGAGATCAGACAGGCTATGGAAGTAGGCCTCAAGGTTGCAAAAGAAAAAGGTGCAGACATACTCATCGCTACCGATCCCGATGCAGACCGTATGGGTATTGCAGTAAAAGACGGAGACGATTTCAAACTCATCACAGGAAATCAGACAGGTATGCTGCTTCTTGACTGGATGTGCAAACGCAGACTTGAGACAGGCAAAATGCCGAAAGACCCGATTGCTGTCAAGTCCATAGTATCGACTGATATGATCCACAAGCTTGCAGGAAAATACGGAGTGGAAGTCATCGACGTACTGACAGGATTCAAGAACATAGCACCTGTTGTAACAAAACTCTGTGAGACACATGAAGAAGACAGATACATCTTCGGTTACGAGGAGAGCTACGGATATATGCTCGGAACACACGTAAGAGACAAGGACGCTGTAAGCGCTTCGCTTATGGTTGCGGAAATGTTTGCTTATTACAAGGGCAAGGGCCTCAGCCTTCTTGAAGTACTCGACGGTATCTACAAAGAATTCGGTTACTATATTAATACAACTCACTCATATGAATTCCCGGGTGCCAGCGGTTTCGATAAGATGAAAGACATCATGGAGTCATACAGAAATCAGCCCAGGACATCATTTGCAGGAATCAAGGTAGTGGAGACACAGGACTACATAGACGGTTACAAAGGAATACCGGCTTCGAACGTGATCAAGTATGTGCTCGAGGATAACGGTATGGTTGTCCTGCGTCCGTCGGGAACGGAGCCGAAACTCAAGCTTTACATCGGTGTCGGAGCTCCGACTCTCGCAGAAGCTGAGGAAATCGAGAAAAAGATCACAGAAGAAGAGAATATACATTGACAGAAGGATGATTAGTTAGTATAATCGTGCGGAACGCACGGCATATGGTATACAAGCCGGATGCGGCCACTATATATTCACAGCAGTCCGGTTGTATGTATTGACCCGGGAACATTCCTGAAGCAGATGTTCTTCGGTACAGTGCATACATCTTCGCTGAGGCGGGTATGGCGGCACAGCAGCCTGCGGTATGTATATGCCTGTATAAACAGTTATATTGATATGGAGGAATTAACAAAATGTCCGAAGGAAAAATCATCTTAACCTACGCAGGCCTCAAAAAATACGAGGATGAGCTGCAGGACCTCAAAGTCAACAAGCGTCATGACATCGCTCAGAAGATCAAGGAAGCCCGTGAGCAGGGTGATCTCTCGGAGAACGCAGAGTATGACGCAGCCAAAGATGAGCAGAGAGACATCGAGGCACGTATCGACGAACTTGAGGCGCTTCTGAAAAATGCAGAAGTTGTAGATGAAGACGAAGCAAGTACGGAAGCAGTTTCTATAGGCTGCAAAGTAAAGATTCGCGACATGACTGAAAAAGAAGACCTGGAATATAAGATCGTCGGATCGACAGAAGCATCCTCGCTTGGCGGATGCATCAGCAACGAATCACCTGTAGGCAAGGCACTTATGGGCCACAAGGAAGGTGAGACAGTGACGGTAGAAGTAGCAGGCGAGAAATTTAAGTACAAAGTACTTAAAATCACAAAAGAAGACTAAAAGCATAGCAAGTACATCCAAGGAGAAATTATGGCTGACAATCAGGAAATCAGATCAAATAAACCGACAGAGGATATCGACCAGCTTATGAAGGTGCGCCTTGATAAGCTCGCAGAGCTTCGCGAAGCAGGCAAGGACCCGTTCGTTATCACAAAGTATGATGTGACTCATCATACCAAAGATATTGCAGACAATTTCGAAGCACTCGAGGGCAGTGACGTATCCATCGCAGGCCGTCTGATGAGCAAACGTATCATGGGCAAGGCATCATTTGCCAATGTTATGGACCGCAACGGCAATATGCAGATCTATGTCACGAGAGATGACCTCGGCGAGGACGATTACAAAGAATTCAAAAAGATGGATATAGGCGATCTCGTCGGAGTAGAAGGATTCGTATTCCAGACCAAGACAGGAGAGAAATCCATCCATGCAAAGAAAATGGTGCTCCTTTCCAAGTCCCTCAAACCGCTGCCGGAGAAGTTCCACGGACTGACAGATACCGAACTCAGATATCGTCAGAGATACGTGGATCTGATCATGAATCCGGAGGTTAAGGATACATTTATCAAGAGATCAAAAATCATCGCAACGATCCGCCGTTTCCTGGATGACAAGGGATTCATCGAGGTCGAGACACCTATGCTCGTATCCAATGCAGGCGGTGCGGCTGCAAGACCTTTCGAGACACATTTCAATGCGCTTGACGAGGATCTGAAGCTGCGTATTTCACTTGAGCTCTACCTGAAGAGACTTATCGTCGGTGGACTTGAGAGAGTTTACGAGATCGGACGTGTATTCAGAAATGAAGGCCTCGATACCAGACACAATCCGGAGTTCACACTCATGGAGCTTTATCAGGCATACACGGATTACAACGGTATGATGGACCTGACAGAAGAAATGTACAGAACAGTTGCTCAGGAAGTAACAGGCAGTACGACGATAACATACAACGGCATAGAGATGGACCTCGGCAAGCCATTTGCAAGAGTGAGAATGATAGACGCCATCAAGGAATATGCCGGAGTTGATTTCGATAAGATCGATACGCTTGAAGAGGCACGTGCAATCGCCCGCGAAAAAGGTATCGAGTTCGAGGAGCGTCATCAGAGAGGCGACATCATCAATCTGTTCTTTGAGGAGTTCTGCGAGGATCATATGATACAGCCGACATTTGTTATCGATCATCCGATCGAGATCTCGCCGCTTACCAAGAAAAAACCGACCGACCCGAGATACGTAGAACGTTTTGAATTCTACATGAACGGTTGGGAGATGGCAAATGCTTACTCGGAGCTCAATGATCCTATCGATCAGAGAGAGCGCTTCGCAGCCCAGGATGCACTGGCAGAAGCAGGCGATGACGAAGCTCAGCATACGGATGAGGACTTCCTCAACGCGCTGATGATCGGTATGCCTCCGACCGGAGGTATCGGTTACGGTATCGACAGACTCTGTATGCTCATGACAGATTCGGCAGCTATCAGAGACGTGCTCCTGTTCCCGACAATGAGGACGATCGGTGCGGCAAAGCCGGCTGAGAAGAAAGCTGAAAATGCTGACGGGAAGGATGCAAAGGCAGAGGCCCCTGAGACAAAACAGAACGCAGAAAAATCCGGAAACGAGGTTCAGGCAGCAAAAGCAGCTCCTCAGGTATCTGCAGCATCAGACGGACTTAAAGTCAGCGCACTTACAAGAGAGCAGGCACTTGAACTTCTGAAGAAATACAATCAGGATCCTTTCCATGTAAGACATGCGCTTACTGTTGAGGGAGTTATGAGATGGTTTGCAAAAGAACTCGGCCACGCAGACGAGGAAGAGTTCTGGGGACAGGTCGGACTGCTGCATGACATCGACTTCGAGCAGTTCCCGGAGGAACACTGTGTCAAGGCACCGGAGCTTCTGAAGGACGGAGGAGTAAGTGATGACATGATCCGTGCGATCTGCTCACACGGATACGGACTCTGCTGTGATGTAGAACCGGTACTCGAGATGGAGAAGGTTCTTTTCGCAGCTGATGAGCTTACGGGACTTATCTGGTCATATGCTCTCATGCGTGAGTCAAAGAACTGTGACGGCATGGAAGTAAGCGGACTTAAGAAGAAGTTCAAAGATAAAAGATTTGCCGCAGGCTGCTCACGCGATGTTATAAAGGACGGTGCAGAAAGACTCGGCTGGGAACTCACAGACCTCTTCGACAAAACCATCAGGGCTATGCAGAGCTGTGAAGCTAAAGTAAACGAACAATGTTGACAACAGGGACGGTTCTGTTTGACAACATTTTAAACTCTTGCTATGATATCTAAAAACCATAGCAGGAGTATTTTTATGCCCAGACAAGCGAGAATAAATGAAGAATACCTCCATATAATAGTCAGGGGGATAGGAAAGCAGGTCCTTTTTGAAAGCGATGAAGACAGGATTCATTATTTAAATCTCATGAAAAGATATAGAGATGATTGTGAAATAATAATTCTGGCATACTGCCTTATGGAAAACCATGTTCATCTATTGCTGAAAGATCCCAAAGGCATAACGTCGGAATTTATGAAAAAAATGGGAATAAGCTACGCACTATATTACAATAAAAAGTATGATAGAACAGGCCATCTTTTTCAGGACAGATACAAAAGTGAGAATATAAGGAATGACGAAGGACTCCTGGCAGTCTATCGATATATCCTCAACAATCCGGGGAAGGCCGGCATAGCAAGTCCGCAGAATTACAAGTGGAGCAGCTATCAAGAATACGATAAAAAGACAGGCCTTACTGACAGCAGCATCTTAAGGAAAATGATCGGGAACCGGGAGAATTTTCAAAAGTTTTTGAAAAATGACGACGAGGAAGAATTCATGGAAGATATGCCGGTTAAACATGATGATGAGTGGGCAATAAAAAAAATCAAAATGATTTTGGGCGTATCGAGCGGAACGGTGCTGCAGCAAATGTCAAAATCTGAAAGAGACGAAAATCTAGCCAAACTAAGGAAAGCAGGTTTGACGGTAAGACAGATAGAAAGGTTAACCGGGATCAACAGGGGGATTGTCCAGATGGCAAAAGCTGACAAGCAGAACCGTCCCTGTTGACAAAAGGAGGATGTATTCATGATCAACATCAGAAAAGAAGTAAACACGGATGCGGCAAAACCGTCTATAATAAAGCTTATGAATTATACGCCGGATCGCTCGACGGTATATATACTGCGCGGGAAAGACGGAGACATGCTCATAGATACAGGCTTTTCACTGTGCAGAAAAGCAGTCGCGGAATTTGTGTCGCAGTATAATGTGAAATGGATATTTCTGACACACGGACATTTAGACCACGCATGGAATGCAGCTTATCTGAAGAAAAAATACGGGTGCAAAGTTATCATTCACGAGAAAGACAGGGAGATGCTGGAGGAGAGAAAAAATCCGGAGCTTAAGCCCACGAATAAAAAGTATAAGCGGATAGTTGATATGGCAAACACCTTGATAAAAAAGCTGAAAATGCCGGTATGCAAGGCAGATTATCTTCTGACAGATAATGATACCGGTTTCCTGCGCAAACTGGGCTTTGATGCAGACATCATCATGCTTCCGGGACATACACCGGGATCAATCGGAATCTCGACGGGAAATACGCTATATGCAGGCGATGCCTGTTCCAGTATCAGAGGAGGACAGTTCGCCACGGTGTTTCTCGGCGTAGATGTGGACGAAGTCCTCGAATCCGAAAAGAAAATCAAGGATATTAAGCCGGCATTTATCTGTGCAGGCCACGGAAACGTGATAGCATTCGGATAAGTATCGGAGACAACATATACAATAATTAAAACAGAAAGGAGGTAAGTATGATTTACACGGATTTGTGCGGTGAGCGCGTATCACTGCTCGGACTGGGATGCATGAGATTTCCGAAGCTGGAAAACGGAGAGATAGACAAAAACCAGGTGGCACAGATGCTTGTGCACGGATTTGAAGCAGGCCTTAATTATATAGATACAGCATGGCCGTATCATGATGGGCAGTCGGAGGTGGTTCTGGGAGAACTGCTGCAGGAATACCCCAGAGACTCGTATTATCTGGCCGATAAATTCCCCGGTCACCAGCACCTGCCGGATTCTCACCCGCAGGCAATCTTTGAAAAACAGCTGGAAAAATGCCGTACGGATCATTTTGATTTTTATCTCCTGCATAATGTTGCAGAAGGTACGGCAGGCGTATACGAAGATCCTCAGTGGGGTATCATCGATTATTTCCTGGAGCAGAAAAAACTGGGCAGGATCAGACATCTGGGCTTTTCATGTCACGGACGTGTCCCGCTCCTTGCAAAGTTCCTTGAAAAACACGCAGACGAGATGGAGTTCTGTCAGATACAGTTCAATTACCTCGACTGGACGATGCAGAATGCGAAAGAAAAATACGAACTGCTCAAAAAATACAACATGCCGATCATCGTCATGGAGCCACTGCGCGGCGGAAAACTCGCCGATGATGTAGAGTCATCATTCAGATGGATACAGGGATTTGATCAGGTCCGCGTAGTACTCAGCGGCATGAGCAGCCTGGCACAGCTTGATCAGAACCTTGAGATATTCAGCGAAAGAAAACCGATGACGGAGGATGAGATATCCGCGCTGCTTGATAAAGCCGAGACACTGAAAGCAGGAGTACCCTGTACAGGCTGCGGATACTGCAAGGCAGGATGCCCCATGGAGCTGGATATCCCGGAAATACTGGCGACCTACAACGATGCCCTGTACTATAAGAGTGTCAATGTCTCCATGTTTTTAGAGGCACTTGCAGAGGATAAACGACCCGGAGCATGCATAGGCTGCGGTGCCTGTGCCTCCATCTGCCCGCAGCAGATCGACATACCGGATGTCATGAAGAAATTCTCGGAAATGGAGATCGAAAGCTGGGAAGAGATATGCAGAAAGAGAAATGAAAAACAATAATCAGACCTACAAAATACAAATCAGGTGAAAAAATGACAGAAAAAATCCTAAGGAACACATTGCTGGCACTGCTGATTGCGGCATGTGCGCTTGTATGCGCATCATGCAAAGGTCAGGACAGAGTATATCCGGAAACCTACGAAGAGCTTGACGGGCTGCGTGCGGGATGTATGACCGGATCCATTGAAGAAGACGCCATACTCAATAACTTCCCTAACAGCCCTATCCAGTACTTCAATGCCAAATCCGATATGCTGGAAGCACTGACCACAAACAAAATCGACTATTATGTAAATTCACTTATCGCCAACAGAAACGTACTGGAGGAGACAGACGAAGTTAAGATGATCGATGTGCCGGTCTACGATAATGATTACGCATTTATCTTCAAAAAGGACGATAAGGATGCAAAGGCGCTGATGGAGCAGTTCAACGAGTTTGTCATAAAGTGCCGCGAAGACGGGACTCTGGATGAGCTTGAGAAAGTATGGGTCGATGACGCTAAAGTTACGAAGCATCCCCCGGTATTCAGTATTCCAAAGAACGGTGAAAACGGAGTCCTTACGCTGGCAACATCTACATCCATGATCCCGTTTGCATTTATTTATAATGAGCAGATAACGGGATTTGATATTCAGGTTGCCAGCATGTTCTGTGAAGCATACGGATACGGTTTGCAATTCACCGATTCCGATTTTGCCGGGATCATACCGGCGGTAAGCTCAGGAAAAGCCGACTTCGGTGCAGGCTGTATCACAGTCACGGAAGAAAGAGCAAAAAGCGTAGACTTTTCCGAGCCGTATTCACAAAGCCATCAGTATCCGATGGTAGCCAATAAGGATGCGGTAAAAGGCGGCCTCGCAGGAGTGGCAGAAAGCTTCAAAAAGACATTCATAGTTGAAAACAGATGGAAGCTGATATGCAGCGGACTTCTGGTTACGATACTCATCACACTGTCTGCCGCAATATGCGGAACAGCCCTCGGATTCGGCCTTTTTATGATCTGCCGCAAAGCCGGACCGGGATTCAATAAAGTAGTAGACAGGTTTTCCTGGGTATTCAGCGGATTGCCCATGGTAGTCATACTGATGATCCTTTACTATATCATATTCGCTAAATCCAGCATTTCCGGAACTGTGGTTGCCTCCATCGCATTTTCAATCAGCATCATGCTCGGAGTCAATTCAAAGCTGAAGACCGCTGTAAAATCGATCGACAAAGGACAGATCGAAGGCGCACTGAGCCTAGGCTTCACAGATACACAGACACTGTTCAACTATGTGCTTCCGCAGGCCATGACGCAGTTCATCCCGAACTACCTGTCGGCACTTATAGAACTGATCAAAGGTACATCGATCGTAGGATACATCGCGGTGCAGGACCTGACGAAGGCGTCGGATATCATCCGCAGCCGGACATACGAAGCATTCTTCCCGCTTATCGCGACGTCAGTCATATATCTGCTTTTAGTCATCGCACTCACGACAGTACTCAATAATATAGTAAAAAAGATGGAACCGAAAAACAGAAGCGATGAAGAAGTCCTCAGGAGGTTCGGAAAATGATAGAATTCAGAAATATCAGAAAAGAATACGAACAGACAACACCTATCGAGGACCTGTCTGCAGTGATCAATGACGGTGAAGTTGTCACAATCATAGGGCCTTCGGGAACAGGCAAATCCACCCTGCTTCGCATGGTCAACATGCTGACAAAACCCACATCAGGTCAGGTCATCGTCGACGGAGAGGACATCACGGCTCCGGGCTATCCGCTCAACAAACTGCGCCAGAAAGCAGTTATGGTATTCCAGAGTTACAACCTCTTCAACAACAAAACCGTCATAGAAAATGTTACCGAGGCACCCATCAAGCTCAAGGGCATGGATCCGTCCGAAGCGTATGATAAAGGCATGGAGCTGCAAAAAAAGTAGGACTTGCAAGGATAGCACTGCATTATCCCGATGCACTGTCGGGCGGACAGAAACAGAGGGTAGCCATAGCCAGAACGCTTGCCATGGATCCGGAGATCATACTTTTCGATGAGCCCACATCAGCACTCGATCCGACCATGGTCGGTGAAGTCGAGAAAGTTATCCAGAGCCTCTGCGGAAAAGGGTATACCATATTGCTTGTCACTCATGATATGAAGTTTGCGGAGAAGGTATCGACCAGGATACTGTTTCTGTGCGACGGAGGTGTATATGAGGACGGAACCCCGGACCAGATATTCCATCATCCGCAGAAGCAGAAGACGATAGAGTTCATCAATCAGAGCAAAGAGTTTGAATGCGTCATCACGGAAGAGGACGGAGAGGACTCCTTCCCTGAGTTCTATACCAAGATAGACCAGTTCACATTTAATAACGGACTTGATGAAAAGATCAAGGAAAGAGTGCAGGGACTGTTTGAAGAGATAGTATTTCAGGTACTCATACCCGAACATAAGAAACGCACACGGGATAACGGTGTGGAGGACAAATACGAGATAAGATTCCATGTTTCACACTCGACCAGAGGCGAGGGAACGATAGTTGAGATCGATGCCGAAAAGATGGATGTAGACATAGACGAAGAATATCTGATACAGCGCAGGCTTATCGAGTACTCTGCGTCGGATATCAGATTCGAAGACAAAGATAACGGTATGGGAAAGATGACAATCAAAGTCAGGGAAGATGCCGTGAACCGGGAAAAAGAAGAACCTGCAAACCCTTAAGCACCTGCTGGCAATGAATCCGATACAAAAGAAATCTGATGGGAGATAAAAGTATAATGAAAAAAGCATTATTATATTTCATGACAGCACTGCTCATAGTATTTATGGCCGGCTGTTCCGCCAAAGGTGCGGAGGAAACAGAAGCTGTTGAACAGAGCACAAAAGCCGAGGTGGTTCAGAATCAGACAGAATCCGAAAAACCCGAAGAATCTGAATACGCTGTAGATGATATCGCTGAACCCCGACAGGAAATAAAGATTATTTATACAAATGATATTCACAGCTATATCTATAACACGATTACAGATCAGGACAATAATGTTACGCCCGGACTGCGCCTGTCAAATATCGCGGCAATGAAAAATGATTTTAAAGCCGCGGGTGATAATGTTCTGCTGGTTGATGCCGGAGATTCAATCCAGGGTACTATTTACGGTTCGATGGACGAAGGAAGGACCATAATCGGATTAATGAATGATACAGGATACGATCTGTCAGCTGTCGGAAATCATGACTTCGATTACGGAGTGATAGAATTACAAAGATGCACGGAAGAGGCGGAATTCCCTTTTATCAGCTGTAATTTCAGGTCTGCGGAAACAGGAGAAACAGTATATCCGGGAACTCACATCTTTGATTTTAACGGGACAAAAGTTGCTTTTATCGGGATTTCAACACCGGATTCCATGGTAACATCCGCACCGGTTTATTTCCAGAACGAAAAAGGAGAATTCATCTTTTCATTTGACGGAAACGGAGATGTAAACCGGCTGTATAAGACAGTACAGGAAAACATTGATTCGGTCAGAAACGAGGCAGATTATGTTATAGCACTGGGACACCTTGGGATAGGAGAAGGAGAAACAAAAAGAGGCATTTCCAGTACAGCCGTAATTCAAAATACAGAGGGTCTGGATGCATTTATCGACGGACACTCTCATTCAATTGTTGACGGACAGAAGATTAAGGATAAAGCAGGAAAAGAAGTTCTGCTTACTCAGACAGGGTCAAATCTTCAGTCTGTAGGACTTATGACTATATCGTCAAATGGAGATATTACAACAGAACTCCTGACGGGATATGACGGAGCTGACGAAAAAACAGCAAAAACAGAAAACGAAACGGCAGATTACATAGATTCATACATGGGAAAAACAATAGCTGTTCTTGGAAGTCCAATGTATGTAAGCAATCCCCGGAATCACGATCAGAGACTTATCAGGGCTATGGAGATGAATTCCGGAGATTTTGTAACCGATGCGGTTTACTGGTATTTTAACGAGCATATGAACCAGGAATGTGACATTGTCCTGGCAAACGGAGGCGGAATCAGAGCTCCACTGGAGAAAGGCGACATTTCCATTAAAATAATTAAAGATGTGCTGCCTTTCGAAAACCAGATATGTCTTATAAAAGCTACAGGACGACAGATAGTGGATGCCCTGGAAATGGGAGCAACTGTCGTGGGAGAATGGGATGAACAGTGGGACGCTCCGGCTGAAAACGGAGGATTTATGCATGTTGCGGGAATGAAATATACCATAGATCCGGAAATCCCGTCTGCAGTTAAAACTGATTCGGAAGGAGAATTTGTAAGCGTTGACGGTGAATACAGAGTGAAGGATGTAATGGTTTATAACAGACAGACCGGGGAGTATGAACCGATTGACCTGGATGGTGAGTATACTGTGGGTGGAATAAATTACTTCCTAAGAAACAGCGGAAACGGACTTGTCATGTTTGCAGATGATGATATGGTAACTGATTATGTCGGACAGGATGCAAATATACAGGCAGAATATATTAAAAGTTTTGATATGAAAAACGGGCTGCCCTATATAAGCACCGAAACAAGTCCACTGTCGAAATATGCAGGATATGAACTTGATTACGAGAATCCGTACGGAGCCGGAAGAATCACTATCAAATAAACATCCCGACTGCCGGGAAAGTGCGAGAGATTTTAGGAAATCTTTATTTTATATGTGACCATAGCTCTAAAGGCATAGGGGACGGTTCTTTAAAAATGATGATATTGACTTTTGAGGAGAAGAATTATATAGATATATTTGGGTTAAAAAAAGACGGTTTAAAGCATTAATTATATTTAAGTAGGAGAGTTTTAGTATATGCAGCGTATTATCGATTTTCTAAAATCAGCAGATGTTTATTATCTTGCGACTATGGACGGAGATCAGCCGAGAGTTCGTCCTTTTGGTACGGTTAATTTCTTTGAGGGAAAGCTCTACATCCAGACAGGTAAGAAAAAGGATGTTTCAAAGCAGATTGCCGACAATCCCAAGGTTGAGCTTTGTGCGTTCAAGGACGGGACATGGCTCAGACTGGCCGGTGAGCTGGTTGAGGATGATCGTGATGAGGCCCGCAAGTCCATGCTGGATGCATATCCGAATTTAAGAAGCATGTATGATGAGAAGGATGGCAATACACAGGTATTTTACTTTAAGAATGCTAAGGCGATTTTCGCTTCATTTACAGCAGCACCTGAAGTGATTGTGTTTTAAAACCTGGTTTAAATGATTTTATGAAATATATTTTGATTGTTATTTCAGCTATAGTGATTTGTTATGGAGCGGGGTATGCATTATCTCGCTTTTTTCTCAGGAAGTCCGGTTCTGACAGACGCAGGTCGGCGACTGTGTTATGTACAGTTCTGACCGGGACACTGCTTATATGCGCGGTGAGTCTGATATATCTGTCGATATATCAGCACGCCGGAGATGAGGCTGAAGCCGCGATGTCAGGCAGTGATACCGTGTCTGTCAGCAGGGTGGACGGAGGATATCTGTTTGACGGTCCGTCGGATTCACGGGCTATCATTTTCTATCAGGGCGCCAAGGTGGAGTGCAGGGCGTATGCTCCGCTTATGCTTAGGCTGGCTGAATCGGGTTTTGACTGTTTTCTAGCGGATATGCCTTTTAATTTTGCTGTATTCGGATCCGATATAGCTGACAAGTTTGTCGGCAGTTATCAGTATGATACATGGATTATGGCGGGGCACTCCATGGGAGGAATTATGGCGGCCTCTTATGCCGGGGCGCATACGGACAGGATCGCGGGGATCGTGCTGCTGGCAGCGTATCCGTCAGAGACTGTTGATAACTGTCAGAAGCTGTGTTCTGTATATGGCAGCAGGGATGGAGTTTTGAACCGTGAGCAGTATGAGGCAGACAGGGCATACTGGCCTGTCGGGTCAGCGGAGTTTATCATACAGGGCGGTAATCATGCTCAGTTCGGTGATTACGGTTTTCAGAGTGGGGACAATCCGGCGGACATAACGGCTTATGAGCAGCAGAGTCAGACCGTTGATGCAGTGACCGGATTCTTTGAATAGGTACTTTGTTGCCTGCTTTATGATTATTGTGAAGGAGATTTGTTATGAAGAAATTTTGTGTATCTGTTTTGGTTTTATTGATGGTGCTTATGATGTGCGGGTGCACTAAAAAGGTTAAAGATTTAGAGATAACATTGCATCTTCCGTACGGAGACAGGACCGGAACTTATACAGGAGAAATGAATCACGATCTTCCCAATGGTGAGGGAGTTTTCAAGACCGAAAACGAATATGGCGAAAAATGGCAGCATGAAGGGCATTTCGTTGATGGTTTATTTGAGGGCTATGGAAAAGAAACATGGGAAGCAGGAGGAAAAATCCAGGAAGGTACATATGCCGGCGGAGTGCTGAACGGTCAGGGTACATGGACCGATGAGCAGGGCAGAATCATATACAAGGGCGAGTATAAAGATAATCATTTTGACGGAGAGGGAGCATTTTATTGTAATGGCGAAATATCCTATCAGGGACCGTTCGTAAATGATATACCTGACAGAGAGGAATATATAAAGGCTGCCGGGGACCTTGCCTATGCAGATGCAGTCGGTGATCCTGATAGATACTATAATTCAGCGGTAAGAATTCAGGGTGAAATATTGGAAGTTTTTGAATATGACGATGGTTATGTGGATTACAGAATAGATGTAAATCCGGATGATGATTCTGAATCTGTTTTTTATGCAATCAGCTATACAGATGATTACAAAGATCAGACATATACTGAGGGAGATATGATTACTGTGTATGGTCAGTATTATGGATTAGATACTTATCAGGAAGCGAATGGCACTACTATGGCTGAACCCGCAGTTGTGTTCTATTATGTAGAATGACGGATGATGGTACAAGCTATGGATATATCCTGCGACCCAGATTAAAATTTAATTATGGGGGATAAAACAAAAAAACGTTATCATGCTCTATGACATAGTGAACTTCGATATCCAGATTAAGCCGGCCTTCTTCGTAGGCTTTGCACCATCTGCGTATTGTTTTCGGGTCAGGGCATTCGTAGGGGTAGTCTGATGTGAAACGATGCTCAAAGACGGCTTCGCGCATGGTTTTGATGGTGTAGCATCCTTTGGGCGGAAGGAAGTCAGGGACGAGAGTGTGTTCGGTGTTGCAGTTCGGACATCTGCGTCGTTCGAGATAGAATACTATACGGACGGCTGCCGGTTCCCGGACTGTTCTGTCGGTGTAGTCTTTGTGCCGCAGTGCAGCATTATTACAGCACGGGCACGTGATTTCGAAATCGCATATTACATGATTTCTGCTGTCGATGTGGTAGTGACTGATGATCTTCATTTCAGCTTCGGGAGTTTCTTTTATCTGATATTGTTTTATATAGATGTGATATCAGGATGTATAGTAAATAGTTAAATTCAACGTATCATTTCAAGCGGATTCTGTCAATCGGGAGTATACTTCTGACTGCAGATATCGCATATCCCATAGCGGGCACATGCATGACGTATGTGCCCGCTATGTTTTCCGACGGAACCGGTGAGGCATCGGCGGTTTCATTGTTATCGCCCTTGGTGATATAACGACCGTCTTCGGTTATGCCGACTATACGGTGAGTTACAAGTATATCACCGGTTCTGTAAGCTGCGATATCCCCTTCCTTAACAGCGGTATCGCGCGTATTGATCCATATCAGTGAGCCTGTCGGGATCATCGGTTCCATGGACCCGGACAGTACGATATAGGGTCTGATGCCCGCGACGAAAGACAATATGATCGCCATGATCAGAGCAATCAGCAATATATCTGTCACTTTTCCGATTATCTTTCTATAACCGCGTATGCGGTTGCCTGTGCTTTGTTCCATCTGTCTATCTTCCTCGGACCGTCGGTCACTTCTGTTACATCGTGGTCAGTATCCTGACTGAATTTTATGGTTTCTCCGTTTCTCTGTGCCGCATCGAGCAGCTTAATGCAGTATTTGTTTTCTGCATCCGACGGTATCTCGATCTCTTTCTCCTGAGTTCCCGCTTCGGTGAAGCAGAAGAGTACATCCGTGTATGAGTCAGGATCGTTTTCAGGATATACTCTGTATCTGCGGTATTCACAGCCGAAGGGGAGATACAGGCCGTCTTCATCTTCCGTGGCTTTGATGCGTATATTTACAGTCGCCCCGACGGGACCGACGGCAGTATAGGTTCCGCGGATATCCGGCAGGTTTTCTCTCGCGTAGGGTGTACCGTCCTCTGCATACCAGAGACCTGTTGCACCGGATATATAGGTCTTGTCGGGATTTGGCAGCTGTGCTTTATAGGCAAAGTCTGCGGGTATAGTTATCACTGCCAGTCGTATGCACCCGCTGAACATGTCTGCGGTACTGTCTTCCTCACCGCCTGTGAGCAGGGAACCTATGTCTACTTCGCCTAGTTTCAGGCATCCGCAGAACATACCCTCGTATGCACCGAAACAGGTTTTGTCGTATTCATCGACATCGTCATAACATTCTACATCGATATCATAGTGGTCCGCGCAGGTCCAGGCAGAGATATCGGCTTTCTCCAGCATTTCGCAGTCTTTGAACATGTACGGCATGCAGGAGAGCTGAGGCATGGGATCGTCCGGAAATGAGACCTGCGTCAGTGCAGTATCTCCTTCAAACATGAATCCCATATCCTCGACGGACGACAGATCAAGACTGCTTAAATCCAGCGATGTGAGGCTGTGGCAGTCTCTGAAAGCTGAGGCCATGGTCCATACTTCGCCTGTATCCCAGCCGGACAGATCCAGAGTCTTAAGTACAGAGCAGCCGAAGAACATCGCACTTATATCGGTACAGCCGGGACCTATGAGTCCCTGCGTATCAAGTGATGTCAGGCTGTTGCAGGCATGGAACATGTGTGATGCGTCCGATATCAGGCCGCCTGAACAGTACTCAAGTCCGCTGACGCTCTCCAGATTTGTAAAAGCGGAAAACATATATGCGGATGACGGATTAAAGATGAAAGTGCCGTCATTTACAGGAGTATCGAAAGTAACTGTCATAGTCTCACCGTCGCTTAACAGGTAGGCCATGATATCGGTACTGTCATCCGCACCTGCCGGCCAGCTCTGAAGCTCTGTGGTGTCCGGAGCGTATGACGGGTCGAAGACGATATGTTTTACGCGTGATCTCTCAAAGTCTTTGGGCGTGAAATGCATGCCGTCGATGAGGATATGGGCCACTATCGGGTGAGCCGTGTAGGTGTCTGCCTGCTGCGGGAATTCGTACGGCGGTGCGTATGCTGTGCCTGTGTTTTTTGAGTACCATAGGCCGTCTGCATCCGTGACATTATCTCCGGGTGAGGGGATGATATCAAAGCGGGTGAACATATCGCCGACGGTGAATTCCTCCAGATAGTCGCACTGGCTCAGAAAGTACTCCGCATCACAGTCTTCATCCATATGGAAGTTTCCGAGGTTTATTGTTTTCAGATGCTCGCAGGCATTGAAAGCGGATACGGCGGATGTGATCATGCCGCTGTCCATCATGGAGATATCCATGTCTGTCAGAGTGGAATCGTTGTAGCACATATAGTCTATGTCGGTGACGGCGGACAGGTCTGCCGGGAGTATGATCGATGTGACGGAAGTGCAGCCGCTGAAGGCGTGGTCCATGCTTTCGACGTGGCTCATGTCGCAGTCTCCGAGGTCGATGGATTTAAGGCTCCCGCAGTCTATGAACAGACTGTCCGCACAGGTGCATGCTGAGAAATCAAGCAGCTTTAGTCCGCTTATGGTTTCGAGGTTTTTGAATTTACGGAACATTTCGGTCGCATCGGCGGGCACCCTGATATGATCGTATCCGCCGGTACAGATGTACGCGGTATCGTCTTTGAGAAAGCAGTATATATCGCCTGCCAGCCAGGTGTCGTCCGGATCGTCCGGCGCGGTTTTAGTGATCTTTATATCGTATACCGCGGCTTTTTTGGCTGATTCGGGATGATACCAGTCTGAGTCTATGACGGGGCAGCCCGCGGCATCATTTTCCGCATTTTCTGCCTGCTTCAGGGACTGAGATATTTCCGGCTGTGCATCCTGAAGCTCCGGCTGAACAGTCGGATCGGAAACGGAAGATATCTGCGATACGGTCTTTTCCACAGCGGATGAAATCACCTGCTTTGCGGCAGAGTCCTTTAATTCCGACGGTGATGCCATAAGCAGCGCGGTAACAGTGATGACGGATAATATCCTTTTTATCAGCATTGATTATCACCTTCCTTTTGCATGTGTGTTTTCGGTCTTTACAGTCCGGGCGGCAGTCCTGTTCATATACGTCGGCACCGGTATACCATATGGTCGTGATACGCCTGCCTGCGGCACCGTCTCCGGCATCGGCGGGCAGTGTGAGAGATATGGTGACGGTTTTGCGTGCTCCGCGGGACAGCCGGACCAGGTCTATACGTTCTGCCGCTTCCGACAGCCGTCCCTCATAGAGGAGTTCGCCGCCGCATGTGAGGTGGAGCGTGATACCGGCCGCAAGCTCATCATTTCCAAACAGGGGTTTTTCGGTTATAAAGAAAAAATCCGCATTGTCCGCGTAATCGTTGCTTATGTTCAGATCCTGATGCCGCGTCTCTCCGGGCAGTATGCCGTCAAATGACTTAAAGAAGTTGTCATCGGACGTTTGTATATGTCCGGAGTTTTCTTCCGTAAGAGTGATGTCTATGGTTTCCGCGTATGAAGCAAAGCATGCGGATATGAGAGTGCATAACAGGGCTGTGATGAAAAACGCGGGTTTAAGTCTTTTTCTCATAGTCCGGCACCTCCCGACAGAAAGTCTTCCCATGCGGTGGCGGCATCCGTTTCTCCGACTGCGTCTATGGCTTCCGCGTAGACTCCGATACTCCGGCTTCCCGTCCCGGTGCCGGCAAAGAGCGGCCGGCTTGATTCGCCCGGGGCTAAGCTGTCCGTGTAGTAATAATATCCGTCCGATTCTTTCCAGTCGGTTTCATTGATGCCGGAAGCTGTATCCACTGCTGCGCGTACATAGCATGGATAGGTACCGGTATTTCTGATTGTGACCTGTTCGTCGGGGACGATGGATATGTCACAGTAACCGACGGTGACTTCGTTACGGAGTTCTTTTGTGACGGTTATATAGGCGTATGCTTTCGGGACTGCCAGGGACAGGAGTATGACGGCACATGCACATATGAGCTTACTCTGCTGCGGTATTCTGAGCCACGAACTTGTCATAGATGTCACCTAATTCCGCAGAGGTGTATTTGTCACCTGCTTTGGCCATGCCGCCTGCCTGTATGATGTCTGCTTTTACGACGACATCGAGTGATGTGAGGCTCTGGCCCTCGGCGATGTTGGCGAAGGTCACGGTATCAAATACAGTGGCAGACTCGCCCTTGTCGAGTTCGTCGTTGTAGGCATAGACTCTGGTGATTGTTTTGGCTGTAGTGTCTGTTTTGGATTTGGATGTGAGTTCTGTCCAGCCTTCATTGAGACTGCCCGGAGTGAAGAGCTGAGTTACGGCAGCGGCCTGCTTCTTTCCGTCGGTGCCGATGGTGACTGCTTCCTGATTCGGGTAGCATACTTCGATGAAGATGACAGCGGGAGAGGATGTTTCTCCCAGGGTGACGGTCGGATCTTTGTCAAAGACCTGTCCCGGATAGATGTTGCTGTGCGCGTTAGGATCCGCTGTTTCGGCGGCTGTCCAGCCGGGTTCGGTGAGCGTGGCGGATACGTTGCCCACTGTGAAGGTGTTGGTTACGGAAGTCGTGTATGTCAGGTAGGCATATACGCCTCCGATGGCAAGTACTGCGACTGCTGCTGCGATTGATAAAATGATTTTTGTTTTTTTGGACATAATGTTCTCCCTCCTTTACTATATTATGTCAGTTTTTTGATTCGATATTTTATAACAGGAGGGAGGGAAAACGAAGGGAATGTAGGGGGAATAAATAATTATATTTGACTGAATGATGTGCATTTTCGAAGGTATAGTTTGATAAATCAGGGTTTAATAGTATAATAGAAATATATTGATTCTGAAATTATAAAAAGAGAGACGCCGGCAGAGCAATTCTGCGGGGTCTGGTTTGTTTATGATTACAGAATCCGATGCAAATATAGATACAGCGAGGAAATACAATGGTTACATCAGTGGCAACTATATTGAAAGAAAAAGGAATTCCGGCAGCTGACAGTTGTTATCGTGACAGCTGTCAGGAAATGCTTGATTTTGAGATAGTATCAGGGGACTTTTATGAAGTCATGCACAATGAGCAGGGTGACGCATATCTGCGGTACAAGAATACCGTGGACATTCTGGATTTCAAGATGTTGGCACAGAAGCTTCCCCAGATGAATGCGACCGATTATACGATAAGGGACGAGATGCCCTATTTTGTCGAGGGGATCGAGGAGATAAAGCAGAAGATAGATCAGGGGGAAAAAGTTGCGGTCGAGGGAGGACCGTGTCTGTTCGGAACTGATGAGGTTAAGGTCGAGATCCTTCATCGTAACGGAGAGAAGACTTATTTTGACTATAATACGGGCAAGACATATCTGGAGCATGATCTTCAGGAGGACGGCATGGATTTCAGAGAGTATGTAAGCATTCATGCAGATGAGATCATCGGCCTGACCTTTGAAAACCGGAAAAATGCCCTGACTCCCCAGGAATGGGCTTTTATCAAATATCCTTTTGAGATTGCCGGTGCGCTTAATGCTCCGCTGGTGATACCGATTCCGGATCTTTCGTATGTCAAATATCTGGATGCAGTGCTGCAGAATGTTGACGAACAGGTAAGGTTAAAGGCTCTTGATGATTTCAGGGCGGTTTCACATGCGATTTGTGACAGGTATCTTGATCTTATTGATCAGATGTGCAGGCTTCATCCGGAGGTTCATTGTGAGGTGGTTCATGAGAGGGATACAGAGATATGCGAAAAGTATTATAAAGCCCGTGCTCCTTACATGGACAGAAACAAGGTAGTCCGCAATCTGACGGGAATTCCGGAAAAGCTGGAATCCATCAAGGATTATGTATCAATGCCTGCGCTGCCGTTTTATTTATACGGGATCAGCAATATTATAGAAGTAGACAGTATGGATGAAACGGATTCATTCCGTAAGTGCAGGAAAGCTCATAAGGGAAAGATAAATCTATCCTGCATTTTATATCCTGAGTTACTGTCAAAGGATAAACAGCATACGATTTTTGATGCGCCATGGGAACAGAAGGAGTACGGAGCATATGTCGTCAAATGAGGAATTAAAACCTAAGGTTTCGAAAAAAGACCGGTCCAGGAGCAGGACTCTGCTGATTATTTCGGCGATTCTGCTGCTGATATTCTGCTGGAATTTCCAGATGACACCGAGTGAGGCTGTATCGATGAAGACGGTGATCGATCTGGGATACAATGCCAAGCAGGGACCCGACGGAATGTATTATGTGCTGGACAGCAGCCATGAGCGTCTGCTTTGTTTCGACGGGGCGGGCAAGATGCAGTTTTCTATCGAAAACCCATCCGATGGTATAAGCGATCTGCTGTATATCGATGACTTTTATGTTACCGGTGACAGTATTTATCTGTCTGCATCGGAATGGGCCGGGATGGCACTGGGCAGAGAAGCTGTTGTAAAGTATGACCTGAAGGGCAATTTCCTTGAGATCATCACGGATTTTGATTATTCAGAGGTCAGAACCAACAAGCATAAGATATACGGACTCAGTGAATATGACGGTTATATGCGTTTCGTAGAGGCGGATACGGATTCTCTGGTAATCGGCAGAAAAGAGATCGATTATCCCAATGCTTTCAATGCGGTCAGTGATGCTCTCTTTATCGGGACAGATGTGTATGTCCTTGATAAGGATGGTACTCTTTATAAGTTCGCAGATGGAAGCAAGGATGCGGAAGTTGTATATTCGGTAGCCGGATCAGATGAAGAGCAGGAAGGGATCGTGCCATACAGGCTCGGAGCTGACAGAGACGGAAATATATATTATACAGATATTCATAACTGCACTGTACGCAGGATCGATTCCGGAAATCACAGCAGTGAGGTCGTGGTGGATGCAACCGATTCTCTGACGGTGAATTTCTCTCAGAACTCAGAGATGATGCTGGTTGATTATGATGGACTGCATATAATAGGTGACGGTGGTACACGTGATTATCTGGAACTGGATAAAAATATCAGGACCATCGTGATTCAGATCATCTGGATAATAGGAATCCTCGTATGCTCAGTCACCGCACTGATGATTCTGGTTCGGGTAGGTATGGTTCTTTTTAAGAGGAAACATACGACAGCACAGATCGTATCATACTTCGTAATCGGTACAGTGGCTTTTATGGCAGTGCTGGTTGGCGGCATGCTTATGACGCGGTTTTCAGACAGCTATAAAGACAAGATCGAGGAGCAGGTTGAATGTGCGGCATATATGATTGCCAATCAGATTGATGCCGATGAGATCGAGCAGGTCCGTACGGTGAGCGATTTCAGTTCGGATGCCTACAGACATATCTGTGAGGTCATGGATCAGTCGTTCCCTATGGATATAGATTTCTATAATCAGGTTTACTGTAATATCCTGAAGAAGTCTGATGACGGAGGCCCCGGATATTCCGTGGCATATCTCGATCAGTCTGTAGGTTCGTATTTCCCGCTTGACGACGTTGAATCTGCCGAGGTGGATGAAGTTTACGAAACCGGCAGGACAGTATGGAATCAGGATGTAGAGGATATTTCGGGAAGTTATCTGTCGGTCAAGGTGCCGATCAAGGATGATGACGGAGTGGTAAGAGGATGCGTGGCAGTCGGCGTTGAGACATATATCATCAATGATACGCTCAGTGCAATGCTGCTGGATATACTGCTTCCTATCATTATCATATTGCTTCTGATCTGGCTGATCTCGGTTGAGGCTCTGTCATTTGCTTCCAATATCGATATCTACAAGAAGAACCTCCAGCTCGGCGAGAGGGAGGTTATGCCGGGCCATATGGTAAGGATACTTGTATTCCTGGTATTCAGTGCCTACAATATGTCGGCCACCTTCCTTCCGGTATATCTGCTTAAAGGAGCAGAGATATTCCCGGAGAATATGAGGGAGATGGCGGGTGCACTCCCGCTTACAGTCAATATCTTCCTTATCGGAGTTATGTCACTGTTCTGTGCAGGACTGGTCAGGAAGTTCGGAATCAAAAAGATACTGATCGTGTCGGCATGCTGTTCGATGGCAGGTAATCTGCTGATATTTATCGCTCCTGTTTTCCCGGTTATGTGTCTGGGTCTGATCCTGGATGGTATCGGTGTAGGTCTTATCACCAATACGGTTTATGTCATGCTGACTTATCTGAAGGATCCGGTCAACAGGAACTGGGGTCTGACGATCTATAACGGAGCGTGTCTGTCAGGTATAAACTTCGGTATGATTCTCGGATCGTTCCTGGCAGTATATCTGGGTCAGAGATTTGTATTCCTCATAGTAGGTCTTGTATGGGTCGGTATGGTCTTCCTGACCAGAGTCCTGGTTAAGCAGATAGAAGAGATGATTTCTGTTGAAGCAGATGACGGTACAGACAAATCAGAGATATCGATCTGGGCATTTATAAAACATAAAGTAGTACTTGGATTTATCATACTGATACAGAATCCGTATATTCTTTTCAGTGGATTCGTATTTTACTTTGTTCCGCTGTTCTGTGATGAACTGGGATACAACGAGACGATATGTTCTCTGATGATCATGCTTTATTCGCAGATCGCGGTAATCGGTACGGAATCATTGACTGAAAGGGTTTCAAAGAAGTTCGGCAATTCCGGTATGTATCTTGCAATAGGCATGAATATTGCGGCAATTATGACATATGCCGTATTAGGAAATATGATGGGCATGATTATCGCGCTTGTACTGATGGGTCTGAGTGCGGCATTCGGAAAGCCGGTTCAGCAGGACTACTATCTGCAGATGGAACCTGTGAAGCAATACGGCGAGGACAAGGCTATGGGTATATACAATTTCTCCGAAAATATCGGAGAGTCGCTGGGACCGATAGTTATGGGAAGAATTATGGGATTTGCCAACAGGCTATACTCTGTAGCCGCTTTCTGCGGAATCATCGCAGGTTGCAGCGGATTGCATGCACTGATATGCGGAAAGAAAAAAGAGATTGAGGAAAAAAGCTGATTTCAGCTGTATTGATTTAACCGGATCTAAATGATTCAAAGGGGAGAAGCAGAAATGGAAAAGAAAACGCATTATCGCCCGCTGGGCAGGACAATTCTGATCGGAACAGCAATATTCAGTATTGTATTATGTCTGATTCAGGGAACCTATGGCGGCATCCAATACTATAACGGTATGATGTCACGTTATGAAACTTATATGGAATCGGCACTCAGGTATTCACTGGCTCAGATTGACGGAGATGATCTTGAACAGTGTATCAGTACGGGTGAAAAATCAGAGAAATACAACGAGCTGCAGGCTACGCTCGATCAGATCAAGGAAACCCATCAGATAGACTATATCTACATTGTCAAGCCGCTTAATACGGAAGTTAATGATAACATGATGAATGTTATCGCCGGAACTACACAGTACGAGTATGAATATGAATCAGAGTATCTGAGCGAGCTTGGTGAACTGACCGCAGATGCCTATACACCGGAAGTTGCCGGAAAGTATCTGGAAAGTTTCGGCAGACAGGGAGATGAAATCACTTATTTTATGGATGAGACCGAGTACGGACACGATTACACGGGACTTATCAATGTCAGAAATTCAGCAGGCAGTCCGGTTGCTATACTGGCAGTTGATATTTCCGTTGAGGAGATCTGGAAGGTACTGACTACATATGCATTATCCACACTGATAGGTATTATTATTCTGGTAGCACTGTTCCTGACATTTATGTATCGCTGGCTTAAGAAACGTGTCGTAACACCGATATCTCAGATCCAGATTGCAACAGAAGAGTTTGTACAAAGCAGTCACGGAGAGGATGATCCGGACAAGATTATCTACAATGATCCGAAGATCCAGTCGGGAGATGAGATTCAGTCCCTGTCGGAAGCTATCGTAACCATGACAGACGATCTGAAGGCTTATATGAAGAGCCTGATCAAGGAAACCAAGGAAAAAGAAAGAATAGGTGCAGAGCTCAATGTTGCCACACAGATCCAGGCATCTATGCTTCCGTGTATCTTCCCCCCATTCCCTGAAAGAGAGGAAATAGATATCTATGCAACGATGAATCCGGCAAAGGAAGTCGGAGGAGACTTTTATGACTTCTTCTGGGTGGATAAGACTCACATTGCAATCGTTATGGCAGATGTTTCGGGCAAGGGTGTTCCGGCCGCATTGTTTATGGTTATTGCCAAGACTCTGATCAAGGACCACACTCAGGTCGGAAAAGAACCCGGTCAGGTATTTACCGATGTAAATCAGCTGCTGTGCGAGTCCAACAGCGGAGAACTGTTTGTTACGGCATTTGAGGCGGTTCTCGATCTGGAAACAGGTGAGATGGTATTTGTCAACGCAGGACATGAGACACCGTTCATCTGCAAGAAGAACGGAAAGTTTGAACCATATAAGATCCGTGCTGCTTTCGTTCTCGCAGGTATGGAAGGTATGAAATACCGTGCAGGCAGCATTCAGCTGGAGCCGGGTGATAAGATATTCCAGTATACCGATGGCGTTACAGAGGCAACAAATGCCCATAATGAACTGTACGGAATGGACAGACTTGGCAAGGCTCTGGCAGATAATTCGGAGAAGAAATCGATTGATATCGTACAGGCCGTTAAAAAGGATGTTGACGAATTTGTCGGTGATGCGCCTCAGTTTGATGACATCACTATGCTCTGTATGGAATTTGTCAGGTTTTATGAGCAGAAATAATGCCGGAATCTGAAACATGACAGAAAGGTGAGATATGAAATCAGTAAGACAGGAACTGGGCTCCGGGTATTTCCATCAGGGCTACAACTGCTCTCAGTCGGTCGTTATGGCCTTTGAGGATCTGATCGGCTCTGACAGGGAGACACTGGCAAAACTGTCGGTCGGTCTGGGCGGAGGAGTCGGCCGGATGAGAGAGGTTTGCGGCTGTGTATCCGGTATGGCGATAGTGATCGGTATGCTCAGGGGAACTGATGATCCCATGTCCAGGAACACGGTATATCCGCTCGTGCAGAAAGCATGTGAAAGATTTAAAGAAGAGAACGGCTCCATCGTTTGCCATGACCTGCTTTCACAAGTGCCGCATACTGACGGAGGAACAGCGCAGCCCCGCACACAGGAGTATTACAGAAAGCGCCCGTGCGCCGAACTGGTCGGGATGGCCATAGGCATAACGGAGGAAATATTATGTATGAACTGATACAGATCTCGGAGCATGACTATTACATAGACTGTCCGGCCAAAATGGGCATAGTCAGGACCTCTGATACTGATGTGGTTATGATAGACAGCGGCAGTGACAAGGATGCAGGTAAGAAAGCACTTAAGTGTATAGAGGCAAACGGATGGAAGCTTGTCGCGGTTTATAATACTCATTCACATGCTGATCACATAGGCGGAAACAGACTTCTGCAGGACCGCACGGGATGCAAATGCTATGCGTACGGGCTGGAATGGGATGTAACATGCAATCCCATACTGGAACCGGCACTTATATACGGAGGATATCCGCATAAGGATAACAGGAATAAATTCCTGATGGCGCAGGCGAGCAAAGCGGATCCGCTGACTGAGGAAGTACTGCCGGAAGGATGGAAGCTGTTTCACGTACCGGGACATTCCTATGATATGGTGGGTTTCATCACGGCGGACGGGAATGCATATATAGGTGATGCGATATCTTCGCAGGCAACCATCTCGAAGTACGGCATCATTTATACATGGAATATCGGACAGGCGCTGGAATCGCTGGAGTATCTGAAGACTGTGGAAGCAAAGCTTTTTGTTCCTGCACACGCACCTGTAACTGAGGATATCACAAAACCGGCTGATCTTAATATTTCGGGAATATATAAGAATATAGATAAGATACTTGATCTGCTCAGAACTCCGGAATCCTTTGATGAACTGCTCAAGGGTATGTTCGACGGCACCGAACTGGTTATGAATGCCACTCAGCACGTGCTGACCGGAAGTACTGTCAGAGCATATCTGTCATACCTGTATGATCAGGGCAGGATAAGCTATGAATTCCGTGATAACATAATGTACTGGAAGAGAACGGTCTGAAATTCCGGCCGTTCCTTTTTTTTCGAAAAAAGACCGAAATAGTACACGAACCCACGAAATAATAATATATAGGGGGACTTGACTGGCACAGGCTTACGTGTATAATAATCTGGGGGGGTGGCTCCTGAGCATTGAATTTTTGTAATGCACAAAAAATTGCAATCG
>JAUNOA010000094.1 GCA_030531245.1 Lachnospiraceae bacterium
TGTTGACTATATTATAATTCGTATAGTTACCTGCAGTAAATTGGAAAATCAGATATAAAAAGTATTGCTGCATCTGCTGATGTTGTAAAAACGTACAAAATAACATACACTTTATGTATGATTGTAGATATTAATATTGCTGTGAAAAACAATGTCGAGGCAGTTGTACCGGGAGCTTGAAGGAGTGACAGAATCTTAGCTAAACAAGATTCTGGTTGAGAATCCAAAATCAATACTGGTGCGTGAAATATGAAATGATTTGCAATCGACAGCCTGAATTTGATATTATGAAGTTGCTGTTAACGAATAATGTTTATAATGATAACAATAGGAGAAAAAGAAATGTACGCATTATGGACTAAACTCAATGAACTTAAATCATTAAAATGGATTCCGTTGTCACATCAGATGGACAATACCAGTCCATACTGGAGTGGAATCCCGGAAGGATCGGTATCCCTGGGTGATGTGGTATTTGACTGGGGTAATCCGATGCTCGAGTGCCAGATTCAGACATTTAAGTTTCCGGGACAGTTCGGAACACATATCGACTTTCCGGCACATTTTATAAAGGGCGGAGCGTTTGCGGAAAGCTTCAATGAAAAAAATGCAGCCTTCCCGCTCTGTGTCATAGATATAACAAAACAGGTTGCAGAAGATCCTACTTATTGTGTATCTGCTGAAGATATCAGGACCTACGAGGCAGAGTATGGAGAGATACCTGAGGGAGCATTTGTTGCACTTAGAACCGACTGGTATAAAAACTGGCCGGATATGGATAAGATGTCAGGCATAGCTGAAGATGGAAGCGAAAACTTCCCCGGCTGGTCACTTGAAGCAATCCGATATATCTATGAGGTTCGAAATGCAGCGGCCAGCGGTCATGAGACACTTGATACTGACGGATCTGCAGAATGTGCAAAACACGGTGATCTTGCATGTGAGAGATATGTACTTAACGCAGGTAAGATCCAGGTGGAATTGTTATGTAATCTTGATAAAGTTCCTGCAGCAGGTGCAATCGTATTTGCCGCCTGGCCGAATTTCAAAGGTGCCAACGGACTTCCGTGCCGTATATGGGCTATATGTGAATAATTTGCTATGAAGAAGAAAATATTAATGATAGGGACAGGCGGAACTATCGCTGCCAGCCCCGGCGACACCGGACTCGTTCCGAATGTAGAAAGCAATCAGCTGCTTAATGTGGTACCGGAAATAAAGGATATCTGTGATGTCGACTGTATTCAGCCGATCAGTCTTGACAGTACAAATATGCGTCCGGGAGACTGGCTGATCCTTGAGAGAGAAATCGAACAAAACTACGACAGATATGACGGTTTTGTAATTACCCATGGTACTGATACTATGGCTTATACGGCTGCGGCTCTAAGCTATCTGATTCAGAACAGCGTAAAGCCCATAGTTCTTACCGGTGCACAGATTCCTCTTATGGAGAAAAATACTGATGCGGGAAGAAATATAATTGATGCATTTCTTTATGCATCTGATCCGGACAGTCATGGAGTTCAGATAGTGTTTTCGGGTTCGGTAATTATCGGAACAAGAGCCCGCAAAAATTATACAAAACGCTTTGACGCTTTCGGAAGTATCAATTTTCCGGAAATAGCCAGAGTGCAAAGCGGAAGGATACTTAGGTTTGTTCAGGACAACTATGAGGGCGATACGGTCTTTTATGATTATCTGAATGCAAATGTCGGACTGCTGAAACTGGTTCCGGGTCTGAATCCCAAAGTGATGAGATATCTGCTTGAGCATCACGATGCGCTGGTGATAGAATCCTTCGGTGTCGGCGGTCTGCCGGAATATTCCGATTTCTTCAAAGAAATAGTAAATGCCGCCGAAAAAGGGAAAATAGTTATTTTAACCACCCAGGTCCCGAACGAAGGCAGCGATATCGCAGTGTACAGAGTCGGAAACAGCCTGAAGGGTATAGAGGCAGTATTTGAAGCATATGATATGACCACAGAGGCTGCTTTTGTTAAAACGATGTGGACCCTTGCCCGGACAGAAGATTGCAGAAAAGCAAAAACACTTTTCTACAAGCCTGTACATCATGATATTTTAAGTGTATAAAAACAACAAGGGGCTGTCGCACTATTTTAATGATATGCTCCCTTCTATGTAGACAAGTGAAATAATAAAAACTTGTCCTACAAGGAAGGGGGCATAT
>JAUNOA010000053.1:0-5451 GCA_030531245.1 Lachnospiraceae bacterium
AATTATTCGTTATAGAAAATCTGCTTCATATCAAGATAGAACTCTGCATCTCCGAATGAGTATGTCTCGAAACAAGGATGTGTGCACTGCCACCATCTCTGATTCTCTTCATCCGCTGCCATCTTTGCCATATCAGCTTCATAATCATCTCCGATATACTCATAATATGAGAACACCAGATCTTCATATCTGAAGATTGAATAGTTGATGAGATTGCAGTCACGGATCAGTTCGCGGATATGCGGCCATGTATTTGCGTGAAGCTCCTCATACTCGTCGATTTTGTCTTTCTTAAGACGTCCTATCTGACCAAAATAAACTGTTTTACCCATTATCAGCCCTCACAATGATTTATTCATCAATTAGAAGTTCAGTTCCGGGCAGTATGCAGGCAGTTCAGGTGAAAGGATGTCACATCCTGCCTCTGTAACAACGATACCCTTCTCCCAACGAACACCGAATGTCTTTGTTGCGATGAATGTATCTGCCTGATATGTCATATTAGGCATAAACGGATATGTAGAAATCGTCTCACACCACGGAGCCTCAACCTCGATAAGTCCTGTTGAATGAAGCGGTCCGTATGCGAAGTTCTCCTTGAATCCGTTATCTACATAGAACTGATAGAACTCTTTTGCAAGGTCTCCGGAAATCTTTCCGGCCTTAACATTTGCTACGGTCCAGTCATGAGCCTTATGTCCGAACTCAACGATTTCTTTTCTCTCGCCCTCAAGCTTACCAAGGCAGATCGGATAGCCTACAGCTGCTGAATATCCGTCAATCTTAGCTGACAGATTGAGCTGAACGATATCGCCGGGCTGGAACTCATGATAGCTTGATCTTGAGATGCAGTGACGTGTTGATGCCTCTGAGAATACATACATCGGAAGTCCTTCATACTCTGCACCGTTCTCATATACGCAGCGCTCTGCGATACCTACTGCCTGAAGCTCTGTCATGCCCGGCTTGATCTCAGCGATAACTGCATCTGTTGCGAGCTGAGCAATTCTATATCCCTCACGGAGACATGCAAGCTCGTTCTCGGATTTGATCTGACGAAGCTCTGTCATGATATATCCTGCTTCAACCAGTTCTGCCTCCGGGAATGCTTCTCTGATTGCATTATAAATTGTCATGGATGTGTCAAGGAATGAAGCTACACCGATACGGATTTTCTTTCCTTCGATGCCAAGTGACTTGAAAACATCAGGGAACTCATCTGCATGAAGTTCCGGATATGAAGGGTCAGCACCCTCTCTGTATGCTTTAAGAACAAAAATCTTGTCAAGTTTATTTCTGTCTGCACCGAACTCTGTTGACTCCGGTCCTACAAGAAGAGCGGCATCTCCGTTAGCTGCGATAGCAACACCTGCACGCTCGAAAAGCGGCCAGTATCCTGAGAAATATCTCGGGTTCGCATAATCTGCCTCATTACCGTTTACGATAATTGCATCAAGATTCTCTCTGCGAAGAATGGCTGCACACTTTGCTACTCTCTCTTTGTACTCTGCATCCGGAATACATATTCTACCCATTTTTAATCCTCCTAAATATATTATATGTTGTTATTTATAAAATGATTTCAAACTGCTCTTTTTCCGGAACATCCAGACATGTGCAGTCATTTGCATATGTGCACTCCGGAAGTATAATCATACAATGTATCTCTTTGTTCTTTGCGGGAAGCGGTGCCAGGTGCCATACTCCTGCATCCATCTTTACAAGAGTTCCCTTAGGAACGATAAAAGCCTTTGCCGTGGAATTATCGATTACTCCCGCACTCTTCTCTGCCACATGAAGCACCATATCATCATCAAGCGGAAGTATCATCTCCCATGTTGTTGTGTGATACTCCTGCTGCGTAACGATGTAACGCTCCGGTTTCTTGACACAGATCGGTGAAAAACCAATCGCATGGTCAGTACCTGATATGATTCTGTCAGGATAAAATGCGTGAAGCTCTCCGCAGAGTGCTTTTCCATCCGGTTCAGTCATCGAATAATATGATCCAAACGGAGCAAATGCTTCCTTGCTGAGTTTCTTTGCTTTAATCTTACGCATTGTCGCCCTCCTTATTCGCAGTAACCCGGTGTTGTGTAGAAGTTTACAGCTCTCGGCTCTGCACGTCCGTACTGAGCTACGATCGGAACGTCACTCTCAAGCATGATTGCATACTGCTCACCGAATTTTGCAGTATATTTTCCGAAATCACACTTTCTGTTTGATCTTAAGCAGCGTACTCTCTTTGCTCCGACTTTTGCCTTGAAGCTTACAGGGTCCTTATCCTCATAGAAAAGTGTGAACTTTACTGTTGCTTCCTTGTCGCCTGTGTTCGTGATGATAACAGACTCGTGTCCCGGAATAAGATCAACTCCTTCCGGTGGTAACTCTGCATCCGGGAAAACCCATACTTTCTTTCCGTACTCCATAATAATCCTCCTGATAATATTTTGAAAATGATAGCAACCCCGCTATTTACTTAACTGCTTCTCTGAGCCACTCAAGCGTACACTGAACCATCCACTTGCCTGTCTCTTCACTTGCTTCCTTGGCTGACTCCGCAAACCACTCCGTATTTCTCTCGCATCTTGAAAGATCAACATTCTGAGGCCATGTTCCCATCATAAGTGATGTCTCCCACTTGCCTGCATGATCGAATCCGCCGCACTTGATCTGTGCGTCTGCACCGATAAGCGGAATAACCTTGATATATGAGAACGGATCATCTGCCGATTCCATCTTCTCATAGTAGTCCGCATAATCGTTTGATCCCCACCAGCCTTTGCCAAGAGTATCTTCCATATATTCCATGGTTACTTTCTTTGCTGCCTTGTGACATGCTATCGTCATCGGCATAAGTCCTGCATGCTCTGTCTGATGATGAGGGATAAGATAAATATTCTTGTGTCCGCCATACATCATGGATTTAAGGATGTTATAAATATATGCAGCATATGCATCCTCATCAATCGTGATCGTATTGGTCTCAGGGCCGCCTACGGCATATGATGCGATACCATACCAGACAGGAGGACAAACAACAATCTCTTTCTCCTTCTCAAGCTCTCTCAAAACACCTGTTACAACCATAGTGTCAGTTCCGAGTGATGCATGATGAGCATGATACTCCAGTGTTCCTATCGGAATGATAAACGGCACCTTGCGTTTCTTTGCATCTTCTATCTCATCATAAAACATATCAATTAATTGCATATTTCTTCCCTCCCGAATTAGTATTGCATAGTTAAAACATGTGAACTATATATAGTATTATAGCAGAAACCCCGGTCTTTGACTGCTGTGAGACCGGAGCTGATTTTTATTTTCTTACTGCTTTTTATCGAAATCTTATAAAAACATTCGTATAAATCATTCAATCCATTTATAATCGCTACTGACCTTATCGCCCAGCAATCGTCATCACAGTTAATTCAAGTGGAATATTTCCTTCCAATCAGTGTAATATACTTCCTGATCATGATGCATAAAACAAGGTTTTGTGAGCTTCCACCACTCTTGCATTATATCACTTTTGTTCATTTTCTCAATATCGGCATCAAAATCATCCCCATCATATTCGAAATAACAGAAGCACTCGTTTCCTTCCAGATAAATCGAATAATTTTTCTGATGACAGTCACTGATAACCTGAAGTACTTCGGGCCAAACAGCTGAATGAAGTTTTACATACTCCTCAACCTTTTCAGGTTTCAATGTTGCATGCTGTCCATATCTCTTCATACTCTTTCTCCTTTATGCCAAGCTCTTTCCGAATCCGAAACGAACCTTCGGATCTACGAGCATATATGTCAAATCCGTAATAAGATTGATAATTACAATCAATATTGCTATTATAAGCAGAATTCCCTGAATTGTAGGATAGTCACGTCTGGTAATGGAAGTAATAAGCAACAATCCCAGCCCCGGGTAAGAAAACACTTTTTCAATAACCACAACTCCGCCGATAAGATATCCCATCTGAAGTCCGATATTGGTTATAAGCGGGATCAGCGAATTTCTTAAAGCATGAATATAGTATACTCTTCGCTCCGGATTGCCTTTGATTCTGGCAAGTGCAATATAATCCTGTTGAAGAACCTCAAGCATACTTGAACGCATAAGTCTGGATAATGATGCAAAGAATGTTGCCGCTGTGGTTACCGTCGGCAATATCATGCATTTTAACCATCCTCCGAAGCTCTCTGAAATAGAAACATATCCGGAAGTCGGAAGCCATTTAAGCTTTACTGCAAATACTATCATGAAAATGACACCAAGCCAGAATCCCGGAACAGAAATGAATACCAGGTTGAAAAATGTAATGATAAGATCAGTCAGCTTATTATGGTATTTTGCACAGGCAATTCCAGAAGGAATCGAGATAATAAGCGCAACAAGAATACCGCATATGCAGAGTGCAAAAGTTCTCGGCATACGCTCCATAACAAGACCATATACTGACTCACCTGTCTGAATTGACTGACCCCAGTCACCTTTAAGCAGATTCCCTATCCATGTGAAATACTGCTCAACCAGCGGTTTATCCAATCCATAAAGTGTTCTGACATAAGCCACTTGTTCTGGATTTGCACTTTTTCCGAACATAATCTGAACCGGGTCTCCGGGTATCATTTTAATAACCAGGAAAACCAGTATACTGACCGCTATAACAATCGGAATTAAAAGTGCCAATCTTTTTAATGTGTATTTTAACATCCGGTACCCCTTTTCCCGCCGGCCCGATACGGGCCGGCAGTAAAACGAACTGTATTTAACACTGAATTATCTGTATTATTCTGTCTTTGTCATCTCGTAATAATCAGCCCACCAGTTTGTGTACATGATAAATCCCTGAATATTGTCCTGAAGTGCTGTTGCAAGATGTCCTCCGAAAAGGAATGACAGAGGCATATCTTCATTGATGATTTCGAATGCCTGATCATAATACTCTTTTCTTTCTTCCTTGGTATCTGCTCTTCCGCCTGCTGCAATAAGTTCATCAAGTTCAGGATTGCTGTAGTTTCCGAGGTTGTTGTCTGCACCTGTCTTGATCCAGCGTGAAAGCCAGTTATCGGGATCACCGTCGGAACCGTCACCTGTTACACAGATATCGAAATCTTTTCTTCCCCATACTCTGTCGATGAATACACCAACTTCAACTTTTTCAAGCTGTGCATCGATTCCGAGTTCCTTAAGCTGTGCCTGCATGAGATCGCCGCATCCGCCTTCCTGAACTGTTGTAGGAACAAGAAGTGTGCATGTGAATCCATCTGCATAACCTGCCTCTGCAAGCAATGCCTTTGCTTCATCAAGATTTCTTGAATAAGAAGCTGCATCATTGTAGTAGAATGTTCCCGGATAACACGGCTCATCAAGAATCTCTCCAAATCCGAATGATGTCATATCGATCATCTGCTGCTTATCAAGTGCAAGACCTATTGCACGTCTTAC